>JADHUF010000052.1 GCA_016784625.1 Candidatus Nitrosopumilus sp. | reverse complement strand
ATGCAGTCTGAAGAATTGTTAAAGAGAACAATTGATGATATTGCAAATATTCTAAAAATTACAAAGATTACTCCACAAAAAATTGTAATCTATGTAAACTCTGATAGTATGAAATCTAAAGTTTATCGCAAGATTCTAGGAATAATGGTTGGCGGTCAAAACAACATGGGAGTAGTGATGAAGGAATTAATTGCAGATCCTGAAACTGCAGATGCCAAGAAAATGCCTGACTATATCCAAAAAGTAATCAAGGATTTGCATTCAGAGTCTGAAGAGATTAAAAAAATGAAGCTAGAATCTGATTCATTTGATGAAAAAGAGTTCCTATCTGAGGAATTATCTAGCATTGGTAAGAAAGAATTTGGTGTGGATATTACAGTGTATTCAGAATCAGATGCTGACATTTACGATCCTAAAGGAAAAGCAAGACATGCAAGGCCATTCAAACCTGCAATTTTGATTGAGTAGGATTTTAAATTAATTCTCTGAAGGGGAATTGTATGATTGGTTAAAATCTCTAATCATATTTTTAATAAAACAGTTGCATAGTTCTGCATAGTTATTCAAAATAGCCTCAAATTTCCCCTAGTACTCATTAATTTCATAATAACCCGCCTCTTATCACAGAAAAAAAAGAACTCACTGAAATGAGATTTCTACAAATTACACTTGAAAAGACGAGAGGAGGTGAAAGATGAATGAGTAAATTAGCAGATTACCAAACAATTGGAGATAGTGCATCACTTACAAAAATTGGCGAAAAGGCCTTCACCATTATTGACATCCAAGATTCAGACTATACAAAAGGAGCTGACACCACACCAGGTGTTAAAATCACAACTGCAGAAACCTTTGAGATCGATGGAAATAGTATTAGTAAATTCCATACAACTCGAGTAGCTGTAGTTCAGAGATTATCTAATCAGAATCTCAGAAAAGATGTCAATGAGGAGAAAAAACCACTAGGACCAGTCAAATGTGTATCTCAAGCAGCAGCAAATGGAAAGAATTTCTTTAATCTAATAGACGCATAGAGAAATTTTAATCTCTAAAACTTTCTTTTTTTGAGAGAATCAATCTTATCCCATTTTTTTATAAATCCAGTGTATTCCGTTTCATTTTTTTCTGAATTTATCATATCTGTAACTCGTACTAGAGTGTCATATAGAAAATCATGAAATTGTTGGTTGTATGGCTCATGAAAATCATATTGAGAGCACCATAACTTTAGGCTGTTTTGTATGTCTGGCAATATATCATATTTTTCGTCCATGATAACTCTAATCTCTTTTTTTATTTCAATTTTCCTTTTTTTAGAATCTAATCTGAATTAATTACCCCAAGACTTTGTGTTTGTTCTTCTGAAATTACCTTTATCTCGTTTGGAATGTTTTGCTTTGTAATTTAGCAGAAATATACCGATGATAAAACCAATACCAGTAATTGCTAAGAGTGGCATAATTGCCTCTTTTGGCAAACTATCCAAGAATACAGTAATAATTCCAATAATGGCTGAAGCAATTATCAAAGCCAACCCCGCACGCCTATTACTCAATACAATAGGAAATTTTCTATGAACTTAACAGTGTTGTTCACTTGAACAATTTCTGATTCCTTACCTTCCTTTGATTCCTGAAAGTAATGAGATGATATTTGATGTATTAATCAAAATTAGCCTCAGAATCTAACTTACAGAAATAATTCCTTTTTCTACCATATACTTTAGTCCATTAACAAATTCATCTTCTGAAATTACACCATCTGCCCACCACTTTGCATTTTGCTTTATCCAAGAAGGTATACTGTCTTCAGAAGCAGAAGCTGCAGGCAAATCAGAGATTGCAATAATTTTCTCTTTTATCATAAATGAGATTCCTTGCTTGAAGGAATTATCATCAATTGAGCCATCTGCCCACCACTTTGCATTGTTTTTAATCCATTCAGGAACTATTTCTTTAATTTGTGATACATCAGAGATTGCTGCAAACTTTTGAATCCTGTTACTAGAATCAGCAACCCAAATCTCTCCATTTAGATCAACATCAATTCCAGTCATATGATTAAACTCGCCAGGACCATTCCCAAATGTTCCCCATTTTGTAATGTAATCTCCAGTCGTATTGATAACAATAACACGATCATTTCCAGAATCTGCAACATAGAGATGCTCATTAGAAAATTCTAAAGAAACAGGGTCTTGGAATTGTTTGTTACTTTCTCCTGAAGTTCCAAATGATTTTGAAAAAGCGCCGTTATCTAGAAAATGTAAAATTCGGTTATTTTTTGTAGAGAGTAAAAAAATATCATTATCTCCATTAGTTGTAATTGATTCAATTGATGAAAATTTAGCTGAAGCAGTTAAAAATTCATTAATTTCGCCAACATAGTTACCAGTTGCATCAAATTTTAGAATCCTATTTTGATTTCCATCTGAGATATAATAAATTCCATTTCCATCAACTGCAATATCAGTAGGGTTTTGAACTAGTTGATATTCAAATCCAGAATTTCCCCAATCACGAATAAAATTACCATCATTATCAAAAGTTATGATTTTTGAATTTCCAATATCAGAAACATGAACATACGATTTTTCTGCAAGAATAGCCTGAGGATTAGTTAGTTCTCCTTCACCACTACCAATGGTTCCCCAAGTTTTCACTAGATTTCCACTATTATCAAAAACTTTGATTTTTTTATCACCAGAATCAACAACAAACAATTCAAGGTTAGGAGAAATGGATAAATCAGCAATTTCAGAAAAATTAACATTTTTTTCATCAATTGTTAGTAAAATTTCTGGACCAGCATACTCTGTAACTTTGATTTCCTCAGGAGTCATTGCATTACCAGAAACAAAGAAAAGTGCAAAAGTTTCAGATGAACCATATTTTACATGTAATTTTGAATGGCCTTGAATAAAGTCAGTAGATAAAACATGTGGAATTGTAAATGTTCCAGATGTAGGACTAACAAAAGAAAATTGGCTACTTTGCTTACCAGAAGAATCCATAAACCAATAGATAATTTGTGCATCAACTAGTTTGTCTGTACTAATTGTAGCTTGAATTGATTCACCTGGTCGGTATTGTGATTTATTTAATGTGATTTCGATATTAGATGTAACAGAATTTTCTTTGGTTATTTCTAATACTTCAAAAGAACCAATGTTGCTGTTATTATTATATTCAAACTGGAGCAAATACACTCCAACATCAGAGGTGTCAATATCATCAAGAATGACTCTAGTAAGAGAATTTGTTATGGAAACAGTCTTTGTGAATAATTTTCCAGAAGGCGAAGTGATAGATAATATTCCTGAATCGGCATTTATGTTAGGCATGACAATATTAAGTTCCACAGGATCAGTTGGTAAATAGAATTCTTTGTTACTACTCAAAAATATCGAAGTGCTCGAATCAGGGTTTACTATTTCAAATGGAGCATCAACTGAGATGTTGTAATAAGTTGCAACCAGATGAAAGATGCCAAAAGAGTTTTTGTCAAGTAATTCATCAGCTGAAAAATGTTGAACAATTACAGGTTGGTACATTTTTGTTTTAATTTCATCAGTAGGTAATACAGAAAATCCATCATCATTTAGAATATTACTAGTTAATGTTTCAGAAGATGCTGCAATTGGATTGTAATAGTTTGTAGAAAATTTAGCAATTATAGTACTTCCAGGCAGATAAGATAATCTATCAGTAGTTATTGAAACAACTAGTGGTTCTACTTCAACATTAATAGTTTTTACAGCATCATTGTATTCATAATGTATTTGCCATGTACCAAATTGCCCATCAAAGGCATCACGAATAATTAAATGAGTTGTTTTAGAGGCTTGAAGAGATGGAAGAAAACCATCTATAACAATTCCATCAGGTTGCGTAACACCCCATACTACATCTCCACCAGAATATTCTTCAACTTCAACGTAAATCTGAATCCAATCATTAGGACCAAATAATGATTTTTTAGGTTCTGCTAAAATTTCAGATCCATATGCAATTTGAGGTATAATTAAAAATATCATTAAAACTGTAAAAATTAAAATTTTCATCATTTGATTCAACTATCTTAAGAAAAATAATGTTATGAATACCTAATTACTGTAAGGTAAATCAGATCAAAATTTTCCTCTTAATCTAATATTTCTTTGGCTTTTTCCCCTTTTCTTGTCTTGTTGTTTAGCCTTGTATTTCTTAACTTGTTGTGCTTGCCTATCCTCTTTCCAATTTTATTTTTTTAATAACATCTGCAACTAATTCTTCATCTTTTAGAGTCAACTCTTGCAGTTTTTTCTTATATTCTTGATCACCCCATTTGTCTTGCTTGAACATTTCTTTGACTAGTTTTACAATTTCAGATTTATTTCTCTGATGGTTACGTTTTGCTATTTCGGAATCCACCATGATTTCTCAGTCTTTTAATTCCTCTTTCCAATTTTCCACACATCCATGTTTGATAGCCCATGGTTCATCAGAAAATTCACTTTGATCACAAAATGCAGAGTAAAGATCTCCAAGACTTGAATCAATTAACTCTTGGTTTAGATTCAAATCATTACAATAAACCACTCCTAAAATTCTACCATATTTGTCTTCAAGCTGACTATCATCTTGATCAACTACAACTGTAGAGCCAACAGGACAAAGCTCTTCAATAAAGTTCCTAGCTTCTCCACCATCATATTTTAATTCAGGTGCATCAACTAATGCAAATCGGATAGATTGCCCATCCACTTTGATGGTATCCCCATCAATTACTTTAGTTACTACTCCTGTAATGCATCTAGCAGTTCCTGAACAGTCTTGTGATGGAGTCAGCTCAGTTACAGCTGATTCAACTATAGATTCATCAAAATCATCTGGAATCATTTTCTCTACTGGGATATCTCTACTTAGAAATCCAGCTGCAACTATAACTATTCCAATACCAATAATTATTGAGATTATTACAGGCTTCATTCTGTTTCTTCATCTTGTGCATTTTCTTTATCAATTTTTTTATTGTATTCATCTACTTTTTTGTTATACTCATCTATTTCATCGTCTGTAACCATGAATTTTCTACATTATACTAGAAATTAAGAATGTCCTAGATGTCAATAATACTAGTGTGACCAATGCTCATGCTCTAAACTACAATTACTACATTTACAACAATTACAATTCTTCTTTTCTCTGTCTTCTAAAATTTTAGAGAAAACTAACAAACCTATTGCAATAGCCACAAGAATTATGCCTAGAGCAGTAACTAGTGGAGTATCATTAGGTGAAAAAATAGATATTCCTAAAACAGCTAAACCAAATAATAACAAAAGAACTCCAAAAATAGTTGTGACTAGTTTCACACATTATTGAACATTACACTATGAATAAAAAGTTTAGAATCAAATCAAGACTTTGTAAATTCTAAAACTACTCTATCTAGCATAAATTTCAAAAATGCAGATAGTGGTTTTTTTATGGAATGCAATGCATTCCATTCTAGTACAAGTTTGTCATAAAACTTCCATTCATCTTCGTCTTTTTTGAGATGAGTTGTCATCATAGCCTCAAATTCTTTAGTATCCCAATCAACAGGACACATCTTATCACTCATTTGGATTAATTTTCCATTTTTCATTTGAAATGGATATGATTTGCACACTCCTGGCTTGAAATCATTAACGGTGCATCTAAAGACATCTTTAGATTCTTCAAGAAACATACATCCGCCATCTTTTTGTTTTAAAGCAAGATCTAACAAACCTTCTTTTACCTTTATTCCAAGATCATAATCCTTTGCTCCATAAATCGCAAGAAAGCTCTCTGGGGCCAATCCCAATCCAACTGAGAGTCGGTAAATATCATGAGCATTAACAAATATCACATACTCTTTGCAGCAGTTTGTATGACATGAGGTACAAGGAAATTCTCCAGTCTTAGAAACATCAGAATCATCTAGGATTACTTTTAACTTCATAAATCATTAATCAGATTTCAGGTATTAAGTTGATGCTAAAAGTCCTATTTTAGATATAGAATTTGAGTTTAAAATCTAAATTATTAATCTCATTTACTATTTTTCACAGATACAATTAGGGCGTTTTAGATTACACTTGTTACAATAATGTCTTCGTGTTCGAGCTATTGCCATAGTAAAATATTTCTAGTAAGTGAATAAAGGTTTACTGTTTTTCACTCAAAGGTCTTACTAGTCCTTAAAATTCGATACCCACAATTTGCACAAAGATTAATTTTATCATCAAATCGAAGTTCTTCACATTTTTCACACCTAGAATAAGCCATAACACACTCACAGCATACTATGAAAAAAGAGTTTAGAATCTAATCTTTATTCTTTTTATTATTTAGTATCTCATCTAGAGGTAGAGTAATTGTTCTATCTGAGCCTTTACAATAATTTTTTCCTTTGAAATGCTTGTGAATTTTGATTTTAGCCATCATGACACTATCTATTCCATATGGTCCATGATGATCTGTAACTTCTTGACTAACGATGTGACAAATTTTAGAAACACTACACCATTTGCAGATGATTTTCATTTTTTTATCATCAGTCATGAATTTTCCACACTAAACTAAGAATTAAGAATACCCTAATTGTGGAATTTCTTGACTTCAGGAATCTTGTAATTTCCGATATCGTATCCATCACGTCTTAGATACTTGAGAGTTAGCTTGTAGAGTAGCTCATCATGGTCGACTTGGGTCAGTATTTCAGTCCATAGAACTTTTCCATTTGCTTCAATTTGTTTTTTAAAATCAGGATTCATAGATTCAGCAATCTCTTTGCACTGATCCATAGTTTTCCCATTTTTATAAGCACGAACACGCCTATCACAACTATCCATGAATTTTCTGCATCAAACTATGAAAAAAGAGTTTAGAATCTAAATTATTTTCGTAGTCTGATCAGCATAATCAATGCTGGAATACCTACTGCCATTATTATCTAAGATTTTTTTGGTTCTTTCTGAACTTTTTTATCATTAAGTTTATCAAGTTTATCTACTTCTTTCTGAGCTTTCTCTTGTTCTAGCTGGAGTTTCTTTGCTTCTTGAGCAGCTAGTTTCTCTGCCTTTGCTTGCTGTTGGAGAAGTTTAGCTTCCTTGTCTGCTTCTAGCTGGAGTTTCTTTGCTTCTTGAGCAGCTAGTTTGTCTGCCTTTGCTTGCTGTTGCAATTTCTTTGCTTCTTGAGCAGCTAGTTTATCTGCCTTTGCT
>JADHUF010000004.1 GCA_016784625.1 Candidatus Nitrosopumilus sp. | reverse complement strand
CATTATTCCTATCACAACTGCAATGATTACATAGTTAATTGGCGGTTTTAGTAATTGGGTAACATATCCTACTTGGGGTAAAACATATTCTACTTTTCCTATGTATTCTTCTTCAGTAATTGGAAAATCAGTTCCAGGAATTGATGCTGGATTTGCATCTCCTTGTGTTCTAATTGTTTTAGGATCTTCATCAATTATTGAAACTACTCTATGTACAATTACTCTATCATGGTCTGACGGCCGATTAAATACAATAATGTCTCCTATTTCAATTTCTTCAAAAGATACATGTCCTTGAACTATCAATACATCATATACTTGTAATTCTGGAATCATACTTCCACTTGCAACTACATAAAATGGATTTTGTGTTCCAAATACTAATTGTAGACCTATCCAAATTATTAGAATTCCTACACCAACGATGACAATGTCTTTGATAATTCCTTTTGAGATAGATCTTTTTGCCAATTACATCATCCTTTATTCATTGATTAAATTTGTTAGCTATTAGAGCTTGGTTCCACATTCTTCACAGAACTTGGAGCCTTCTTTGTTTCCAAATCCACAACTAGAACATTTTCCTGGTTGAGCTGTATCTTCTGGTGTTCCTAGTAGAATCACCTCACCAATTTTTTTGATATTATTCCATGGGATACTACCTTCAGTACCATCATCTTTAGTTAATACTAGAACCATTGCTTGTGTAGAATCAATACCTACTTGTTTTGCAATTCCAATTTTATTGGCATTTTCATCAAATACTGCTCTTCCTTCAATTGAACTAACTGCTGTTGCCGGACCTGGTTGTGTAGCTATTTGTTGTGGAGCTTGTCTTTCAGGTTCTGCTATTTGTTGTAGTTGACTTTCAACTGGTTTTGCATTTCCAATACCTCCTGCCTCATCTTGTTTTTTGAATTCTCTATATTCTGCAATCGCAGAATTACATGATTTGCATATGTATTGTCCTTTTTCTGCAAGAATTAAATTCTCTGCAACTTCTTCATTAGGATTCTCAAATTCTATTTTTGGAGCGCCATCAAATTCTTTTTCACAAGTATTGCAAAAATGTTTAGAAATTTTGTCTCCATCTAATCTACCTATAGGTGCTAAAAATAGATCAGGCCCTCCTAGATTGCCTTTCATCTGTTCATCATCAGTAACTTTGGCCATAACATAGCCACCAGAACCTCTTAATTTTTTAATTCTAATCTCCGAACTCATATCTGAGTTTTATCAAAACGTCATTTAAGTATATATCAAAATTATTTATCCAACAAAAAATATGGTGATAATTCTGGTGAACGTTTTTAGGTACGGACAATAAAACAACTGTACAATGGCAGTTACACAAGTTTCAGATGCAAAGTCTTGGGAAGTCGATGTGATAAATTCTGACATTCCTGTGTTTGTAGACTTTTGGGCCGAATGGTGTGGTCCATGTAGAATGGTAAGTCCAGTAGTTGAAGAGTTGGCAAATGACTATGATGGCAAAGTAAAATTTGTTAAGGTTAATGTTGATGAGGCTAATGAATTAGCATCAAAATACAATGTATTTAGTATTCCAACCTTAATTCTCCTTAAGAACGGTGAAATAGTTAGTCAGCAAGTAGGCGCTGCTTCTAAAGAATCATACAAAAGTATGATTGATAGAGCACTTGCATAAATCCCGAACACGTTTTTTCTCTTTTTTGATCCTAAAGTAATTAATATTCCTAAAAATGGAGTGAGACCATGTCATTTGGTGAAGTAGATACACTAAACATGCTATATGATAAACTGGAGAGTTTGTTTGATGAATCTCAAGGATACTATGAATCATTTCTAGATACTAATAACATGTACAAGAAAGGTCAACTAAGTGACAAAGAATTCTTCCAAAAATTAGGTGATTATGTAGTAGCATATTCTGCATTAGAATTTCTAGCAATCAAAGTAATCTTTGAAATGAAAAAATCAATGGGTTCTGGTTCTAGTACTACACAGTCCCCTGGGTTGATGCCAGGAATGGGTAATCCTGGAATGATGGCAGGTGGAATGGGAATGCCACCAAGATCAGGAACTGCAGAAAATCCAGTTGGTGGAGCAGGTCCGCCAGGAATTGTTTCTGCACAAGAAGCATTTGGAGACGTTGGAACTTTACCAACACCTGATCAATCTTTGATGCCAAGAAGAACTGTAACTTCACCAAGTGGAAATGGATGTTCTTCATGTGGTGCTGAACTAAGATCTAATGCCAAGTTCTGCACAAAGTGTGGAGCTAAAGCATAAAAATTAAGAAAATCATTTTATTCTTGTGTTGAACCGCATTCAGGACAGAACTTTGCTGTTGCTGAAAGAGTTGAACCACATTCAGAACAAAACTTTCCATCTGTACTTTGTTCACTGTAAGCGTTTCCAACGATTGCTGAACTTCTAACTGCTCCTGATGGTTCATATTTGTCATCATCAATTAAAACAGGTTCAAAATCTTGTTCTGTCAAAAACGTCATCATTCTTGGAATTCCTTTTCCATCATTTTTTGGATCTGGAACTGAATCTCCTAGCCAAAAAGCAAATCTCATTAGAGTTAATTCTGGAGTTGAGAATGCAAGTGTATGCTTTGACATGTAATCTTGTGCAGCTTTTTTACCATCAAAAACTTCCATGGCGTTAGTATTTTTTGATTCTGTATAATAGTTTTCTTGAAAAGTGGACCGGGAGGGAATCGAACCCTCGACATCCTCGTTGCGAACGAGGCATTATACCCCTAAACCACCGGCCCTTGAGTTATTACTTTACATTGTGTTTTTATTCATTCTCTCAAGTGCCCGTGTATTCCAATTAATCATTTAATCATCAAAATCTTCATCATCGGATGATCTTTTACTTGGTCTTACAGGAACAAAAAATATTGCTTTGTGTCCAATCATGTTAGTAGTATGTTAGTTTAGAGCATAAAGACTGAGGAATTTTTTTTATATTTTTGGATCCAAACTGGCATTCTTGTCATTTTATGAACAAAAACATGATTATAATACATATCCAAAAAATCTAAATTGATTATCATAATCAAGCTTTTTTGTTTAATGTAAATAAAATAATTTCAATCTCAACGCATAATAGACTGCCAAGTATAAAATTTTTAGATGACGTATGATACTGTAATTACTGATTCACATATTATACTTCCACAAGGAATGGTAGACAAAAATATTCTAATTGATGAAGGAAAAATTGTTGGATTCACAAATGATCTTCCTGCTTGTGATAACAAAATTAATGGCAATGGATTGATATCTGTTCCTGGTCCAATTGATACTCATGTTCATTATGGTGTGTATTCTCCAATAAATGAAGCAGCAAAAACTGAATCACATGCTGCAGCAATTGGTGGAATAACTACTATGATGAGAATGCTTCGATTAGAAGAATCATTTTCTAGTTCGTTACAAGCTCAACTTGATACATCATCTAAAAGTCATTACATTGATTATGCAATCCATGCATCTATTTTTAATCCTAAACAAATTAGTGAGATGAATTTTTGTGTCGAAAAAGGAATTACATCTTTTAAAATTTACATGAATCTTGGTGGTGATGTTGGTCATGTATACATGGATATGCCTCCAAACTCTTCTGAACTTGTTGAATCTCAAGTAGATGTTACTGACAAAATAGTTGAACAAACTGTAAAGACTGCAGCATCACTTGGGTGTCCAGTACTTGTTCATGCAGAAGACTATGAATCATGTGGGTGTGGAATTAAAACTGCAAAAGAAAAAAAACAAGATGGACTTTCTGCCTGGTCTAATAGTCGTTCTCCTGACTTTGAAGCAAAAGCAATCAAGACTGTCTCAAAATTTGGAAGAGACTATGATTGTGTAATCTATTTTGTACACATCGGCTCTAAACGAGCATTAGACCAGATTCAAGAAGAACGAAAACTTGGAACAAAAATTTTTGTTGAGACGTGTCCTCACTATCTTACACTATCATATGAAAAACAAAATGGTTATCTTGCTAAGGTTATGCCTCCAATTAGAACAGAAAATGACAGAAAGGCAGTTTGGAATGCTCTTTCTGAGAATTTAATTGATACAATTGGAACAGATCATGTTGCAAATCAACTTAAACTCAAACTAGCTGGAGATGATGTTTGGGGTGCATTGGCAGGATTTCCAGGAATTGGAACTGTAATTCCAATATTACTAAATGATGGGGTAAATCAAAATAGAATAACACTTGAGCAGTTTATTCGATTTACAAGTCAAAACGCTGCTCAAATTTTTGGAATGTATCCACAAAAAGGAACATTAGAAAAAAATTCTGATGCAGACATTACTATGATAGATTTGAAGAAAGAACAAAAGGTTACATCTGATTTGTTTGGTGGCTTTTCTGATTATATTGTGTATGAAGGAAGAAATCTAAGGGGATGGCCTGTTAAAACAATTGTTAGAGGTGAAACAATTGCAGATGACTTTGAAGTCATTGGAAAACTTGGTCATGGTAAACTAGTTGAACGAAAAATTTAGTTTTTGGAAATAGTGCTTTGGGTTTAAATCATAAAAACTTGTACCTATATTTAGTTGAAGAAAATTAAAATTGAAAAAAAATATGAAACAGAATTAAATGATTTAATCATTTTTCTAAGAGATTCAGGATTTCTTAATGATAATAAAGTAGAGTCTGCATTTAGAAATATTCCCAGACATGAATTTGTTCCAACATCTGAACTAGATAGAGCATATTACAATGAACCTCTCTCAATTATGAATAATCAGACAATTTCTCAACCCGGGGTTGTATCTAGAATGACAGAGTGGTTAGATATCAAAGATGGACAAAAAATTCTTGAGATTGGCACTGGTTCTGCTTGGCAGACTGCAATTCTTTCTTACTTGGTAGGAATGGGAACTGTTTATTCTATTGAAATTCATCCAGAACTGGTAAACTTTGCAAGATCAAATCTAAAAAAATTGGAAATAGATAATGCTCATGTAATTTTAAGTGATGGTAGTTTGGGATATGCAAAAGCATCGCCTTATGATAGAATCATAATTACTGCAGCATGCACAAAAATTCCTTTACCGCTACTTGAACAACTAAGTGAAAATGGACTCATAATTGCACCTGTTGGTGATTCTACTCAATCTCTAATTTTGTTACAAAAGACATCTAAAGGAATAGTTGAAATTAAAAATCAATCAAACTATGTTTTTGTTCCTTTACTTGGAAAATTTGGCAAAAAAGAGTAGATTTATGAATTTTTTAAAGAATATCGAATTTACCGCCTGTTTTGGCTCTGTAAATTACATCAGGCTTTCTAAGAAAAATCCCAGATTCTAAAACTCCTGCTGTCTGTTTAATTTTTTGAGAAAGTACTTTTGGATTTTTTATCGTTCCAAAATCACAATCTAAAATTATGTTACCATTTTCTGTAAAAAATGGATAACCTCTATCTAGTGAACGTAATTGTGCTTTTCCTCCTAGTTTTTTGATAGAATCAGTAACTGAATTTCTAGCAAGTGGATGAATTTCTACTGGAACAGTTCTTGTAAAATTTTTTACAAACTTTGTTTTGTCTGCCATAACTACAACTTTTTTTGCAAGACTAAACAAAATATTTTCTCGAAGTAAAGCACCACCACCACCTTTGATTACGAATTTTTGAGAATCAATTTGATCTGCACCATCAAATACGACATCAATGTGATCTACTTGATCAGCTTCTACTAGAGGTATTCCTAATTTTTCTGCAACTAATTTGATCTGTAATGATGTTGGTATTCCTAAAATGTTATAATTTTTTAATTTGATTAGTTTTGCAAGTGATTTTGTAAATGCAGTGGCAGCTCTACCACTGCCTAACCCAATTACAAAATCATCTTTAACAAATTTTAATGCATTATTTGATAATGCCGAAATGGCACTATCATAAGACAATTACTCTACCTCTGCTTGATCAAGCTTTGATAAGACTTTCATGATGTTTCCTTTGATTTTATCTAAATCATCTGCATCATCGTCAAAGTCATCATCTAATGTTGTTGGTTTTTGCTCTGGTTCTGGAAGTGCTTTGTGTTCTGTAATCTTTGCAACTTCTTTGTTGATATCTGGTTTTGTTTCTAATACTGGTTCTGCCTTTGGTGTGACTGACTGAATAATCTCAATTTTATCTTCAACTATTGGCCTTGGCTGAATAATTTCTTGTACAATCTCTTCTTTTGGTTTGATTATTTCATTCTGAACTACAGTTGGTTGTGGTTTTACAATCTGTTGTTTTGGTTCAACTTTTTCAAATAATGGGAATTTTACATCTTTTCTTGAAACATTTGTTAAAGTAGTTAATTCAAATGATTGTCTTGATTCTGTTGCAGGAATTGAGATTGGTTCTATCTTTGTTTCTCTTGGTTTTTCAAAGTTGAATGGTTTTGATGTATGTTTTTCTTCTTTCTTTTTTACTTCAGGTTCTTTTGTTTTTAGTGTTTCAATTTTTCCACTTGCAATCTTTGATGATATATCATACAATCTGTCATCTAGTTTTGATAATTTTTGATCCATCAAAGTAATTAGACCATCACCTACTGGTCCCAGATCTGGATGTTTACTTGCTTGCTCAAGTTTTTCTAGTTTAGCTAAAACTATTCCTAACTGGTGTTGATATTTTAGTAACAGTTTGTCCTTTTGAATTTTTGAAAATTCAGAGTCAGCTTGGTATAATCTTGAAATTGTTTTAGTAAGAATATCTTTTTCAATTTTTAGAGAATTAATTTGACTTTTAATGTGTGAACTGGCACCGAGACTAAGTAATTGATTTTTGTCTCTTGGCATTCTTCGTACGGCAGCTGCTGTAGCTACACCAGCTAATGAACTAAGAATAAGAACAATCTCTTGCATCTATGTATACCATTTAATCCAGGAATACTTTCTGCGTTTAGCCTCTGGGAATCCACAACTTGCACATTGGTGATGACGTTTGTGAAGCGAGTTTTTACCACATCGTCTACATCTGATGTGAACTTTTTTCTTTGTAAAACCACCCATAGAAGTTGTGCCTTTTACCATCTCAAATCACCTATTTCTCTGGTGGTGGAGGAGATATCATAACTACATTGTCTCCTCTAACTACAATGGTTCCAAGGCCTTTAGAATCGCCTTCAGCGGGAATTTCCTCTGAAGAATCGAGTAGCAGGTTCATGTGTTGGTCAAAACCAAGTAGATTACCTCTAATCGTCTTGTTTCCTTTGAGCTTTATCAATACAACTTGATTGATACTCTCATCCAATACTTTTACTGCCATATCAACGGACATCTATTTCACTTATTGGCTTTGTTATTGAGGGATTATATTAAACAATCATTGGTGAAACTATGAGCTCTGCGCAGTGAGGCAAGTTTGACACTTTTTTTCCAGATTTTTAAGAATTTCAGCTAAAATTTGCTCTCCATCCTTTTTTGTAGCTTTTGTAGGATCACCCCAAACTCCATTTTTCGTAGCTTTAGGAAATGACTGATTAGCTAATTTTCCAAGTATCTTGACTTCTTGTTTTGTCATTTTATCTGTGATCAGTCCCTTTTTTGCTAATTTCATTTTAACATTTTTTGAAATTGCTAACATTAGTGATGTCTCTACAAATCCTGCATGATCAAACTCTCTTTTCATAAAATGCCAATAAGATAATGGAAATACTTTGAGTTTATTTTTTGAGAGTTTTTGTATCTTTACACTAATGTTTTTAATTGATTTTAAATTTCCATGATGTCCATTAATTATAAAAACTGTCTTGATGTTATTTGATAAAAGTGATGAGCACAAATCAATTAGAATAGTACGTACAGTTGATTCTCTAAGACTCAAATTGAAAAATGGTGCATGCTCAAATGAAACTCCATAGGTAAGTGTTGGAAGAAGCATGTATCCTTTCTTTTCAGAGAGTTTTTTTGCTATTTCAGTTACAATATCTGAATCAGTCGATAGAGGTAAGTGTGGACCGTGTTGCTCAATTGAACCAATTGGAATTACAGCTATTTGTTTTTTATTTTTGATTAATTTTCTGAGATTAGGATCAAATTGGGCTTGAATATCTACCATTTGCTTCACTTGGATTTGATGTGAACCTTTCTCCAACGAACTTCAAGTTTGTTTTCTAGATGCATCTTCATTGCTTTGAGTAATGTGTCTGCTTCTAATCTTTGTCCCTTTGTCTTTATTTTTTCTAGTGAATCATTTGGGTCTACTTTGAATGAATCCTGGAAAATAATTGGTCCTTGATCTAAATTCTCTGTAACGTAATGAGCAGTTACACCAACAATTTTAGTTCCTCTTTCATAAGCTTGTGCATATGCAAGTGCTCCTGGAAATGCTGGTAATATTGATGGATGAATATTAATAATTCTGTTTGGGTATCTCCATACAAAGTTAGGACTAAGTATTTTCATGTATCTTGCAAGAGAGATCAAATCAATCTCATATTTTTTGCATATTTCAATAATTTTAGCTTCAGCCTTTTCTTGGTTTTTTTCTTGTATTGCAACAAATGGAATCTTTGCCTTTTTTGCTAATGGTGCGAGTATTTTTTCTGTACCAATAATTACTGAAATTTTTCCTTTGAGTGATTTTGTATTACTGAGAATTGTTTTAAGACAAAGTGGCTCTTTTGTTACAAGTACTGCAATATTTTTCTGGGAATTTGTTTCATGATGTGTACTTACATCCATCTTTTCTTTTTTAGCTAAACTTTGTATTTCTACATCAAATCTCTTCACATCAACTGTTTTTGAAAAAGATACTTCTAGATACATTCCAAAAAGACCTTTGATTACATTTTGATTTACTTTTTCAATGTTTCCACCTTTTGAAAATGCAAAATTTGTAAACGTAGCTACAATTCCTTCTCTATCTTTTCCCACTACTGTAATTCCAACTACTGTCTTTTTCATGACTTTGTTTGTTGAAGATTTTCTCATTATTAATCATTCACAGAAATCAAAAAGATGCGGGAGGTGGGATTTGAACCCACGAACTCCTAAGAGATAGGGTCCTAAGCCCTACGCCTTTGACCAGGCTGGGCGACTCCCGCAACGGACATGCCATTAAACACAAATTTATCTATTATTGAATACTATTGTGGCAAAATTTTTTGGAACTAATGGAATTCGTGGAGTATTCTCTGAAGATTTTACATTAGAATTTGTTCATGATATGACTTTAGCTATTGGAACTTATTTTAAACAAGGACCAGTATTGATTGGTTTTGATGGAAGAGACTCTAGTCCAGTAATTTGTAAAGTTGTAAGTTCTGCACTTAATTCAATCGGAATTGATTGTAATGTTGCTGGAATTATTCCAACACCATGTCTTGAATATGCAGTAAAGACTTTGGGATATTCTGGTGGAATAATGATCACTGCTTCTCATAATCCTTCTCAATACAATGGAATTAAACCTGCTGCAAAAGATGGAGTAGAAATTTCACGCGAAGATGAATTAATAATTGAAGATATCTATCTACAAAAAAGTTGGATTAAACATCCTGAAAATTGGGGAACCACAGGAAAAGAAACAAGAACAATTGAGACATATCTTAAAGGAATTGCATCTCATGTTGATTCTAAATCAATAGAATCAAAAAATTTTAAAGTTGTTTTAGATTTAGGAAATGGCGCACAAGCAGTTTCTGCTCCTGATTTTTGTAAAATGATGCAATGTCAAACATTTCTTATAAATCAAAATATAGATGGAAACTTTCCGGGACGTGGATCAGAACCAACACCACAAAATCTCTTAGAACTCTCAAAAACTGTAATAGAACATAGTGCTGATTTTGGAATTGCATTTGATGGAGATGGAGATCGAAGTATTTTTTGTGACAATCAAGGTGCTATCTTAACTGGTGATAAATCTGCATTAGTACTTACTCAACATATCTTAAAGACAAACCCAGACTCTTTAGTTGTTACTTGTTTGAACTCTGGTTCTAACATTGAAGTTTTAGCTGATAAATTTAATTCAAAAGTTATTCGTACCAAGGTAGGTAGTGTTGAGGTATCAAGAAAGATGGTTCCTACTAATGCATTAATAGGATTTGAAGAAAATGGTGGATTCATGTATGGAAAACACAATCAAGTCCGAGATGGTTGTATGACTTTGGCATTAATGCTTGATCTTTTAGCTACAGGAAAATCTCTATCTGATGAGATTGCCACTTTACCTCCTTCTTTTACCACAAAAGACAAGGTTTCTTGTTCTCCTGAAAATGTTTCAAAACTAATCTCTACATTAAAAGAAGAATTTCCTAGTTCTGATACCACTGATGGTATCAAAATTACCATTGATTCTAAAAACTGGGTAATGATAAGACCTAGTGGAACAGAACCAATTGTTAGAGTCTATGCAGAAGCTGAAAGTCAAGAGAAACTAGACGCTTTGATGTCTGAATATCTAACAAAAGTAGAGTCTATAATTTCCCGATAACACTTTTAATACCAAACGAATGGATTGAGAGAATGGAGAATGAACCTTAGGGTGACGAAGTATGGGAAAAGCATATTACGTTAAATTTGAGACACCAGAGGACCTTGTTAGTCCAATTCTAGAAGCTCTTAGAGTAGCAGCTACTAGTGGTAAAGTCAAAAAAGGAACCAATGAAGCCACCAAGGCAATTGAACGTGGTTCCAGTAAACTAATCGTTATAGCAGAAGATGTTGAACCTCCAGAGGTAGTAGCTCATCTTCCAATTCTATGTGAAGAACAAGGCGCAGCATACGTATTTGTTCCAACAAAACAAGAGTTAGGCAATTCATTAGGTATTGAGATTACTTCTGCAGCTGCAGCAATTTTAGATGCTGGTGATGCACAACATATTGTAGATCAAATTATATCCACAATTAGTAAAATTAAAGGTGGCAAGACTGATCAATGAGTTCTACAACTGATCAAGTAGTTCAATCTGAAATTATTCAAATTGTTGGACGAACTGGCATTGCTGGTGAAGTAATTCAAGTTAGAGTTAAAGTTCTTACAGGAAATGATAAAGGACGAATTCTTACAAGAAATGTCAAAGGCTCTGTTAGATTAGGAGAAATTCTAATGCTTAGAGAAACAGAAAGAGAAGCAAAGAAGATCAAATAGGTGATTAAATGAGTCTTTTAGTTAAACCTTGTAGTTTTTGTGACAACCCTATTGCCAAAGGTTCTGGTACAATGCTTGCTAAAAACGATGGAACTGTTCTATGGTTTTGTTCTGCAAAATGTAAAAAAAATGCACTAGAACTAAAACGTGATCCAAGAAAATTAAAATGGACCAAAAAACACGTTAAAGGCGGAATTAGAAAGAAATAGAATTGACTGAAAAAACTCTATTCATTGTAAAACCAGATGCAGTAGCTAGAAATCTAGTTGGTAAAGTTGTCTCAAGATTTGAAAGAAAAGGATTCAAAATTTTAAAACTAAAGATGTTTACATTTACTCAAGAACAAGCAGAGAAATTCTATAATGTTCACAAAGACAAACCATTCTTTAGTGAATTGACATCCTTTATCACATCAGGACCTGTAGTTGCAGCAATCATTGAAGGAAACAATGCAATTGCTACTACTAGAATTATGGTTGGCGCAACTAAATCATTTGAAGCAGAACCTGGTTCCATTAGAGGAGACTTTGGATTAGGATTTAGTGAGAATATTATTCATGCATCTGATTCACAAGAAAGTTTTGATCACGAATCGAGGGTAGCATTTGAGTGATCTGATTTGCAAATTCGTCAGCCAATAGTGGCAGTTCTTGGTCATGTAGACTCTGGAAAAACATCTCTTTTAGATAGAATTCGTGGCACAGGGGTACAAGGTAGAGAAGCAGGTGGAATTACTCAACATATTGGTGCTAGCTTTCTTCCAACTGAAACAATCAAAGAAACATGTGGTATTTTATACAAAAAACTTGAAGAATCAGAAAATAAAGTTCCAGGACTTTTAGTTATTGATACTCCAGGACACGAAGTTTTTACAAATCTTCGTTCCAGAGGAGGTTCTGCAGCTGACATTGCAATTTTAGTAGTTGATGTTAATCGTGGATTTCAGCCACAAACAAATGAAAGCTTGAAAATTTTACAAAACAGGAAAGTACCATTTGTTGTTGCACTAAACAAATGTGATCAAATTTCTGGTTGGCGAAAATCTGAATCTTTGTTTATTTCACAGGCAATTAAAGACCAAGATGCATCAATTCAAGCTGATCTTGATCAAAAGATCTATGATGTTGTGGGCACTCTTTCTATTTTAGGATATCAATCAGAAGCATTTTACCGTGTTAAGGACTTTAAATCTGAGATTGCAATAGTTCCAATATCTGCTCGTTCTGGAGTTGGGATTCCAGAACTACTTAGTGTGTTAGTAGGATTGACACAACAATATCTCCAAAAAAGACTAAATCAAGAAGAAAAAGATCCACGTGGCATTGTTTTGGAAGTAAAAGATGAAGTTGGATTAGGACAAACTGCAAACATTATTCTAATTGATGGAACAATCAAAAAAGAAAATAGTATTGTAGTAGCTAAAAGAGATTCTGTAGTAGTTATAAAACCAAAGGCATTACTTTTACCAAAAGCACTAGATGAGATGCGAGATCCTCGAGATAAATTCAAACCAATAACACAAGTAGATGCAGCTGCTGGATTAAAAATCGCATCACCTGATCTTGAAGGAGTACTTCCAGGAAGTACTCTTTATGTTGCATCAAATAAACAAGAGATTGAAAAATTCACTAAACTTATTGAATCTGAGATGAAATCTGTATTCATTGATACTGAAACTGATGGTGTTATCCTCAAATGTGATACTATAGGCTCACTTGAGGCCATAATTGAGATGCTAAAACGTTCTCAAGTTCCTGTTGCAAAAGCTGACATTGGTCCTGTAAATAGACGAAATATCATAGAAGCAAAAGCAATCAAAGAAAAAGATAGACACCTTGGAGTTATTTTATCATTTAATGTTAAAGTTTTACCTGATGCAAAAGAAGAATCAGAAGATAGTCACATCAAAGTTTTTGAAGATAAAGTAATCTATAGTTTAATTGATAATTACAATGCATGGGTTGAAGAAGACACTGCAAATCAAGATGATGCAATCTTTTCAGAACTAACCCCAATCTCAAAATTTACATTTCTGAAGGGAATGGTTTTTCGAAATAATAATCCTGCAGTATTTGGAATTCGTGTAGATGTTGGAAATCTTAAACATAAAATTCCATTTATGAACATGTCTGGTAGAAAAGTTGGAAATATTCACCAACTTCAACTAGACAAAAAAACAGTAAGTACTGCAAAAACAGGAGATGAGCTTGCTTGTTCTGTTAAAGATGTTACAATTGGCAGACAAATATTTGAAGAAGAAATATTCTATACATTTCCTCCATCACATGAGGCAAAACAATTACTTAGTACATTTATGCATAAACTAAGTCCTGAAGAACAAATAGTCCTAAATGAAATAGTTGAAATTCAACGAGCAAAAGAACCAGCATACGCTTACTAATTTGAATGCTTTTTACAAATCATATGAATTCCAGGAGCCCCTACTGCTCCCATCATTTTATCTACAATTTGTCCTGACTTGAACATGATAAATGTTGGAATTGATTGAACTGCAAACTTCATAGAAATGTTTTGATTGTTATCTACATTGACTCTTGCAAATTTTATTTTTGGATAGTTTTTTGATAAACTCTCAAAAATTGGATGCATGCTTTTACATGGACCACACCATTCAGCCCAAAAATCCACTAATGTAGGATTCTCAGCTGATACTATTTGATCAAAATTAGAGTCATTCAAATCTGTGATTCCAGGCTCAATTCTGGGTTGGCTTTGCTGTTTGAGCATCTCTTCTAGTTTTCGTTGTTTTATTTTCTCAATTTCTGGGTCTTCGGACAACATACCTCAAAAATTGGTTCTACTAAAAAATCTATGTTGAAAAATTTATTCCTCTACTTTTAGTTCAATTGCCTCAAATCTTCTTGAACTGCATATGGGACACTGATCAATGTACTTTGTAAAGCTGACAGAAGTGTATGCAATACCACAATCTCCACAAATTCTAAGATTTCTACTCAGTTTTCCCATATTGATGCTCAAAAAGTATTGTGATTAAAACCTAGCTTGTCTAATTTTTCTAATTTATTAAAATTACAAATCAAGTAAAAATTTCATAAAAACACCATTGTCTTCTTTGATCTCCATTTCATAAAATGTTGGTGCCTTAATTTCTACCTTGAAATTATGTTTATGAAAATCAAGTGGTTCACCATATGCCTTTGCAATTATCTTATAACCTTCATTTTCTTCAATATTAAATTCGATTCTCTTTATTGCAAATCCTTGAGTAATTAGAACAAAAGTAATCTCTTCAATCCAACTAAATAAAAGATATCTAAGGTCTTTTCCTTGTGCTGAAAACTCTTTTTGATCTTTTTCTTCTACTTTATCTTGATCAAGTGTTAAATTAATTACTGCATCAGATGTGACTGAAAATGCTTCTTTGAGGTTTTTTGCTGTAACCTCAATTATTGCATCAGTTGCATGATCTAAAAATCTATAACTCAATTGTAGATTTTACAATCTTGCTGATTATTAATTTAGGTGGTATTACTAGCGTTTTTTCTCATAATACTCAACTGGATGGGTAAACTGTCTATTATGATCAACTTCATACCAAAATTTTTCCTCATCAATTTCTTTTCCTTCGTCAATCCATACGTTTAGAATTTTTTGCATAAACATTTGTGTAGTGTCATCGATTTGTGGCCTAATTCCTGTCTCTTTTTCTATCTTGTCTCGTTCTTCTTTGAATTTTTTTAGTAATCCTTTAAGGTTTTTACCATTAACTTGAGCAGCTTTTTCTCTTTTTGCTACCTGCAAGTTTTTTCTAAAATTAGATAGAAAACCCATTATGTAACTAATACATGCTTTTTAAAAAAGAATTTAGGAAGATAATTCTGCACTTCCAAACAAAACACTAAAGGCTTTACACCAAATCAGAACTTTATTGTATTTGCTTAGATCCACATCCTCTGGAATTTCATAATTTTGGTTTCCTTTGTTTGCTTTTAATTCTCCTAGATTGATAAACTCTGATGCATTATCATCCGTTGACAAGTAAACATACAAGTCTGGACCATTAGTTGATCTAAAGTTTTCTAATCTTAGTACGTTGCTTCCATCTTCTAATGGAATTGTATATGCATATCCTTGAGCATCATGAATTCCATCACCAATACCGATGAATGTTCCGTCATAAGACGTTGGAATACTTTTATCCATCATCTCTTCCATAGTTTCAACTTCTTCATCTATCATCTCTTCCATAGTTTCAACTTCTTCATCCATCATCTCTTCCATAGTTTCAACTTCTTCATCCATCATCTCTTCCATAGTTTCAACTTCTTCATCCATCATCTCTTCCATAATTCCTTCTGTATCTGATTGAATAATAGCTCCAGTTGGTAATGCTTCATCTATAGTTGATTCAGTAAAGTATGGTGATAATGCATATGCAGAAATGACACCAACTATTATTATTGCAATAATAATTGGAAAAGATTTGTTCATGATTAATTCGTGTTGAATTACTATAAAGCAAATCCTCCATTTTATACCCAAATCTTAGACACAAAATATGATTAAGTAAAAGTTTTCACTCGTAAGGTAATTTAGTGAGATTTCATTGCCAGAAACAAATGGAACCGTTTGACTCATTTCTAGTCTGGATTGCAGAGTTTCTAGGAGATCATCTCTATGAGGGAATTTTCCTAGCTGCCCTAATTGAGACTATAGTTCCACCAATTCCTACTCTAGCAATATTTCCAACAGCAGGATTCTTGGCATCACAGCAAGGCATTCCATTAATTGGTGTAATTCCTATGATTATTCTTGGTGCAGTTGGTGCTACCATTGGAACTTCAGCAATTTATCTAATTGCATTAAAACTTGGGCGAGTAGTCTTACTTCGTTATCTGAAATATGTCAAAATATCAGAAAAAAAATTAGAACGAGTTGAGATTTGGTTTGCAAAGTATGGAGATAAGGCAGTATTTGTGGGAAGAATGATTCCAGTAATGAGAGAAATGATCTCAGTTCCAGCCGGATTACTAAAAATGAGGATTCCAAAATTTGTACTCTATACATTTGCAGGTTCTTGTGTTTGGTCTACTGGAACAATTTTAGCTGGATACTATTTTGGAGAAGCAATAGGGCTTGGAATATGAATAAAAATATTGCAATAATTATTGGCATTGTAATTTTTGTATTAATTGTGATATTTTTTGTTCCATTAATTGATGAGTTTGAAACATTCAACTGTATTACAACACCCTGTATAATGCCTAAAATCACTATTCACGAATGGCTACATAATCAATATCCCACAATTACTAATTTTGAAGAATGTATTGCTGCTGGTAATTCAGCTATGGAATCCTATCCACGACAATGTAATACTCCTGATGGAGAGCATTTCGTTGAGATAATTTCTGATTAATTATGAAAATAAAAATACCTCGTTGAAACATGCTCTATCTGCCCAACGAGTATTCTTTACGAATTAGGACGTTCGCACATTAACTACGTGAACTTGTAACATAAGGAGAGTGGAATTTTTCTTGTATTTTCTAGTCCATTTTGGTCAATTTTAGGAACAAAAAGTGTTTAGAATCTTGGGTTAATCTTAAAAATTTGCTTTCCACAATTCATTTAACTCATTTCTCATAAACTGAAGCTCTTCAATTCTTTTTAATTCATTAGAAATTAAAATATCAAGTACTTTTTCAAATTCTATTCCCTCAAATACTGTGATTCGTTCTGAAACTATGGATACTAGTCCTTTTTTGTGCAATGCAGTTAATAAATGATAAGTTTCTGTTCTGGGAATTCTTTGGTCTTTAGAAATCTCTCTTGCTTTTTTTGATCCATTTATGTTAAGATATACATACACTCTTGATTCATTTTCTGTTAATCCTAATTTTATCAGGATCTTTTGTGCAGAATTTAAAATTCTATCATATCTTTGTACTTGACTTTCACCTGGTTTTTGTACTTCAACTAATGCCACACATAGTAATAGCTAAATTGTAAGATAAAGACAAGGGAATTTTTTGTACATTTTGGGCTCCAAAATGGTAAAATCTATGATAAAACGGAGTTAAGAGTTTATGAATTATTTTGATCTAGGATTTTTTTATAAAAAATTTACCAAAAAGGAATCTCAAAAACTAATGAAATTCCACACTCGATATATCAAAAGTTGCTGTATGTATGTCATGAGTCAAGAAGAATATAGTTCTGGTCCACAATGGATAGGAGAATGGAAAGTTCCTTTGTCATGTCCAAATTGTACTAGCGTGTTGTCTTTGGAAGGGTATGTTGTGCCATTAAAATCCCTAAAAGCGCAATATTGGCATGTTTGTAGTCATTGTGGTTTTGAGCGAAGCGTAGATGATTTCAAAAAAGAATTACTAACTGTATAATTCATAAATCTACCCAAAAATTGACTCATTTCTATTAATACTTGCGATGATATCATCCGATATTCTTTATATGGAAAAGCCTAAACGTTTTGTAATGAAAAGTAGAGAACTTCTAAGCATTGTTTTATCTCTAATTATGGTATTTGGTGTTTCTGCAAGTGCAGCATATGCCCAATCCGATAGTGTTGAGGTATCAGATTCAGTAGAAATTACTGTTAATGCTGCAGAAAACTCTGATGTACAAGACGAAGTTGATATTGATGATTCAGCAGAAATTGAAACTGTTGATGATACTAAAGAAGAATCAGATAATTCCAATAGTAAATCTCATGATCTTGATGATCGACTAGATGCTTTCTGTAATATGACTGATGAGGAAAAACGTCAATTCTTTGCAAACCATCCAAGACTAGAAGAATTTGCAGATAGAATAGCAAATCATTGTAATTGGTTTGGAGATGAACGAGAAGCTGCAATTGATGCATTTCTTGAAAAGCATAAAATGTTAGTTGATGAGATGAAAAAACAACATAAATCAATTACTGATCATAAAGCTGAATACAAAAGATTCTGTAACATGTCACCTGAAGAACTAGAAACTGCAATTGATGATCCTGAAAAACTAGCCAAAGTAACAGAATGGTGTAACATGTCACCTGAAGAACGAGATGACTACAAAAAAGAACATCATGATGTTGCAATGGATTTCAAAGACAAACACCATGATGCACTAGATAGAATGAAAGAAAAACATGATCTATCTCCACGTCTAAAATCAATGATCATGGACAAACATGAAAATTCTGATGATAGACGAGATGAGATCCGAATGAAATATGAAGAAAAGCGTGGTGATTTGGAAGAGAAAAAATCAGAACTCAAAATGAAATTCAAGAATCACATGGCTGAAATGAAGATCAAAATATCTCAAGAGCACAAATCTGCAATTTTAGATAGAGTAGCAGAGATGAAGGCCTTTAAGATGGAACTTCGTGAAAAAGCATCAGAACTAACCGATGAGGATAAGCAAGAACTTAGAGCACAATTCATTGAAAAGGCAAAAGATATTCAACTAGCTTGGATTTCTCCACGTGCACAAACTACTGCTGGCATTGATGCCGTAGAGATTGAATGTCGTGAAGGATTTAGCCTTGTAATGAAAGAATCAAACGGAGTACCAATGTGTCTAAAAGCTGACACTGCTCTGAAAATGATTGATCGTGGTATTGCAGTTCCTGCAATCTAACTTTCTTTTTTATTTTTAATTATCTCATTTTATGATTTTTAAAAATGACATAGTTTGGCATAGTTATCATGCCTACAGAAATATCTAAATCACAACAATTCAACAAGTAATCATCTTGGAACTACCACGTGGAATGAAAGACTTTGAGGAAAATGAAACTGCAAATATTGAGCATATCAGATATCATTTTAAACAATTATCAAATTTGTATGGATTTTCATTTATGATTCCATCTCCAATTGAGTTACTATCTGTCCTTGAGACAAAATCAGGTCCTGCAATCAAAGACGAAATTTACTACTTTAAAGATAAAGGAGATAGAGAAGTAGCTCTACGATTTGATTTTACAGTTGGTCTGACAAGATATGCAGCATCTCAAAAATCAATGAAACTTCCAGCAAAAATCTCAAGCTTTGGTGGAGTATTTCGATATGATGAACCACAAAAGGGACGATATCGATATTTTCATCAGTGGGATATTGAGATTTATGGTAAAGATAATCTCGAATCTGAGGCTGAAATCATTGAACTAACCTCTAGATTATTTGATTCACTATTACTCAAAAATATCACAATTGACATTAATCACAGAAATCTTGTCGAATCATACATCAATAAAATCTTTGATTCAAAAGAACCACAACTAGTGGCAGATATTTTACGAGCAGTAGATAAGATTTCAAAAAAATCAAAAGATGAAATCCTAAAAGAATTCAAAGACAGATATGATATAGATAAGCTAGAAAAGATTCTAGAATTTTCACAAATCAAAGGGAGTATCACAGAAGTCGAAGAATCATTTAATGTATCAGAATTAGAGTCTTGGGATGATCTAAAATCTTTAGTTGATTCACTAGAAAATCGTGGAGTATCTAATATTAGAATTAATTTTGGAATAGTTAGAGGATTGGATTATTATTCAGGAATTGTCTTTGAGGTATTTGATAAAAACTCAACATTGGGTGCATTAGCTGGTGGAGGAAGATATGATTCATTAACTAAAGCATTTGGTAGAGAAGATATTGGAGCAACAGGAGTTGCAGGTGGAGTGGAAAGAATAATTCTAACAATGCAAGAACAAAAAATAATCCCAGAAATTTCACAAAAGCGAGTTGCAGTATTATACATTAATGATGAGATGCAAAAAGTTGCACATTCCATTTCATCATTATTACGTCTAGCTAACATTCCAACTGATATTGACTTGGCAGGACGTAATCTAAAAAAACAAATGGAAAATGCAAACAATTCACGATTTGCAATTATTGTAGGGCCACAGGAATTAGAAGAAGGTAATGTAGTTCTTCGTGATATGCTTGATGGAACAGAGGGAGTAATATCTTTAGAAAAACTTACCGAAGATCCAAACTCTATTTTTAATTTAGAAAAGCTCTAGTTAACATCATAATTTCTGAACCACTAGTTAGTGATCCTACAACTATGCCATGATTATTTGCAAGAATTCCAGAGGAGACATATGGAATTCCATTATTAATTGAACTCTGCTCTACTTTTACGCCTAGTAAATTCGAAAATGTCTTCATGTCTTCTTCATCAGCTTCTGGATGGATTACAGCCCCAGTATTGTTTGCAACTAAAACTACTCCTGTCTGATTAAACCCTGCAATCTTTTTTTGAATTACTTCTACTCCTAGTACATCTTTAATGGTCTGACAATCACTATCTGAAAGCCAGGGAGATGCTACTGCACCTTTATCATTTGCACAAATTACATTTCCAAGTGCAGTAAGTTTTGAATCCAAAACACCAACTTCTAAATCAGTCTCTTTTTTCAATAAATCATACTCATTTTGATATGCAGTTTTAGGAAGTAAGATTCCTTTGTTATTCATTACAGATAATGCACCAATTAGCCTAGTGTTTGCAACTGATGTGTACAAGATATCTGCATCAAGATATTTTGCAAGTTTTTCTGCTTTTGTCTTGGCATACCCCATTGGAACTAAAGCTATACTATCATTGACTCTAATGTAGACTCCAAGGTTTGGTCCACGATATACATCAGACTTGAAAATATCCATTCTCCAAATTGATCGTAGATCGTTATGAACGTAAGGAAATTACTCTTAGTAATTTGATCTTAGAGTAATAATTACTATTAATTCTGGTCTAGCTTTAAATAACATCTGAATTGAAATTGCTTTATGCCAATAGCAGAAAATTTCCCAGAAGGTCTAAAACCGTTAGGAAAAATCTCAATTTCAGATGGCAATTTTCATATCATGTGGGGTCCAGGTAAAAAGACAAATGTTGATGGCTCACAAGCCGAAGTGTTTGCAGATGCAGATGTAATAGCAGCATATGCAACAAGAGGCGAAGAACAAGTTCCTTTAGGTATTAGTGGTACTATGGTTGCAGTTGATTGGGATTCTTGTGTTGCAGATGGTGCATGCATAGAGGCATGCCCAGTACAAGTATTTCAGTGGTATAGAACAGAAAAAGATATTCCCGCAAAAGATGTCATTGGACAAACCTTTGAGGGAACAGGAAGTGATGTTAAAGATGAAAGAAAAGATCTAACTGACAAGGCAGATCCAATCAGAGAACATGATTGTATTTGGTGTATGGCATGTGTATCGGTATGTCCTCCTCAGGCCATCAAAGTTGATCAGTCAAATGTGGAAGCACACGAAAATGCAGCTAAAACTCTATAAATAAAAGATTTAGTCCCGACTAATTTCGTCTAGATTTAAATAATATTCTAAAATTATCTTATCATGGCAGATCTAGTTATACCAGAAGACTTTTGTCAAACAGGAAAACCAGTAGGAAAGACAAGTCATTCAGATGGCGAGAATTTTCACTGGATCTGGGGCAAAGGAAATCCAAAAGGCTCAGCATTCGATAATGATGATGTCAAGGCAGCTTATGAAGAAAGAGGAGAAAAACAAGTTCCTCTTGGAATTCATGGAACAACTGTCGCAGTAGATTGGGATTCATGTGTTGCAGCCGGTGAATGCTTTGGTGTATGTCCTGTTCAAACTTTTCAATGGTATAGAACAGAAAAAGATATTCCAGCAGCAGACTGTTTAGGTGAAACATTTGAAGGCACTGGTCTTACAGAGGCAACTGAAAGATTAGACTATACAGACAAATCACAACCAATCAGAGAACATGATTGTACAATTTGTATGGCCTGTCAAGAAATTTGTCCTCAAGGAGCTATTCGAATTGAAGCAGCTAACTTGGAATGGCATGAGAAAGCAGCTGGTACCTATGTAAAAATGGAATCAAGCGGTGGACCTCACCAACACGACTAAAGAATTTTTTTCTTTTTTCTTATTTTTCTATTTTATATCAACAAATTTTAATCACTTTTTTACATCATTTTTTGCAGAGGTCGCCTAGCTCGGTAGGGCGCGGGCCTTGAGAGCCTGTGTGCGCAAGCATACGGGGGTTCAAATCCCTCTCTCTGCGTTTTTATTTTTGATACTTTGCAATGCAGAAGTTTTGACGGTTTATTAGATAAGTAGTAGTGATAGTAACATGGCACAACAACTATCAAAAAAACAAAGCTGTCCAAGATGTGGTAAAACTAAACTAATCACTGATGAAGAAACAGCTGAACTATTTTGTGGCAAGTGTGGATTTGTAATTACTGATAGAGTAGAAAATAGTGGACCTGAAAGAACATTTTCAGATAGTTCTACAAACAAATCTAGGACTGGAGATAGAGCATCATTAACAAGACATGATCAAGGACTAAGTACAATAATTAATCCAATTAACAAAGATTCTTCTGGAAATCCATTATCCACATCCATGAAGTCATCAATTAAGCGATTAAGGATTTGGGATAGTCGAAGTCGCACCAAAGATTCCACTGATAGAAATCTTCAACAAGCATTAGGCGAACTCCTCAAAATGAAAGAGAAATTATCTTTATCTGATCCTATAGTTGAAAAGGCAGCTTACATTTACAGAAAAGCTCTAGAGAAGAAACTTGTTAGAGGTAGATCAGTTTCAGCATTAATAGCTGCAACACTTTATGCTGCATGCCGTGAGTCTGGTACTCCTAGAACTCTTAATGATATTTCAAGTACAATTAATATTACAAGAAAAAATCTTGCAATTTGTTACCGACTAATTGTAAAAGAATTAGACTTGAAGATGCCTGTAGTTGATTCAGTTCAATGTATTGCACGAATTGCAAGTCAGATAGGTTTATCAGAAAAAACTAAACGTCATGCAGTGAAGATTCTCAAAAAAGCAGAAGAAAATCAAGTTGTATCTGGAAAAGATCCAATGGGATTAGCAGCATCTGCATTATATCTTGCAAGTATTGAAACTGATGAGAATACAACACAAAAAACACTTGCCATAGCTGCAGGTGTTACTGAGGTAACAATTAGAAATAGATGTAAAAGTCTAAAATCTTTAGGCTCTTTGAGTTAACTTTCTAATTTTGCAAGTTCTGCTAGCATTGCAGATAGCTGAATTTCAGAATTTGCTCCAACTAAAATTCTATAATCATACTTTGCAATTACTTGTAAAATATCTGATAGTTTATCATGTTTTGATTTAAAAACGGCTGAATTGAGATATTTTAAGAAATCTGATTCAGACATTCCATAAACTTTGATTAACTCTATCATCTTTTCTCTTGCTTCTGCAACATTTCCTGATAATGCAATTTTTAGAACATCATCTACATCACTAGTTTTTGTTAACCCAGCTGATGCCTTTACATTTGCTTCTGTAATTCCACCAAGACTTGCTGTTGCTTGCATTAGATTAATTGCATGTCTCAAATCCCCTTCTGAATAATCATAAATTTCCTTTAGTCCTTTTTTGTCTGCTTTTATTTTTTCTTTTTTGGCAATCTCTTCTAGTCTAGCAATAACATCTTCTTCAGGAACTGATGTAAACTTGAAAGTTGCACATCTACTTTGAATTGGATCTATTATTTTAGATACATTATTTGCAATTAGAATAAATCTACAAATTTTTGCTGTATCTTCAATAATTCGTCTAAGTGCAGTTTGAGCATCTGAAGTCATTTCATCTGCTTCATCTAAAATAATAATCTTGAATGGAACATCTACCATTCCTGCGTATCTTGAAAATTTCTTTACTTTTTCTCTAACCATTCCAATTCCTCTCTCATCAGATGCATTTAGCTCAAGAGTATAGTCTTTAGCATACTCTCCCAAAATTTGTCTTGAAATACATAATGCAGTACTAGTTTTACCTACCCCTGCAGAACCAGAAAATAACAAGTGAGGCATATCTGTTGGGTCTTTGATTAGTGCTTCTAGGCTACCGATAATCTCTGTCTGATTTACAATCTCTGAGAGTTTTGTTGGTCGATATTTTTCTACCCACATACCAGTTGCAGTCATGAGTTCTTTAGGTTCAATTCCCATTAATAAATCCGAATTGGTTATTGTGATATGCCATAGATTAAAATTAAATCAGTCACATTTTCCATGCGATCAGCCTGAGGTTAATTAGGATCAATTGATCTCACTAAATTGTTAATAGAATTGATCGATCCGGTACTTGAGGATCTTCAAGACGATAAGTGATCTCGCATGGAAATAGATAAGATAGAAAAAGTGCATTCAATTGGACATCGCCTAAAGGATGCTAAAGTTACAGTTGCACGTGATTTTAAATTCAATGTTGCAGGAATAAAGATTGAAGGAACTCAAGGTGAGGTAAATAATATGCCTCAGTGGGTAGGAAATATACTATCTGATAATAATTTGGCAACAATAGATTCCCCAGATATGGTTACTGAATTAAAACAAGCATTATCAAAAGAAAAAATAGTTGGACAATATGATATTTCTACACTTGATCCTCACTTTTACATTAAACTAAAAGCATCAATGCAGACATTAAACCGTGATGACTTTGATCGTGTTGAGAGTATGATGTTAGAATTATTTAGAATGAGACGAGGTAAACTAGTAAAACTTGCAGACTCTAGTAATCTCAATTCAGAATTGTACAACAAGTTAACTGTTGAAGAAAATATTTTCTTTAAAACAATTTATGAGAATAGCTTAGAGTTTGAAAAACAAATTAAAGGAGATTTAAATGAGCAAAACTGAGGAAGTAACTTATTCTCCATCAGGACTATCTGATAAAGTAAAAGACTTTTTGATAAGATACAAAGACAAATTTGGTAATTACAAGTACGTTGATGCAATTGATTCAATGATGCCTAAACGTGCAAAATCTATTCATGTAGATTACAATGATTTGGTAGTTGAACCTGAATTTGAAAAAATATTCTCTGCAAATCCCGATCAAATACTTGATGCATTCTCTAGAGCAATCAAAGAAGCCCTACAAACAAGATTTCCTGACTATGCTGAAAAGATCAAAGATGAAGTTCGTGTAAGAATAGTAAATTATCCACTTGAAAGAAGTCTAAGACAAATCAATGCTGAAACTATTGGAAAACTTACTAGCGTATCTGGAATGGTAGTTAGAGCATCAGAAGTAAAACCTCTTGCAAAAGAACTGGTATTTGTTTGTCCTGATGAGCATCAAACTAAAGTAATTCAACTAAAGGGAATGGATGTTAAAATTCCTGTTGTATGTGATAATCCAAATTGTAAACATAGAGACTTTGAACTAAAACCTGAGGCAAGCAAGTTTATTGATTTTCAGATTCTTAGATTACAAGAACTTCCTGAGGATTTACCTCCAGGACAACTTCCTCATTATATTGACGTCAATACTAGGCAGGATTTAGTTGATAATTCAAGGCCTGGGGATAGAATTATCCTTACTGGAGTAGTTAGAGTAGAACAAGAATCAGTTGCAGGAATTCAGAGAGGTCATAGTGGATTATATCGATTAAGAATTGAAGGAAATAATATTGAATTTTTAGGTGGACGTGGTTCTAAAACTGACAGAAAAATAGAAAGAGAAGAAGTTTCCCCTGAAGAAGAAAAAATGATCAAAGCATTAAGTCAAAGCCCTGAAGTATATCATAGACTAATTGATTCATTTGCTCCTCATATTCAAGGACACGAGTTAATCAAAGAAGCTATTTTATTACTTATTGTTGGTTCTAATCAAAGACTATTAGGTGATGGAAGTAAAATTAGAGGCGATATCAACGTATTTCTAGTTGGAGATCCTGGTACTGCAAAAAGTGAGATGCTAAAGTTCTGTGCAAGAATTGCACCAAGAGGTTTGTATACTTCTGGTAGAGGTTCAACTGCTGCAGGACTTACAGCTGCTGTAGTTAAAGACAAAACAGGAATTATGATGTTAGAAGCTGGTGCAGTTGTACTTGGTGACCAAGGCCTAGTAAGTATAGACGAATTTGATAAGATGAAACCAGAAGATAGAAGTGCTTTACACGAAGTTATGGAACAACAATCAGCAAGTATTGCAAAAGGTGGTATTGTAGCTACACTAAATGCTAGAACTTCAATTTTAGCTGCAGCAAACCCAATGTATGGAAAATATGATCCTTTCAAAAACATTACAGAAAATGTAAACTTACCAATTCCACTACTTACAAGATTTGACTTGATCTTTGTTGTAAGAGATATCCCATCTAAAGAAAAAGATGAAAGAATTGCTAGACACATTATTGAATTACATACTCCTCAAGGAACTGACCAACATTCTGTAATTGATGTTGATTTACTAACAAAATATCTTTCATATGCAAAACGCGGTACTCCTGAATTAACAAAAGAGGCTGAAGAAAAAATTCTTGCATATTACCTTCAGATGAGAAACGTAGAATCTGAAGAGATGATTACAGTCACACCAAGACAACTAGAGGGAATTATTAGACTCTCTACAGCAAGAGCAAGATTACTCATGAAAGACAAGGTAGAAGAAGAAGATGCTGATCGTGCAATCTTCCTAATTGAGAGTATGCTTCAGGATGCAGGAGTAGATGTCAATACTGGAAAGGTAGACCTTGGAGTGTTGCAAGGAAGACCAAGAAGTGAGGTTTCAAAGATGCAATTATTCATGGATGTTCTCAAAGGACTTGAAGGTGATAATAAGGTGCCAGTAGAAGAAAAGACATTTGTCAAAGAACTTGAAAAGAGTGAAAAATTCACTGAAGAAGAAGCAAGAAACTACATTCGAAGAATGCTCAGAGAAGCATCTATTTATGAATCAAAACCCGGTCATTATAACCGAGTATGAAAATAGAAAATCTAAATCTTCCTGACTCTGCAATTGAATTTCTAAAATCACAAGGTTTTGAAAAATTATATCCTCCACAAACTGATAGTATAGAATCTGGATTACTAGATGGGAATAGTATTCTAGTGTCTGCTCCTACTGCAAGTGGAAAGACTCTGATTGCAATGCTTGCAATGATTAGTTATCTTTCTAAGAATGATGGTAAGGTGATTTATCTTAGTCCCTTACGTGCATTAGCTGCTGAAAAATTCTCAGAATTTAAAAAATTAGAAAAAGTTGCTTTAGGAAGAAAAGTCAAAGTTGGTATATCTACTGGAGATTATGAAAATCTTGAAAAGAATTTAGAAAAAAATAATGTGTTGATTTTGACAAATGAAAAAATGGATTCTATTATTAGACATGGTGCTGAATGGGTTGAGGAAATTGGACTTGTAATTACTGATGAAGTACATTTGATTGGAGATGAAAATCGAGGTCCAACACTTGAAATGATTCTTACACAACTAAAATTATTGGAGACAAAACCTCAGATTGTAGGCCTTAGTGCAACTATCACAAATTCTGATGAGATTGCAGATTGGCTTGATTGTAAATTAGTAAAAAATGATTGGAGACCAGTACCTCTATCTGAAGGAGTCTGCGATGCAGGCGAAGTTACTATGAGTGATGGCAAAACATTTGAAGTTGAGCGCACCATATGTGGAATTCCTATTGATTTAGGCGTACAATCAGTTATGGAAGGAGGCCAATCATTGGTGTTTGCAGAAACTAGAATGCGTTCAAAATCTCTTGCAACAAAAGCTGCAGATGTTATATCTCAGATTTTGGAAAAAAAAGAGTTAAGCGAATTAGAAAAGACTTCAAAAAAAATTCTAGCAGAAAATGAACATACCGAATTAGTAAAGACATTAGCAATTCTTGTAAAAAAAGGAGTTGCATTTCATCATGCTGGATTAAATCAAAAGTGCAGAGAAACAATAGAAGCAGAATTTCGTAAAGGAACAATCAAACTATTATCATCTACTCCAACCTTAGCTGCAGGAGTTAATCTTCCAGCTAGACGAGTTGTAATTTCAAATATTAATCGATACAATGCAAAAGTTGGAGCAAATAGACCAATTAGCATCTTAGAATACAAACAACTTTGTGGCAGAGCTGGAAGACCACAGTATGATGATTTTGGAGAATCCATAATTGTTGGAAATGGAAACACTGAAGATTTAATTGATTATTATATTAATGGAGAACCAGAACCAATTATTTCAAAGATTACTGATGATAAATCTTTGCGTACTCATATACTTAGTGTAATTGTTACACATCCTGGAATAAAAAAAGATGAGATTTTAGAATTTTTCTTACAAACATTAGGTGGATTACAATCAAGAAAACCTACAATAAAATTTGCAATTGACATCTCATTACGTTTTCTTTCTAGTGCATATTTGATAATTAAAAAAGGTGAAAGATATGCTGCTACTGAATTTGGAAAAAAGACATCAATGTTGTATATTGATCCATTAACTGCAACACACTTTAGAGATACTATAGAAAATGTATCCCAAGATAGAAAACATACATTTGGATTCTTACATTTAATCTCAAATTGTGAGGAATTTTTTCCTAAATTCTCACTTCGTAACAAGGATTATGAATCTGCCAGTCTTATGATAGAAAATAATTCTTCAGAATTACTAGAACCAATTTCAGAATATGATTGCTCAAGGAGTCTTTTAGCTTTACAGGCATGGATTACAGAATCTTCTGAATTGTCCCTCTCTGATAGCCTTGGAATAGAGTCTGGAGACATGCATAGGATGACAGAAACGGCAAATTGGCTTTCATACTGTCTCAGAGAGATTTCCAAGCACGTTGAGAGGGCAGATTTACTTGAAGAACTTGATAATCTAAGAAAAAGAGTTGTTTATGGAATTCGTGAGGAATTACTTGATCTAGTCCAAGTTAAAGGAATTGGAAGAGTTAGATCTAGAATCCTTTACAAACACGGAATAAAAAATCTAGATGATTTGGCAAAAATTCCAGTAAACAAATTAGCAGAAATTGATAAAATTGGTTCAACTATTGCAGATAATATCAAATCAGAATTACGAAAGGTTAGATATTGATTGAATTAATTATTCCAGCAATAGTTTCTTGTCTTGTTGCATTCTTTGTTGTATTTTTTATGACTCCACCATTAATCAAAATTTTAGAAAAAAGAAATCTTACAGTCAAAGATGTGAACAAAAAAGAGGACGTAATGATTCCAAGACCTGGAGGACCATCTATAATTGTAGGAATTATTGCATCTGAAATTATTTTGTATGCATTTTTACAACTAAATGAAATTCTTGCAATAATTATTACTACATTTACAGCTTTTGTAATTGGATATGTTGATGATAGACAAGTAAAGGGAGCTTGGTTCAAACCTGTAGCACTTGGATTCGCGGCAATTCCAATTATCTTACTTGGAGCATATGATTCTGATCTTACTTTTCCATTATTTGGAACAGTACAAATTCCAATATTATATTTGGCATTGATAATTTTTATGATTCCAATTACTGGAAATACAATTAATTCTATTGATGTTCTAAATGGAATTGCCAGTGGTTTTATGGTGATTGCAAGTTTCTCATTATCGATATGTTTGTTTATATTACAAAATTATGAAATTGCAATAGTTAGTCTACCATTAGGATTTGTTTCATTAGCTTTTTACAAATATCATAAAATTCCAAGTAAAATATTTCCAGGTGATTCAGGTGCTCTTACCTTAGGTGCAATGTATGGTGCAATTGCAATTGTAGGTAATGTAGAAATTATAGCTGCAGTTGCATTATTGCCTGCTGTTATCAACTCATTTTTGTTTTTATCAAGCGTAAAACGAAGACGATCTAGTCTAATTATGAAAAAACCTGTAGAACATACTGATGATTTTAGACTAAAGGCCACTAATGACAAAACGGCACCTATTACTCTAGTAAGACTAATTCTTGCAGGAGGATCGTTATCTGAAAATCAGGTGGGGTCTGCAATCTTCAAACTTGCTATATTTTCAGGAATTTTGGCTATAATTACTGCATTTATGATGGGAGTTTCACTTTGAAGTCTAGTCTTTTTGGATTTTTGTTTGGAATGTGGATTTTGATACTTGTTGGCGGTGGAATTGCTGTCACAATATTGGGCCCTTTTTCTATTTCTGGATTTGGTGAATTTGATTGGCTTATTGGGTCTGTGATTAAAGCAATAGTTGCAATCCTTCTAGTTGTATTATGGATTTTAATTTTATCTAAATTAAAAAACTGGATTTTTAGAAAAGAGATAAAATCTTAACTTTCTTTCCATTCTCTTTGTTTTTTATCATATTCTTCTCTAGTGTATCTGATTGTAGCTGGAGAACCAATGACTACAGAATTTTCAGGAACATCTCTTATCACAACTGCCCCCATTGCAACAACACTGTTCTTTCCTATTGTAACACCTGCTTTGATCACTGCACGCGCATTAATTATTGCATTGTCTTCAATTGTAACACCTATCATTTTATTACACATTGGATAGGGATCATTTGTTAATACTGCTGCTGGACCTATGAATACATTTTTTCCAATTCTAGATAATGGCGATATGTATGCTTGACCTTCTATCTTTGTATTTTCTCCAATCTTTACATTGTAATCAATATGTGCAAGAGAGCCAATCTTTACATTGTCTCCAATTTCTACATCATCCCCAACGTATGAAAAATGCCAAATCTGTACATTCTGACCAATTTTTGCTTTTTCAGAAATAAAATTTGTAACCATTATTTTACAAATGCCATGGGTTTGCCTTTGCAATGATTTTTTCAGGTAATTTGTCTTTGTTAGTTTTTAGAAATTCTATTTCTTGTTTTTTGTCTCTTAATTCATCAGGAAGCATTATTGGAATTTCTTCAATAATTGGATAGAATCTAGAGCATTTTGAGCAAAATAATACTCCTTCAGATACTATGTTATCTTTTTCTTTAATTTCAAATAATTCTAAAGGATGATTTTTGTCAATTGGACATGCCAAAATATCTATCATTGTTTTATTCATTTTAGATCTAGATAGATTGGAATTCCTTTTTGACTAGATAAAAGTGCAGCTTCTGCAATCTTTGTTACATTGACTGCTTCTTGCGCTTTGACAACTTGTTCATTTTTACCCTCAATTACTCCAAGAAAGCTCTGAATTTCGATCTTTAATGGTTCTTGATTTTCATTTTGAATAGTTTCAGATTCATCATTTTTCTCTATGATGATTTTTTGAGTGATGAAATCTGATGAAATTATTGCATCTGTACAAACTGCACTAAACGTTCTGACTTTTTTTGGTGTAACCCAGTTTGATGAAATTACTGCAACTTTATCATTTTTGTATCCAAGCATAATGCTTGCAAAATCTTCATGTTCGTGTTTTATTTTACCTGCTCTGGCAAATATTACATGTGGCATATCATCAAACAACCAATTTGCAGTATCAATATCATGTACTGAAGTATCATGAATTATTCCAACATCTTTGATATGGAGAGGCATTCTATTTTCACGGTGAAATTCTAACATTAACAAATCCCCAAATTCCTTTTCTTTAACAAATTTTTTTACAACATTTACTACAGGATTAAAACGCTCAATGTATCCACAAGTGAGAATTACTTTATTTTTCTCTGCAAGTTTAGCCAATTTTTCACCATCTTCAGATTTGTACGTCATTGGTTTTTCTATAAAAATATGTTTTTTTGCTTCTAACAACTTTGTTGCAATTTCTATGTGAGTTACTGTAGGTGTTATTACAAATGCGGCATCAAATTCTTCTGAACTAAGTAGATCATCTAACGATTCATAATGATTTACAGAATATTTTTCTCCATATTCTTTACTTCTTTGAGGATCTGTATCACAAATAGCAGAAAGTACACCTAATTCATTTAAAACTCTGGCATGGTGTTTGCCCCATCCACCAATTCCAATTTGAACAATTTTCATCTAATACACCGAAGTTAACCAATGAGAATAGTTATCATTTTTGTTCATTACTATGTCTGTGTACTCTTGCATCATTTTTTTTGTTATTATTCCTGGTTTACCATTACCTATCTTTTTTGAATCCATTGATATAATGGGTGTGATTTCAGCTGCTGTTCCTGTTAGAAAAATCTCATCAGATATGACTAATTCACTTCTTGAAACATATCTTTCAACAACATCAATATCCAAATCTTTTGCAATTTTGATTACTGAATCACGAGTAATTCCTTCAAGTGTTGATGATGCTAGTGATGGTGTTATCAATTGCCCATTTTTCACAATAAAGATATTTTCTCCTGGTGCTTCACTAACATTTCCATTATGATCAAGCAAAATTGCCTCATCAACACCATTTCTTTTTGCTTCTTGTGTTGCAATAATTGAATTTAGATAATTCCCTCCCATTTTTGCTTGGGAAGGTGTAGCCATATCTGAGAATTTTCTCCAAGAGACAACCCCTGCTGAAATTCCATTTTTGTTAAATAAATCTCCAAAAACAAATGTAAAAATTGCAACATTTGTTGGAGCCTTTTCAGTTACATGTAGATTTATTCCATAATCTCCTACAAAATAAAATGGTCTTATGTAACATGATTTCTTGATCTTGTTTTTTTTACAAATACCTGTAATTGCATTAGTGATAACTTTATCAGAAAAATTAAGTGAAATATCGTAAAACTTTCCTGATCTTCTAAATCGATTTACATGTTCATCTAGTCTAAACACATGCAAATTTTTTCCATTCCAATATGCTCTAATTCCTTCAAAGATTGATGTTCCATAATGAATTGCATGGGTAGTAATTGGAACTTGAGCCTTTTCTGTTATAACATACTTTCCATCAAACCAGACATATTTTGAAAGTGGAAGTTTCATATGAAAATTTTACTGGATGTGTATTAATCTATTTTCAATTAGTATCTTTTATCACTTTTTACTTTAACTATAACCTTCTTTAGGAAATTTCATTCCTGCAACTCTTGTAGTCATATCATCCATATTTGCAAATTTCTCTACTGTTTTCCAATCATCTTCTATTATTTTGGCTATGCTTTCTGGGACATCTTCCTTCCATGTAGATTCATTTCCAAGTGCGGCATCAAACAATTTTTCTTTAACAGATGATGCAGAAATTGATTTTCTTTCTCCTATCTTTGGTTTTAATCTGTATATTTTTAGCATGTATCCTTCAGCTTTATCCCCCGTATAAGAAAAAAAGTCTCCCTCTACTCCACTTAGAATTTGTTTTCTAAGTTTCCATGATCTACGTCTCACCAATGGTGGTAAGTATTTTTTAAATGGAGAATAAAATGCATAGTCATCAGTAATCTGAATCGAATCTCCAAATACTGACATTAACATTTTTTTTCTAGTTTCAAAATTAAATGGAAAACTTTTACTGTTAATCTCTTTATCCCCATCTTTGAAAACTACAGGCATGACTTTAACAATATCAGCTTCTTTTTTTAATTCTGAAATAATTTCAACATGTGCATCCGTTACTGGATTTAGATGCGCAAGATATAGTGCCGTAATCAATTACATTCCCCAGATAAATCTCATATTTCAATGATTGATTTTCAAAAAATTATTCTTTTTTAAAAAAATTCTATCCGTATGATTCGTATTTGACTTCAAAGCTTCCATCTTCACGTTTGTTATGTTCTGTGACAAAGTCTTTTGGTTTTAAAAAGTCCATTGCACCATCTATTGTTCCTTGCCAACCACAAATATAGAATATTGTGTTATCTTTGGTAATTTTTTCACCTACTAATTCTTCTAGGGCTGACATTCCATTATCTCTAGGTCTTAGGAATGTTTCAACTCTTCCAACTTGACCTGACCATGATCTGTTAAACCATTCTTGAGGTCTACTGATTGCAGCTCTGTACTTAAAGTTCCACTCATCTTTACCTCTAGCAATACTCTCATTTTCAAGAGAGGATAGCAAATCTTTGTAACTTAACTCATCAACATAACTAGCACCATGTAAAACTATGATTTCTCGTTTATCACCAGTATCGTGAAAGTGTTGTGCATAACTGACAAATGGTGCAAGACCTGTACCTCCTCCTATACAAACAATTCTTCTGTTATCTTTTTCTCCATTTGCAAGTTCCTCATTAATCATTAATGCTTTACCTGTAGGTTTTAACCAAAGAATTTCATCTCCTTCTTTTGCATTAAACAATTGTGTGGTTAATCTACCTGGAAGTGGCTTTCTAACCCATCTAATTACAAGCTCGATGTAGTCTTTATTTTCTGGGTGAGATGCAATTGAATATGCTCGTCTAACAATCTTTCCACCTTCTACAGGATTTGGTAATCCTAATGTAATGAACTGGCCTGCTTGAAAGTCTGGAACTGGACCATCATTTGGAACTAATCTAATAATTACAAGATCCTCTTTTAATAATTGCACATATGTAATAGTGGCTTTGTTATCTACTACCATAACAATCCCATCAACATACTCACGGTTAAATATATTGTGTTAATTTCATAACACTAATTTCAATTAAATCGCTAAACGTTAATACCCAATTTAGAAAGTGTTATACAATCAGAATTCTGATAATTGGGCCGGTCGTCTAGTCTGGTAGGATAGGTGCATGGCATGCATCGGATCAAGGGTTCAAATCCCTTCCGGTCCACTAATTTTTTTCAATTGAAAAAGTAATTTTTCTATCTCAGGATCTTTTTCTTTAATGATTTCTTTTATTTGATCTTCTGAAATTGTGATATTTAGATCAATAATTGCTTGAATAGCACTTTTTCTCACTTCCAAATTAGAATCTAACAAAGATTCAAGAAAAATTTCTTTGGCATTGTGAGCTTTAAGATGTCCTAGTGCTCCAATTGCACATGCTCTAACCATAGAATGTTCATCTTTTACAAGTTTTGTGATTTCTGGAATTGCGATTGTTTCATTTCTATTTGCTAATACTAATGATGCAAAACCTCTGATATTCTTATTTACAGAAATTAAACTTTTAATCAAGAAATCTGAAATTTTATTTTCATTTAATACAAGTGAACTAAATACTTCTCCTCTAACTTGAATATTTTCATCATCTAATTTTGAAATTATTTTTTCTAAAATCTTTGGATTATCTGTACAATCTAAAGTTTCTAAAATTTTGATTTTTTCTTCATGACTTCCTAATTCTAAAACTTTCAAAATGTTTTCCAAGTTCTGAATAAATTACTCTTTTCTGGTTAATATTG
>JADHUF010000051.1 GCA_016784625.1 Candidatus Nitrosopumilus sp. | reverse complement strand
GCCAGGGATTTTTGGGGAGGATTACCATATGATGTAACTCCAAAGCAACTGGATGGAGCATTTGATGAAAAACTAGCAAAGATTTCCGGCGCAGAAGCAATGGATATCGCACAAAATATGATAAATTCAGCAAGTAATGATAAGGTAAACACGATTACAGGATCATTAAACATAGTTTCAGAAAACTTTGAGATAAGAAATTCTAATGGATTAAATCTAAATGATAAAGGCACATACATTTCAGCAATCATTAATGCAGAATCTGAATATGGAAACTTACCAGTATCAGGAATTGGACATGCAAGTGGTAGAACTTTGGCAAATTTTTCTGCAGAACAAGTAGGAACTGATGCTAAAGTAATGTGTATAAAATCAATTAATCCACAAAAAATTAATTCAGATACATATTCAATAATTTTTGAACCATATTCAGTAGGAGAATTATTAGCGTTTGTTGTTGCATCAAATTTTAATTTTAAAACAGTTTCAGAAAAGCGAAGTTGTTTTTCAAATAATATTGAAAAAGAGATAGCAGTAAAAGAACTCAGCTTAATTGATGAGCCACATATTCCAGAAGGGATTGGAACAAAATCAGTAGATGATGAAGGAGTAGAAACTCAGAGAAGAGCGTTAATAGAGAAAGGAATTTTTAAGAATACTTTTTCAAATCTCTTTGATAGTTATAAAGAAGGAGTAAAATCAACAGGTAACGGTGCAAGATTAGATTCATCTTTGGGAAGAAGCTCAGAACCAATTCCAATTTCTGCACCCCATAATCTCAAAATGACCCCAGGGGATACATCTCAAGAAGACATGATAAAAGATACAAAGCATGGATTACTAGTAGGAAGATTATGGTACACATATGCAGTTAATCCAATTCAAGGGGATTTTTCATGTACAGCAAGAAGTGGAATAAGAATTATTGAAAATGGAGAGATAAAGGGACCTGGAAAATCAATAAGAATAGTTCACAACCTTCCAACAATGCTAAAAAATATTTCAAGTATTGGGAATGATCAAAAAAATATAATTCAATGGGCATCTTTACCATCCATTGCACCATCAATAAAGGCTGAAAATATTACAGTAACGTCCATCTAAAAGCCAAATTTAGGCACAAATTACTTGAAAAATGTGACTATCAAATATGCAATATAGCCAATAGTCAAACAAATACCCATTGTTCTATTAATAATTCCAGTTTTAATGGCAATTAATAATGAAAGACTAAAGATAATCATTATCGCATAATCAACATAAACATCAGATGAAATTACTATACCTCCAAGGGCTGCACCAACACCCATTATCATCAAAATATTATAGATATTACTTCCAATAATATTTCCAATACCAATATCTGCATGACCTTTTCTAATTGCAATAATCGATGTAATTAATTCTGGAAGAGATGTTCCAATTGCAATTACTGTTAATCCAATTATTTTTTCAGACAAACCAAATTCTTTAGCTAAAATTACAGCATTATCGACTGTAAGAATTGCACCAACATACAAAAGTACAATTCCTAATCCAATTAACCCAATAGATTTTAGATGAAGATTGTTTTTACTTTGTGGAGTATCATCATTATTTTTTTCTCTGTGTTTTATTGCATCTTTGATAGTATAAAATCCAAAGATTCCTAATCCAGCAAGTAATAATATTCCATCATTTTGGGAAATTTCACCATCAAATGAAAGAAAGACAAGTAAAAATGAAACTCCTAACATTATTGGAATTTCTTTTTTCAATGCAGATTTTTTTACTGCAAGTGGAACAAGAATTGCAGCAATACCAATTACCATTCCAACGTTTGCAATATTACTTCCAATAATATTTCCTAAAATAATGGTACTGTGTTCTCCAGCAGCTGCAATACTAGCTGCTAATTCAGGAGTTGAAGTACCATATGCCACAATAGTCATTCCTATTACAAGATTACTTATTCGGAATTTCTTTGCAATAGCAACACCACCGCTAACTAGCCAATTACCACCAAAGCATAGCATCACTAATCCAACTATAATTAGTACTGCACTTACTACTACTTCCACAAAGAACTTTCAGATTGTGGTTGTTTAAAGGAGATAATTCACTATAATTTCACAATTCTAACAATTCAAGCTAACGCTAAAAAACATGCATAAATGAATCAGGATCAGCTCAAAATCACAAAATTTAGGTGTAAAAAAACCAGCTGGGAAGATCAATAAAACTCAAGTCAAAGACTAATAAGGTAATATACCGTACCATACAGTATGATGCGAACAAGACTAACATATGTACCACTAGAAGTAGCAGACCAATTTGGGGATTTTATCATAAAAAGAGACGAACAGATACTAGATGCAGTAAAAGCAAGAACAAAAGACTACAGCACACTATCTTTGCTGAAATTATTGTATCAACTTAGAGGAAACCCCATGACATTTTCAAATTTATATTCAAAATCAAAAATAAGAATGAAAAAATCATTTCTAAATTATCTACATTTGTGTGTGGATTACAACTTTATCAAAAAAGAACCAGTAGGAGCAAATGTAATTTACACAATTACAGACAAGGGACGAGTTATGTTAGATCTCTTTATCCATAAAGGAATTTAAACAGAAAAAATCTACGTACACCGTGCAAAAAGAATTTCCTGAAGCTGAAGTCTTTGAAATAAAAAAAGTAGAATTAAAGAGTCCAATAATTTTTGCAGGATTTGTTGGAGCAGGACTTGTAGGTCCTGTTGCAATTAATCACATGATAGAAAAATTAGAGATGAAAGAGATCGCAGTAATGAGATCAAAGTATCTTCCTCCATCAACAGTTTTCATGAAAGGAAGGTTACGACATCCGTTTAGATTTTATGCAAATCAAAAGGGGACAATTTGTGCAATAATTTGTGAGATAACACTAAAGCTTGAAGGACTATACTGTCTAGTATCAGAAATTTTAGATTGGGCAGAAAAAAAAGGTTCTAAAGAGATTGTAATTTTAGATGGAGTTGCAAGTGATGAACATGATGAGAAAACATATTGTGCAGCTGAAGAAGATTTGATAAGAACAATGGCAGACAAAAACATTAGTATGATTCCTCAAGGATTCATCACTGGAATGCCAGGAGGAATACTAAATGAATGCCTAGTAAGAGAAATTCAAGGTGTGACTTTGTTGGTTAAAGCAAACAAGGGAGGAACCGATTCTGCAGCAGTAATTACACTAATTGGAGCACTAAATCGATTCTATGAAATGGATATCAATACAACAGAACTTGAAGAAAATAAAGAAAAAATTAGTTCAGAATTTAGTGAATTATCTAAAAAATACGAAGAGCACAGAGAAGAGATATCTGGAATGTACATGTGATCTAAACAACAGGCAAATTCTTTTATTCACAGCAAATACGCATCAAACTATGGCTTTAACCTACAAAAAAGCAGGTGTAGACATCTCTAAAATTAAACAAAGTCAAGTAGCAATTGGCAAATTAATTGCATCTACGCATAACATACAGAAAAAAGCAAAGATGGCTCATGGGTTTGGACACTATGCAGGAATTGTAGAAATTCCAGGAGGAAAATTACTAGCCACACATACAGACGGTGTTGGAACCAAAGTAGTAATTGCAAATATGATGAAAAAATACGATACCATAGGAATTGATTGTATCGCAATGAATGTTAATGATATAATATGCATTGGTGCAACACCAATCTCATTTGTAGATTATATTGCTGCAAACAAAAATGATGAAAAATTATTTAAAAAAATTGTTGAAGGACTAGTTAAAGGTGCAAAAAAAGCAGCAGTGCCAATTGTAGGTGGAGAGACTGCAATTATGCCAGATTTATTTGCAGGTAAGGGATTTTCATTTGATTTAGCTGGAATGGTTTTAGGACTAGTTTCAAAAAAAGAGATGGTTCTAGGAAATAAAATAAAAGTAGGGGATGTAATAATTGGTGCAAAAAGTTCAGGAATTCATTCAAATGGTTATACACTTGCAAGAAAAGCATTATTGAAAAAATATTCAGTAAAAGACAACATCAAAGGAGCGGGAAAATTAGGAAATGCTTTACTTGCTCCAACAGAAATTTATGTAAAACCAGTTTTAGAGGCAAATCAGAAATGTACAATACATGGTTTAGCACATATCACAGGAGGATCATTTACAAAACTATTACGACTAAAAAAGATTGGATATGAAATTGATGCATTGCCAAAAATACCGGCCATTATGAGACTAATTCAAGAACAAGGAGTAAAAGAAGAAGAAATGTACAAGACATTTAATATGGGAGTGGGATTTTGTGTGATTGCACCAAAAGATCAGGTTACAAAAATTAAATCAATATTTAAAAAACATAAAATTTCAAGTCAGGAGATAGGACGAGTAATTTCCAAGAAAGGGGTTTTTGTAAACTCTAAAAAAATAGCTTAGTTTAACAATAAAATAATTTCCAACACGATATTGCCTTAAATAACCTCAAGCATAGTCGGAATTGGGAGTAACTAAAATGCAGAAAACAATATCAATAATTAGAATTACTCTCGTTGGCACAATCATCATGTTATTTACATTACCCCACATCAAAAAGGATTTAGAAAAATGACAGCAGAGGGAAATTTTATTGAGATAATCATTGGAGTAGGGGTTCTACTCGTTGCTGCAAAACTTATGGCAGAACTCTTCTCGAGATTTAAGCTTCCAATAGTGTTAGGAGAGTTGTTAGCTGGAATGATCATTGGACCATTTGCACTAGGATCTCTTTTAGTGTTTGATGAGAAACCACTTCTTACAATTGGTAGTGAAATTAAAGTTCTTGGCGAAATTGGCGCCATTGTAATTTTGTTTATAGCTGGACTTGAAATGACACCAAGAGAATTCTTGCGAGGAGGAAAAGCATCATTTACAGTCGGAACATTAGGAGTAGTCGTTCCGTTCTTTGCAGGATTAGTGGTGTTTCAAATGTTTGGGTTTGATGCATTACAATCAATGATGATTGCAACTGCCCTGACAGCCACCAGTATTGCAATCTCAGTTCAAGTGTTAAGTGAATTTGGTAAACTCAAAACAGCTGAAGCTCGGTTAATCATAGGTGCTGCAGTAGTGGATGATATTCTTGCAATTGCAATTCTTTCGGTAGTGTCATCACTTGCGACAGGTGAAGGTGGAATAGACCAGGTGAACATCATGGATGTAACAATAACCATACTAAAGATCTTAGGATTCTTTGGAATTATGCTAATTGCATCAGTAGTAGTTATTCCAAAAATAATTACACCCAGATTATGGAAAGCTAAAGGAAGTGTAGAAGGCATGGTAACTGCCTCGTTTTTTGGAGCTGCTGCGATAGCTGGCACCATAGGGTTATCACCAATTGTAGGAGCATTTGCAGTAGGTATGGCGTTATCCACATCCAAAGTACTTGATAAAATTGAACACTACATTGGCATGATTGGATTAATCTTTGCACCATTATTCTTTGCAATAATTGGAGCTCAGGTAGATTTTAGAGCAGTGAATCTTGAAATCCTTTTGTTAAGTGGAGTTGTAATAGCAATTGCAGTAGTAACAAAATACTTTGGTTGCGGATTACCTGCATGGTTATTCCTAAAAAACAAGCGTCAAGGAATGCGAGTAGGAATAGGTATGATTTCAAGAGGAGAAGTTGGATTAATTGTTGCAGGAGTTGGAATTTCTTCAGGAGTTCTAACTAGTGATGTATATTCTACAATTGTAATCATGGTAGCTGCTACTACAATCATCACACCAATTTGGTTGAAGTTAGAATATCGCAATGAGAGAAAAGATGGAGAAGATAACTCTATTCAAAAAGATAATTCAGATAACAATAGTTCAGATGATGCCCATGTTAGTAAGATTGATAAAAAAATAGATAAGGTGCTCGATATTTTAGATGTAAAATAATATGAGTAAATTGTTACAAAACCATCAAAAACTCACAATAGTTGGTATTATTCTTCTTGTCATTACTTATTTTATCTCTAATTATTATGAAGAAAATCATTCTGTAATTGGATTTAGTTATGCGTATATTTCAGGAATTGCTATGATTATTGCATTTATGGCAAGTTTTGGTTTATTTTACAAAGATAGATTCAAACCAAAAAATGAATAGTTGTTTATTGTTAAATGAAAACTTAACCATCAAAAGATCTCTGTATTAGTTCAAGACATTTTTAATTATTTTAGTGTTAATAATGGACAAGAAATTTCTTGAAATATTTTATGTATTGTTACTTTGTGATCTTGATGTTCTACTTCATCAAGACTATGAGAATCGATGATTAAAAGATCAGGATGGTTTTCCTCAACATATGAAACTAGGAAATCTGGAAAAGACTCAACTGATTCAACTAGAGTGTTAATTGATACATCAAACTTTTTTGCAAGATCTTCTATTTCATGTAGTGATTTTTCTGCCTCCTGTAATTCTTTTTTGTGAGATTCCTTTTCTTTTTTTGTACGAAAGAACCCAAATGTTGGATGAGACTCTATTACGCATTTTAGAAATGTAATTTTTGAGTTAAATTTTTTTGCCAACTCAAATGCGACATCATAAGTATGCTCAGTATGTTCAAGAGTGATAAATATCACAAGTATATTTTCAAATTTCAAGAGCTTTTATGAGCCCATATATTGTATAAAAATTAATTCTTTTATTCTAAAGATCACTTTTGGGACAAGTCAAGCATCAATTAGTAAAACTGGACATTTCCCAATTTCAACAATTTTTCTTGAAACACTCCCAAGTGACAAAAGTCTCTTAACTCCCGATAGTTTTTTTCTTTTTGCCATAATGATAAGATCAAATTTATGAGTTTTAACATACTTTGTTATTACTTCATCAGCATATCCTGTTACAACTTTGTATTTGATATTGATATTTTGTGATTTATAATGTTGAATTTTTTTCTCCATTTCTTTTGCTCTATTGATTACAGATTGTTTTGCAGCTTTTTTAAATTCATTTAATAGTACTTTACTTTCTGTTCCAGATAATGCAAACATTGGGGGTCTTTGTAAAGCCTCAGTTATATGTAAAATCAAAATTTCAGATGATTCAAATTTTGCAATATGTACTGCATGTCTGAGTGCTTTATCTCCTGCAGGAGTACCGGCATGAGGGACTAAAATTTTTTCATACATAATTTACTGTAATTTACACCCATGTCTTAAATATCTCTTTTTTGTTTTAGGTTTTACTCTTAGTCTTATTTGACAATAAGAACACCTAATCTCATCAGGGATAAAAAATGAATATATAATGGCCCTTATGGAATTTAAAACATCTTTTATACAAAGTATAGAATCATTACAATTTTTGAATTTCTAGTAATAATTTAGTCAATCTACTCTAACTACGAAGTCTTAAATCATACAAAAAAAGTGAAACGATAAGAAATGTCAGCAGAAACAAACAATGATGCATTCAAAGAAAATGTGCGTGCAGAGATCAAAAGAATTCAAGGAGAATTAAACGAATTAAAAATTATTAAAAAAAGTATTGTAAGAAAATCAACAAAGAGAAAAACAGCTAAACGTAGAGCTGCTCCAAAGAGAAAAACAGCTAAACGTAGAGCTGCTCCAAAGAGAAAAACAGCTAAACGTAGAGCTGCTCCAAAGAGAAAAACAGCT
>JADHUF010000050.1 GCA_016784625.1 Candidatus Nitrosopumilus sp. | reverse complement strand
CTAGTGGACGGTACACTGTTGAATTAGATAACTTTAGAGAAAATGATGTAGGAAATTATACTGTTTTTGCAGAGTTTGAAGGAGACTCACAATACAAAAAATCATCTAGTAATTCACGTCAACTAGAAGTTACTTTATCAACAAAACCAAAACTGGTCTCGTCAATTCTAAGTCTTAACTCTCTACCTACTAATATCGAGCGTGACGATATAGTAGTACTTTCAGGCAGACTAGTGTCTGAATCAGGAAATTCCATATCATTCAAAAGAATCAATCTTGTAAGTGATAACACTAACGAAATAGTTTTAGAATCTACTACTAATTCTAATGGTGAATTTAAATTTCATTGGAAGGTAGGTCACACTTACAATACATATCGTTGGTATGTAGAGTTTGAAGGAGATTCACAATATTCATCAACCACTAGTGAAATTCGTAATGTAATCATAACATTACAACCCGATTTGTATCTTACACCACTTCCAAATAGAGTGAATGAAGATACAATGATAACATTTTCAGGACAATTAACTAGTGAAGGATTACCATTATCTGGAAAAACAATTTACATTAAAGACGATATTAATTTGAGTAAAGATGAAACTTTTGATTCAATAACTACTGATCAAAATGGAAAATTTTCTGCACCATGGAAATCCATACAAAGAGATAGAGGTTCTTATGATTTCTATGCTATATTTGAAGGAGATGTTGAAATAACTAAAGTAAAAAGTGCAACATACAGTGTTTATGTTACACCAGAAATAGAACTACAAGATATTTCAATAAATACAGATAAATCAATTTTTGAAGACGGTGAAGAATTATTTGTTTATGGAACTGCAACACCTGGAGAAGAGATTGAAATTAAATTAGTTGGTTCTAATAAAAATACAATCACTCAAGAAATAATTAAAGTGGATTCATCTGGATCTTTTAACATAAATCTTTTCACTTGGAGTGAATCAACAAATGTACAATTTGGAGATTATTCTATTTCAGCCGAATCTCCAATTGACAAGCGACACAATGTTGTTTGGGTTTCCTTTATTCAATCAGAGCCAGATACTTTTGAGACAAAAATTACTTTGAATAGACCTTCAGATTCTGTAATTATCGGTAAGCCAGTTTCATTTACAGGTCAACTTTTGACTGCAAATGGGGATTCAATTACAAGTCAACCCATTGGAATAGGCACAGAAATTGATGGAAATTCTATAATTCTTGATCAGGGATATACTGATTCTTCGGGTAGATTCAATGTAAATTGGGATGCCAAATATGTAAGCTCATCAGCCATTACAGTTTTTGCATTCTATACTGGAAATCAAATCTTTGAAACAGCAATCTCTGATGGATATAAGATTACAATAGAAAAACCAACATTATCTGTTTTTACTGGAACTACTGAGTTTGAACCAGGAGATGCGGTGACGGTTTATGGAACTGGTACTCCCGGAGACAGAATTAGTATAAATGTTAAATCAAATTCAGGTCAAGTTGTATCTTCTAAAGTTGTTTCTGTAAATAATGATGGCTCATATTCAATTATATTATTTTTATCAAATACATTGTCTGATGGAAAATATGTTGTCACATCTTTATCTTCAAATTTTAGCATATCCGATTCTACACAAATTAATGTAACAACAATAATCCCGGAAACAACAAGTATTAGCGGTAATGTACACTATGGAGGATTTTTCTCTCATAATGATTTATCTGGGTTAAAAACCATTTTAAAAGTTGGAGAAAATTACCAAACTGACTATACAAATTCAAAAGGAAATTTTGAATTTAATAATATAAAATTTGATCCTAATGTTGAGTATAAACTCTGGTTTGAAATGACTGATGGAAAATCGTTTAGTTTTATTGATGGTAATAAATACAATCCTGATAAATATGAAAATCCGAGTGCAGAAGGAAAAATTATTACTTCATATTCTAAAGTGCTTCAAATAGATAAAACTAAATCAATAAATAATTTTAGTATAAATCTTGACAAATTCTTGCCATATGATAAAACGAATTCACATATAATCACTAAAGGATTCGACACCCAAACAAAAATTGTTGAATTTTATAGTAAAAATTTAGGTGAAAGGCCTCCAATAATCAATATCTTTTTGTTCAAGGACGATGGTTTCTGGTATTGGTCTACGGATTGGGATTCTGAAACAGGAAAAGTATCTAGTAAGTATCAACCAAGAATTAACATTTACAAAACTACGGGATTTGATGCTTTTGGTATGGAATACACACACTATGTTCAAGATTACACATATTACAAAATGACGGGGTATGATACATCCCCAAAGGGTGAAAATGGATGTAACCATTGTGGTTTTAATAATGAATCTACAGCAGATAGCTGGGTTGAAGGGGTTGGAAGTTTTCTACCTGCAGCAATAAAACATCGTGAAAATCTCTCTGGATCAGGTGAATACCACCATATTGATCTTGAATCGAACATTTACGCACCTAATTCTGACGAGATTCAGTATTATCGTGATGGAAAGTTAATCTGGCTAGATGAAGAATATTCTATAGCAACCTTACTTTGGGATATGTATGATAATGAAAATGATGGTGAAAATATTTCATTGAGCATAGGTCAAGTTTGGAATTTGATTAAAGGTTTTGATTATCATCAAAGACATTATCCGACTCACGATTCAGAAGATAAACGACATATCAAATATTTCAAGGATTTTTATGATTATCTAGTTGAAAACTCTAGTATCCCAAAAAATGACATCGATGAACTCTTCATATTACACAATATTCCAAAAGGATGGGCAGCTGGACAAATTGGAAGGCCTTAAGTCATGAGATTTCTCTTAATACTTATTTTGTCAATTGGGCTTTTTGTCAACACAGCATTTGGTGTGGCGCCTCCACCTCCAACAAATTTTGTTGTAACAATATCTGATGAATCAAATAACAAGTTAGAAATTCCATCTATTTTACAAATTGAAGAAATATTAAATGCTGAAGTTTTAGCATCCTATCAAATAGATGTATTTGATAACCCCCAAACGATTTCAATTGATTGGTATGCTCCAAGTAGAGATGTAAACACAGAAATTCATATTGTTGCAATAAAACAAGGATATCAAAAAAGTCAAGAATTTATTTTTACTATTACTAGTAACACACCCACAGAAGGTAAGTTATTTGAACATACATTTGTATTAAACACAAAAGAAACTTCTGAAATTACAGAAAAAGATTACCAAGTAACAAAAATTGGAAAATCGCATACTGTCGGTACAAGTTCATCATCCAATATCCAATCAGTTAATTTTATTGAAAATGAAAATACATTGTTAATAATTGTGAATGAAGATTCTGTTAGTGGAAGTACTAGTTTGAATATTCCTACCACATTAATTTCTACACCATTACAAGTATTCCTAGATGACACAACGATTATTTTATCAGAAGAAAAATCAGACTCTGAAATAAATTTAGATATTGAATATCCAAATGGTGTACACAGTATTAGAGTGGTTTCCACCATAGATACAGACACATCTCAAAAAGAACAAGGAATAAAAAGTGAATTTGAGAATCAAATTGAACAACCAATAGAACAAATTCCAGATTCCCCACCAAGCCAAGGCGGCGGTTGTCTAATAGCTACAGCAACTTATGGTTCAGAACTAGCTCCAGAAGTTCAAAAATTGAGAGAATTGCGAGATAATTCCTTACTATCCACTGAATCAGGCACAAATTTCATGAATTCATTCAATGATGTTTACTATTCCTTCTCACCGGTAATTGCAGATTATGAAAGAGAAAATCCAGTGTTTAGAGAGATGGTAAAGTTGGCAATTACTCCGATGATAACATCATTATCAATTTTGAATTATGTTGAAATGGATTCAAATGAATCCGTATTAGGATATGGAATTTCATTGATAATGCTCAATGTAATGATGTATGTTGGAATTCCAATTTTAGCTGTGATGAAGTTTAGAAGATGAAATTTGTAATACTTTTCGTGCTATCTTTTGCTTTGTTAATTCCTGTTTCTGTTTTTGCAGAAATTCAGCATAATGATGAAATTAATTTTTCAATTAATGTTCCAGAAGAATGGATTCTGGAAAGTCCTAAAGGAAAATTTGATTGGGCAATAATAAAAACAATTGAAAAATTTGATCCATATCCTCCATTCATATCTGTTAACTATCACTTGAATACAAACAAAATCGGCACTTCATCAAATACAATAATGGAATATGTTTCTGATCAGGGAATAATTTTTAATCTTTTTGAAATGTATCCTCCAGAAGTTTGGTGTAATTCATTTTGGAAATATCAACCATACAGCTATGCTGATGAAATGAATTGTGTTTCTATTGACAATTATGAAGAACAAAGTTATGAGATTAATGGAAACAATGTCAAAAGAATTGATGCTGATTTAAGATGGGAGAGTGATTGGAAAAGTGATGGACATGTAAATATTGAAAAGTTTACTTCTTTGAATATATCTAATGGAATAGAAATTTGGAAAATTGTTGCATCTTATGATTCAAATGTATTATTAAAAGAACCTGAAATCGAGAAACAAATTGAAGATATCCTTCTAAGCTTCACTCCCTCTCTGTGTAAAGAAAAATCAAATTCTATAATTTCTATTACTGGTGAAAAAAATCCTGTAATTAATCAAGAATATACCTACAATTTCTCTCTAACTGATACTATGGATGATGGACGAAGTTATTACGCTGTATTGGGACAAGATTACAGAACTTTTAGCAATGAAAAAACACCAAATTCTGCTATTGCAGACACCGGTGACTTTCGTGGAAACAATCAGAGATTTTCCCAATCTATTGATATCGTATTTAGAAATATTTCATATAATGAAGGATATTCTGAAATAATTGTTACAAATGGTTGTCTCCAAGAAAAATTCCCAATCAAAATTTGGGAATCTACACCTATTTTAGATGAGACTACACCAAAAATTCCTACTTGGATAAAGAATAATGTTCAATGGTGGGCAGATGGCCAAGTAGATGATGCAACATTTACTCAAGGAATTGGATTTTTGATTAAAGAGAAAATTGTTTCAATAACTGATTTGCCTAAACAATCTTCCAACACTATAGAAGAGAAAGTTCCTGATTGGATTAAAAATAATGCAAAATGGTGGGCAGATGGACAAATTGATGATGAGTCATTTGTTACAGGAATTAAATATCTTGTTGAAAAAGGAATAATTCGAGTGAATTAGTTGAAACCAATAGTAATTATCACAATAGCCTTTGTTTTGTTAATTCCTATTGATGTTTTTTCAACTAGTACATCCGAAAAAAATGAACTATCATACAACCCAATTCAAAGAAATACAATTGATGTAGTTCGTGGCGGAATCCCCCCTGAAAGAACTGAATTCTATCAGCCTGAAATCAATAAAGAACTATTCTTTATTGAATCTGAATCTATTCATGTGGTAAATGCCATTGTTGATGATCCAAAAATACCCGTCATTGATATCACAGTCAATGCGTTTAATCCAGTTCCAACTCCAAATAGATCTGATGCTCATAATACTTTTCAAAATTATTTGATTGTCACCATAGACCGAGATTACATGGATTCAAAATTATATGATGGAAGTGACATTAGATTTACAACTTTTTTAGATGGTGTTAAAATTTTTCATGAAGAAACAAGTAGATTTCCACCAGACAGAACTCTCAAATTTAAAATCCCACTTGGTTATAATCAACATTTAGAAATAAAGGGAACTGAAATATTCAAAAACCCAACTGTAAAAACAAATGACGAAAAAATGATATCGTCAATTACTGAAAACGATATCAGAAAAAATGAATTTTCCGTAATAGAAAAAGGAAAACAATCGGCTCAACTTGAAAATGAAAATGTTGTACCTGTAAAAAATTCAAAAAAACAATCTTGTTTTTTGTTTTGGTGTTGGGATGTTGAATCAAAACAAGAATCTAAAGATGACGGTTTTTCATCAACATTAGGACGAGTTGTTGATATAATTACCCTTAATCCTAACAATCTATACACATATTCAATTAATCCCATCCCAAATATTCCTGACAAATCTATTCCTATAGATGCAGTAAGAAACGCAATTTCAATTTGGGAGAAAAATAACCCCGATATTAAATTCGTTGAAACTAATGATTTTCCCCACATGACGATTAATTGGGAAATTCATGGATCTCAAACCCATCAAGGACGTGCAAGTTGTGTTGTTGATCTACATGGTGATCAACGAAATTGTGTATTAGATATTTCGTTAGGCGATAATGATTGTAATGGAAATTATGTTCAGAAAGATGTTGACCGTGTTTCAAATACTATAATGCATGAAATGGGACATTCTTTTGGATTGGGGCACACGAATAATGAAAATCGTTTGATGTTTGGTGAAGATGGTGTTTATCAAATGGATACTTTGGGATATAGCATTCCTAGTAAACTTGAAGCATATTATGTTAGTCAAAAATCACTTGAGAATAAATACAATTCATTACAATCTAAAATTTCTCAATTACAATCTGAATATGATGGAATTTATTCACAGTATTCTAGGTATGAGGGAAAAACACTTCCTACAAATGAATATCAAAAGTCTGTGACTCTTTATAATGAATTGAATAGGATCAATTCTCAATTACATCCTTTAATTTCAGAAAGTAATGGTATTGTGGAAAAAATGAACTGTTTTCCTAATGTTAAACGGTGATTTTTTTAATTTCTAAATTTTAATTCAATATGCTTAAGTTCACATAATTTAGAAATTAGTGTGGGAGATCCCTTTGCAATTAATCATAAAAAGGCAGGATATCTAATTTGTGTCTTAATTCCTTTTGGATGGCTAGTAATTATTGGTCAAATGGAAATGATAAGAAAATCATTACGTGTTATAATACCACTAATAATTCTCAATTATGTTGGCGGGGCAATAGCCGGTAGTATGTTAGAATCATCTGATGGAATTATAGTTCTTGTTGGTATGATTATTTTAATCGTAGTTCTTGTGGCTTATTATTGGATATTTTGGACATATTATACAACGTGGATTGAACAATGGAAAATAAAAAATCAACAAACATCATAGATTCTAAACATCAATTACGAGTGTTATTTTTTTGCACTCCCCTCATGTGAGAAGAAAAAACAAGACGAGTTATTGCTTCAGATTGAGTATAAATTCCAGTAAAATTAAGTCAAGAGTTACTATTCATCATGAAAAATATCGTAACTATCTAAGAGACATTTGTAATATTGATATCGATAAAACAAAAAAGTAATTGTATATCCCAAAACCCCTATACTAATAACATCTATGAACTAACTTGGGTTTCTTGACCACTTAGTTCTAAGTAACTAGGAAGGGAATTTTTATACTTTTTTTGACAATCTATTCATACATTGATCGCAAGATCCTATTTTTTTAATTCATTTTCAAAAACTTTCTCAAATGTTTCAAAAGGTTGTGCTCCAAATAATTTTGTAGTTTTTCCATCAGGACCAATCACAAAAAATGCAGGAGTTCCAGTTAATTCCAAACTTCTTGCGTCGTCATTACTTGCAAGAATTGTTTGTGAATGTAATCCATTTAACATGCATTCTGACCACTCATCCATATCTAATCCAACTTCTTGTGCAAATTTTC
>JADHUF010000049.1 GCA_016784625.1 Candidatus Nitrosopumilus sp. | reverse complement strand
CTGGTCTTTGATATTAGGACATGGTCAAAAAAATGTTAAAGAGTCAATTAAAAAACAAATTGAAAAAAGTTGGATGTATGGAACAGTAAACGAACAGACAATAAAATTATCAGAACTAATTTCAAAAGCAGTTCCCGTTGCAGAAAAAATCAGATACGTAACATCAGGTACAGAAGCTACAATGTATGCAGTAAGATTAGCACGTTCAGTTACAGGGAAAAAAATAATTGCAAAGATAGATGGAGGATGGCACGGATATACATCGGATTTACTAAAAAGTGTAAACTGGCCATTTAAAGAATCAGAAAGTAGTGGTACAGTAAACGACGAAAAAATTATTTCAATACCGTATAATAATTTAGAAGGTTCATTAAAAATATTAAAAAAATATTCAAAAAATCTTGCAGGTGTTATTATTGAACCGGTTTTAGGCGGAGGCGGATGTATACCAGCAACAAAAGAATATCTCAAAGGTATTCAAGAATTTGTTCATAAAAATAAATCATTATTTATTTTAGATGAAATAGTTACAGGTTTTAGATTTAGATACGGATGTTTGTATCCAACAATGAAATTAGATCCAGACATTGTAACCTTAGGAAAAATAACGGGGGGAGGTATGGCAATTGGCGTCATATGCGGTAAAAAAGAAATCATGGAGCATGCAGATACAACAGGTAAGAAGAAATCTGAAAGAGCATACATTGGTGGAGGCACGTTTTCAGCAAATCCAACATCTATGACATCAGGATATGCCACACTAAATTATTTAAAAACAAACAAGTCAACATATTCAAAAATTAATGCAATAGGAGACTATGCAAGAAAAGAACTTGAAAAAGTATTTGATGGTAAAGTGATTGTAACAGGTAAGGGCTCATTATTTATGACACATTTTATAAAAAATGGAGTAACAGAGATAGTAAATTCAACAGATGTTTCCAAATGTGATTCAGAAATGTTACAAAAATATCATTTTAAAATGATTTCTAAAGATGGGATATTTTTCTTGCCAGGTAAACTAGGTGCAATATCAATTAGCCATACCAAAGAGGATATTAAAAAAATTATTCTAGCTTCAGAAAATTTCTAAAAATAGAACAGTCATGAATTAATGCTATTCTTCCAAGAAATTAATTGATTGAAAATATCTATGAAATCATCATTCCTCATAGTAATATGAACATGAGCAAAAACATCCTCAAATTGGGATTCAAAAATCATAGTGCACTCTTCTTTAAAAAAAGGTACAGAAATTCCAATTTTTTGTAAAGAAAAAAATTTAAAATTTTGGATCTGTATAATATCAGAATCAATAATAATTTCTTTTTTGTTAGAATTTTTGTTAATTAAGACGTCAAGTTTTTGTTGTAAAGAATCAGGCCAAATAGGAGAGTCCTTAGGCCAATGATGTACAAATACTTTATCAGCCAGATAACGCATTTTAGAATTAGGCAACAAATAAAATAAAAAATGAATCAAATTAAGGGTTATCTTTAAGAAAGTTCTTCAGGTTTTTATAAAATACCAAGTGCAGTGATTCATGGAAAAGAAAAAAGAAAAAGAGGCATATGCAACGGAAGATCCAACAGATACTTCTGCAAAAAAACAGGAAGAAATGGCAAAAGAGGCAATTAAAAAATTCAAATCATTGAATTAAACTAAACTTTCATTAGCAATAGCATTTTGATAAAAATATGGGGTTATTTGGATCAAAAAAAAATCCAGAAGATATGAAGTATGATGCGATGTCCATGATGGGAAAAAATCAACCTAAAGCAGCAATATCATTATTTAATAAAATTCTAAAACAAAATCCAGAAGACATAGAGGTATTACTCAACAAAGGCATTGCATTAAATAAAATAAGAAAATACAGTGACGCAATTACATGTTTTGATAAAATGTTAGAAATTAATTCAAAAGATGCTCAAGCATTGAATAACAAAGGCATTGCGATGGCAGAAAATGGAAATATTCAAGCAGCATCAGAATGCTATGACATGGCAATTGAGGCAAACCCAAAATATGCTGCATCATATTTTAACAAAGGAGTATTACTAGACAAACTTCAAGAGCACGAAGAGGCGCTAATTGCATTAGAAAAAGCAATCTCTGCAGATTCAGGAAAACCAAACGCAATGGTCTACAAAGGCATTGTTTTAGGAAAAATGAAAAAACATGAAGAGGCGCTAAATTGTTTCCAAAATATTTGTAAAAAATATCCAAACAACCAGGATGCATTTTTTCAAAAAGGTGTTCAATTGGCAGAATTAGGAAGACACGAAAAGGCGCTAGATGTGTTTGATGAAATTCTAAAAAAATACAAAGACAATGTAAATGTAATTTATGCAAAATCTAGAAGTAAGGCAGCATTAGAAGAATATCCAGAAGCACTAGAATTACTAAAACAGGCAATTTCAAGAAACCCAAAAATAATACGCACGTGGGCAAAAGAAGAACAGATATTTACAAAACTGCACAGTAATGATAAATTCAGAGCACTAGTAAAACTATAGAATTTTGTTGCGTACAGCATCTATTCTAATTATAGCAATTTTCTTTTTTGGTCCAATCAATCTTGCCTCATAAATTGGAACATATACCTCACTAATTTCACGCAATACAAATTCTTCTTCAAGTTTTCTTACATCATCTTGTAAAGGTTTTTTTAAAAAGGATTGAAGTTTATCAATTGCATCATCATAAGTTAATTCGCTTTTTTTTACATTTGCTAAATTTTTTTCTAGTATTTGGTTTGGATAATTTTCAGTTGTTTTTGAATTTAGTTTAAAGGGAAATTTAATGTCCCTGCCGTGGTGATCAAATGCTAATTCATCCTCATTTTCAACAAATACATGTTCTTCTAATTTTAAATTGATTTTGTTTTTACCGCGTTTTCCAACAAGTGTTTTTTTAAAATTAGACTTGGTTTGAACTGGAAAAATTCCATCACCTAAAACAATCTCCGATACGTTAGAGTCAACGGAAATAGAATGAGTCGCTGCTCTGAAATAATTTGCCACGTATTTACCAGATATATTCAAGATGCACTCATAGTGCAATTTCATAGAATGGATGTGAATATCGCTATTTTTTGGACGTGAAAGTAGAGATTTGAACAAAGAAGATTTCTTATCGTCAATAATCCCCATGACTTCATTTTCATCAATTTTTTTTCGTAAAACTATTATTTTGGGATCAAAATTATTTTTCAAAACTAACCAAGTTATACAAGTCATCATATTAAACCAATTCCAATTTAAAAATAAAGAGGAATGAAATATTTTAAAATAAGAGTGTCAAGAAAACAAAAATTCCAAAGAAAGAAAAGGAGCTAATTTTGATTAAATATAGATGAATAAATCCAACATAAATGGGAATGCAGATAAAAGAAAAGTAAACCCAGAATGGTTTACAGACAAAACTTGGATGAAAGTCCTTTCAGATAAAATTAAATCAAAAGATCAAGATATCTATCACGTACATTTTGAAAACGGTTCTAGAACTAAACTTCATTTTCACAATGGAAATCAAGTTCTAATGGCAGTGAAAGTAAAAGGCAGTCTAGAAATTTTTAAAAAAATTTGTTCGAAAAAAACAGAATTTAAAATTAAAAGAATTGAAAGAATTAGCCTCAATGAAGGAGACATTGTACATATCCCGGCAAAAACATTCCACACGCATGGATCAATTAATAAAAATAAAGAATTTTCACACATTGCAATCAACATATTGCCTAAAAAAAATTCAACATACAAAACAACATGGTATGAATCAGATTTTAAAAATAAAGTAACAAAAGTTATTTAGAACCAATGTCAATAATACAAAATTCAAAAATAGATTCTTTTGAAGGTGGTGAAGGAGTAAAAATTAAAGAATACTATAATCCAGACAATACATCAAATCAGATCAATTACAGTATAGCAAAATGTTCATTAGATGTTGGAAAGAAAACTAAACTTCATAAAATTAAATCATCTGAAATATACTATATTTTAGAAGGTAAAGGTAATTTAAAAATAAACGGAGAGGTATTTTATTTAGAAAAAAATGATTCAGCGCATGTTCCGCCAAATTCAAAACAATTTATTGAAAATATTGGGTCAGAAAATTTGAGTTTTTTATGCATTGTAGAGCCAGCATGGAAAGCAGAAGATGATGAAATTTTAGAAGAATAGCATATGATATGGCGTAATTATTTTTAACATATGTACAATTAGAAGTATTATGGATAGACGAGAAGCATTAACGATACTAAATGTTAAGCAGGATTCATCACAAGAAGAAATTAAGGCATCATATAGAAAAATGGCACTAGAATTACATCCAGACAAAAATAAAGAAAATTATGAAGATACAAAATTTAAAAAAATTACAGAGGCATATAATTTTCTAAAAAAGAATGAAGTGGACAATACAATACATCAGCAAACAAAGAAAAATTCAGGCAATCAAAGAGCTCAAAGGCCTAAACCGCAATGGGGCGCACCAGATAACGGGAATATCCCAGAACAGGATTGGGGTAAATATACACGTGAATTTGAAGAAGGTGATCCAGCTTTTTGGAAAGAATACGAAAAAAAATTTTGGGAGGATTACAATGCACGAATACGAGCAGACGGTAAAAACGGAGAGTATGAAAAAGCAAAAGAACCAGATCAGCAACCAGATCTTCATGTAGAAGTAGACAAATCTTTGTGTATTGGTTGTTGTAGTTGCGAGATTATTGCACCAGACGTATTTGAAATAGATAAACAAAGTAGGACAAATCCCAAATCAAAAGTAATTAATCAAAAAGGTGCAGGTGTAAATAAAATAATGAATGCAGCACAAACATGTCCAACAAAAGCAATAAGTGTAGAAAACATTAGAACAAAAGAAAAATTATTTCCTTACTAAATTTTCAATAGGTTGTAGTATTTTTCAATTTCAGAATTTGGTAAATTTAACGAAGAATTAAACATACTGTGAATAGGTCCAGCTGAATCAGATTTACTTCTAGGGACCAAGTGGACATGAACATGAGGTATCTCCTGGCCAGCAGTTTCGCCATTATGAATTGCAATTAAAGTGGAACCAGTGATAGAATCAACTTTAGACATCATAGCATGCACTAAAGAGAATAAATCAGAATTTTCAATACTGCTCATGTCCTGAATTTTTTTATGGTGGTTTTTTGGAATGACTAGCACATGTCCTTTTGTAAGTGGAAATGCATCCAAAAAACATATTGAATGAGATGTCTCATTGAGAATTTTAGCAGGAATTTCTCTAGAAATAATTTTACAAAAAATACAGTCCATGAGTACGAATTAAATTTTTAAAATATCAAAGTATCTATTACGGAGTGACAATATCAGCCCATGCCAAATCCTTTCCAAATTTTATTGTGACCTCATCGCCAGCATTTAATTCACAGTTTTCAATAATTTTAGGAACATCATCAATTGTTTCCACATAGCAAGTGCCGTTATCGTTATTCAAAATAACAACATCCTCAAAGACATCCTCTCGAATTAAGTGCCAAAACGGAAACACCATTGTGGATAAAACTATCCCAACAGCCAAAAAAGCACAAACAAATACTAATCCTTGTTGTTGACTAGAACTTAACTTCATTTTACCATAGGCCGCCGTCCCCACCAGCATCAGGTTTTTTGGCAGGTACGTTACCATGAGCTTTTTTCATGTGTCTTTTTAGTTTCTCAGGATCATGTAATTCAGTTCCACATGTATCACATTTGGTTTTATTATCATCATCCTTGTTGCGTTTGAATAAGCCCATAATATCACAATGATGAAGAAATACGTTATAAAGGATACTGAATTGCATCAAAACATGTTAGTGAAAAATATCACAGTTTTAGGTTCAGGGGTAATGGGTCACGGAATTGCCCAAGTATCAGCAACTGCAGGATACAACGTAGTATTGCGAGACATCAAACAAGAATTTTTAGATAAAGCAATGGAGAAAATAAAATGGAGTTTAGATAAACTAGTTTCTAAAGAAAAAATATCAAAAGAAAAAGCTGATTCAATTTTTTCAAGAATAACTCCAATTGTAGATTTGAAGGAAGCCGTAAAGAATGCAGAAATGATAATAGAGGTTGTTCCAGAAATAATGGAATTAAAGAAAAAAGTGTATGCAGAATTGGATGCAGTTGCAGGGCCAGATGTAATATTTGCATCAAATACAAGCACATTGCCAATTACAGAAATAGCAAATACGACATCACGTCCAGAAAAGTTCATAGGAATTCATTTTTTCAACCCACCACAATTAATGAAATTAGTTGAGATAATTCCAGGAGAAAAAACAACTCAGGCAATTACAGATTTGACTCAAGAATATGTAAAATCAGTAAATAAACAAGCCGTGCTATGTAGAAAAGATGTTCCAGGATTCATTATCAACAGATTATTCATTCCAATGGTTCATGAAGCATGCTATGCTCAAGACAGAACTAATGCGACACTTGAAGAAATTGATTCTGCAGTAAAATTTAAGCTATGTTTTCCAATGGGGATTTTTGAGTTAGCAGATTTTACAGGCATGGACGTAATTCACAAAGCGACTGTGGAAATGCACTTGCGAGATAAAAAAGTAATCAACCCACATCCAACAATACAAAAAATGTTTGACGAAAAGAAATTGGGTCAAAAATCAGGCGAAGGCTATTACAAATATTCTGATGACAAATATGAAAGAGTTGCATTATCCGAAGAGCTAGCAGAAAAATTTAACCCCATTCAACTTGTAGCAAATATTCTAAACAATGCAGCATGGTTAATTACAAACGGTGCAAGCGACATCAGTGAAATTGAAAAAGCAGCACAACTAGGATTAGGATTAAGAAAACCATTATTTGAGACTGCAAAAGAAATTGGAATTAAAAATATCGTAGATGAATTATACAGACTTGAAAAAGAACACGGTGAGTTTTACAAACCAGATCCTTTGCTAATTTCTATGCTGTAATCAATTCTAAAATTTTTTCAACAGCCTCTTTTGCAGTATCAGCACCAATAATTTTTACATTCTTTCTATGATCTACATATCCATCAATGTATGGGGTGATAGAACTTTCAATTCCACGAATTGCAACCATGGGTTTTTTGCTCATATATGCAGCACATACCTCAGATAAAGTTCCAGAACCGCCACCGACAATTATTACACCGTCAGCAGATAATGCATTAAGAAAATCACGTGTAAAACCCATTCCAGAAGGGATCACAATATCACAGTAATCATTAGCAAATTTAGGATCATCCTGAGGCAATATTCCAACGGTAATTCCATTACCATCTTTTGCACCATGAGAACAGGCATTCATCACACCGCCTAAACCACCAGTAATTAAAACAGAGTTAGATTTTGCAATTTCAAGTCCAATATCATATGCCATTTTTTCATGTTTAGGAGTACATCCATTAGTATTATTTCCAATAACTAAGATCTGTGTTTTCTTTACCACAGCATAACTAAAAGAACCGGTTTGAAATATGTTCGTAGAGAAAAAGATATTAGGGAATTATATGAAATATTACTATGAAAACACGTTCAATGCCAGTATGTTTTAGTGAAAAACAATACAAAATGATTGAAGAATTTGCCAAGAAAAACGGCATGCTTAATGCAAGTCAAGCTCTTGAAAAACTCCTTAGTCA
>JADHUF010000048.1 GCA_016784625.1 Candidatus Nitrosopumilus sp. | reverse complement strand
AGTTCTATTCTCAAAAGATCCACCAGTTATTGCACGACATAGCATATTGCTAATATCCACGTCTATGTGAGAGATATTTTCATATCCTGAAAAATATGAACCTGATAATGAAGTAACAAAGTTATCTTCACCATGAGGAAAGGATTTGAGATTATCCTCATTTGTTCTTCCTGAGGGGTCAATTATCCTCTTTATCATAGATGATGTAGTGCTTTTTGAGGCTCCCGCATGACCATGTATTGCCATTATAGGCATTGGAACTCCTTCTATGAACATGGATGCTAGATGAACTTTGAATAATTCTGGATTTGGAATCCTACATAGTTTTACAAATTCGTCTATAGCATTTCCATCAGGTATGAGGTTTGGGTCTACTTGTTTTGCAGTTTTGGATGTTCGTATGAATATTGGCGTACTTGCTGAATAATCTACAAAAGTTATTCCATCTTTTGAAATTTTGATTAATTTCCAATCTGTTCTTCCCAAGTCATAATATATTTCATCATTCACATATGCGATTCGAAGATGAATCTGTTCGTGTTCTATTTTCTCTTTCATCAATGCCTTTGCTCTTAGAAATCCTATTACACTAGCACAAGTTTCATCTGAATACATCTCATTGAGTTTCTCTGATGCAGTCACCATCAACCAATTAACAGTTTTTGAATTTTTTTTATCCATTTCAATTGTTTCAAAATGATCATTCATTTTCACAACTGCAAAAACTCTTGTACCGTCTGATTGAGATATGCATATTTTGATCATTTCAGAAGTAGCAAACTTTGCCAAAGTTTTGATTGGACTCTCTTTTTGATTATTTGCTTTATCTCCTGTTTCATGATTTGTAATTTGAAACAAGTGGTCTGCATCTATGTCATGTCCAAGACTTTTACAAAGTGAAAGATGATCACCCTTTTGGTCTATTTTACATTCAAAACACCAAGTCATTTTTGATTATCAATTTGAAGTCGTTTTCTTAGAATTTCTGCCTGTTCACTCAACTCTTTGATTCTTTTCTCGTTTTGAGATTTAGAATCAAGAATCTTTGAGAGCCTATCTTGTACTACATCTACCGACATCTTCAATTTTTAAATAGAAGAAACCTGTTAGAATAATAGCCAAGATCCAACCGATTTAGGCACGAAATAGGGCTATGACAAGTAGCATCTATTTCACTTTTCATTCTGTTTCTTAATACGTTGTTTTTTTCGATGGCTTTCCACACCAATGATATTGCTTTTGGGACTTTACCAAAAGATTGAATATTTTCTCTAACATTCATCTGCTGGATTGGTTTTTCAACCTCAACTGAATTTAGATTTATTTCGGTCAATGGTAGAGGTGGAATAAATTAAATTTAAAGTATTTTTAATGGGTTTAGTAAACTCAACTCAATGGATTCTAGAGGTCGTTTTCAGAAAATTAAAAAAGAAAAAAATCAAAAAATAATTATCGAATTAATTCGAAAAGAAGAAATGAGTTTTACACAATTATTATCTAAAGTACCTTTTAGTCAAACCACTCTTACAAAACATCTGAAAATTTTGTCTAAAAACAAGGACATAGTAAAAGGTATTCTAAATGGAAATGAAGTATACAAATTAACCAAAAAAGGAAAGAAGTCTTTTGATGATTTATTTCTTTTATCAAATGATATTGAAAAAATTAGAACCAGAGGAGGCAAACATTATGTAAGTCCTTCTCATCTACGTGGTTCAATAATATCTTGTTTATTACCTTGGGGAATAGAATCTGATTTAGTATTAGATAAAGAAATGGATAAGCTAAATTTGCTTCGAAGTGATGATGTTGCAGAAATAGAAGAATTTGTTTTTAAAAAAATTGCTAATAATGTACGAGCCAAGAAATTAAATAAAGAACAATTTGGAAAATTGGTTTTAGGATTTAAAATAGATTATAACGAATTACTAAAATCAATTAAAGAAAATTCTCTAACCTATGTTAATAATATTACAAAAGATGAATGTGATTTATTAAACAAAATGGAAGAATCTCCAGAAAATATAACTGAAAAAGATGATATTAAATTTAAAGAATTACGTAAAAAAACATATAAAAAAATCAAAGAACTTTCTAAATCTTAAAAACACATCTGATGATTATGTGGAAATCCTTTTCAAGTAATTTTCAAACTACTCATTCATGAGAATAGTGATCTTAGGCATAATTTTGGGAATAATTGCTGTAATTCCATTTGGGGTGTGGGTTTCTATGGGAATTTTCTCTATTTGGTTACTCTACAAACTAAGTAATCTAGATGATACTCAGATTGAAGTTATTCAAAAGAACCAATATGATCCTGAAATTTTAGAACAAATGAAATAATGCCTTAATTTGTCAATCGTGATTGGTTTTTCTAAAACCATACTTAGTATTTGATAGATTTTGTTAAATATCTCCACCTAAATCATACAATGTGAGGCTCATTTTCTTATTTTTACTTGGTTTTTTGAGCTTAATTTCGATTAATCATGCTTATGCGGAATTATCAATTTCTGACGATTCCACTGGTGGTGATTGTACTAGTATTGGTACCTGGAATAGTGCTACTAAGACCTGTACATTGACTAACGATGTAACTGAACAAATTACTATTTTATCAAATGGGATAACACTTGATGGAAATGGATACACGCTAACAGTTGATCAAACCTTCCCAAACGCTGGAATCTATTCAGTAAACATAGACGATATTATCATTAAAAATTTTGAAATGTCTGTTTATGGCCAACCATCTATTTCTTTACGTCATGGTAATGATATTCTCATTACCGATAATACAATAATTGCCAGAACTGATTCAAATTATAATCCAGGTGCTGGAATATCTGTTGATGGGTTTTCATCATCCAAGTCCAACAATGTAATAATATCTAACAATGTATTAACTGATTTAGGTTCACCATTTATTTACATAATGTCTCAGAAAGATTCTTCTTCAGGAAATAAAATTTTTGGAAATACAATCACAAGTCCCAACTATCAAACAGATTCAGGTTTTGCAGGAATAAAGGTTTTAGGAAAAGGAACAGAGATTTATAAAAATATTATTGATGGAGTCACTTATGGAATAGGCCCTATGGGTTACAATGAAATTCATAATAATTTGATAAGCAACAGTAAATATGCAATAGATGAATTAAATTCTCAAGATAATTATAATAATATTATTTACAATAACAATTTTATTAATAATGAAAATATATCTGATGAATCAATATTTTTAAGAAATTTGTTTTACAAAGAATTGCCTGTTGGTGGGAATCATTATGATAATGCGTATCAATGTTTTGATAATAATTTTGATAATATTTGTGATAATGATTATAAAGATAGAGCAGAGTTTGCATGGAATATTCCAAATGGTTGGTTAATTCAAATTATAACTGAAGGTGACATTACAAAAGAAGCTCAATCCCAAAACGGTGCAACTATAAGTTTTTCAACATCGGCTACTAATGATGGAAATCCTACATCTGTATCATGCAATCCATCGTCAAATACTCTGTTTTCTATAGGTGAAACTGAAGTAGTGTGTACCACGCCTGAAAATAGAGTAACAAGCTTCATAGTTACTGTTGAAGATACAACACCTCCAACAATTACCATTCCATCCAATATGGAATTAGATGCTAATACTGGAAAAGGAACCATCGTTGATTATGGTACTGTTTCGGTTATTGATACTGTAGACTCTAATGTTACAGTTTCATGCAATCCATCATCAAATACGTTATTTCCTATCGGTGAAAACATTGTAACTTGCACTTCAACTGACATACATGGTAATACTGCACAGAAATCTTTCATTGTAAACATTGTAACTAATATTCCACTACCAATAGTAAATGTACCAAATAATATTGTTGTAGATGCATCTGCAGAAAGTGGAACATATGTTGAATTTCCTACAATTACTGCAACTGATCCTAGTGGTTTAGGACTAAAAGGTGATCCTACTTGTGATCATCAATCTGGTGATTTTTTTTATGATGGAACAACAATAGTTACTTGTACTGTAGAAAACAACAAAGACTTTCCCGGCACATCATCCTTTTCTATCACTGTAAATCCATTTGTACCTCCACCAATGGTTGTAGATACTTTTCTTCCAACAAATAATGAATTAGAAAATGGATTTAGCATTTCAGATAATCAAGGTGATAAATCATACACAAGTGGTGGTGCATATATTCAAGGATTTGAAAAAACATATTTTAGAAGTGAAGGATTCTCCGGTTCTGAATCTATTGCAACTACTGTGTGGATGGTATTAGAAGACACTCCATTTCAAACAACAGAAGAGATTGCACTTGATGAAAGAAATAGAAAACATGAAAATTCTAAAATCCAAACTCAAGTAGGATACAAAGATTTCTCGCCAATGTTTTTTCCTAGTGAATGCAAAGGAATAGAAGAAGATTTCACATATCAACAAAAAATTCAAGTTTATTGTGTTAAAGATAATTTATTTTTCAGAGTAGGAGCATTAGGTGATTTATGGACAATGGATGAAGATGTTGTAGACATTACAAAGACAATTTTGAAGAAAATTGACCCTAATTATGTTGAAGAAGTGATGGATTCCATACCTGAAACTCCAACTGAAACTGAAACCCCAACTGAAACTGAAAACACTATTGTAAACCCTGATCAACCACTTCAATGTGCATCTGGAACATATTTGATTAATGATGTATGCAAACCACGACCAGATTTGATTGAAACATCTGACATGGCACTATCAAGTGCAGAACCAAGAATTATCGATTCCAATAATCGCTATGTATCTGTAGCAGAGATTGGGCAATCTTTGTTTGTAAATGTTGAAATCAAGAATCAGAGTGATGAAACACAGGACTTTGCAGTAGCATATAGATACTTGGCATCAAGTTTAGGTGATTGGTCTGATTGGACATGGGTTTCCTCTACAATAAACTCTGAAAAATTCTCTGATGTATCAGTTCAATGGAATCCTACAGTTGTAGATAATTATGAATTTGATATACAAATTTGGGATAATATTCAAGATAAAAATATTCTAGCAAAGGAAAAATTAATTATCAGTGCTAAAACAAAAGAAGTAATTTCTCAATTAGAATCTACTTTAGATTTACCAACCAGACAAAAACCAAGTTTTGTTGATGAATCTAAAAACCCCCAACACTATATTGATAGATACAACAATGAATCCACTTACAAAGAATGGTTTGATGAAAACTATCCTGATTATACAATTCATGAGGCAGTAGGATTACCTGAACCAGCTAGAGAAAAAGTTCCAACATGGATTAAAAACAATGCAAAATGGTGGTCAGATGGTCAAATTGATGATGATACATTTGTTGGTGGTATTCAACATTTAATGAAAGAAAAAATTGTAGATATTCCTGATTTGCCTGAACAAGCTTCAGAAAAAGCACGACCATCATTTGTAGATGATTCAAAAGATCCTCAATCATATATTGATAGATATGAAAATGAGCCTGAATACAAGGCATGGTTTGATGAAAACTATTCTGATTATACCATAGAAGAAGCAGTAGGAGTTACTCAACCAATTCCAGGATGGATAAAAAATACTGCTAACTGGTGGTCTGAAGGTTTGATTACTGAAGATGAATTTATCAAAGGAATAGAATTTTTAGTTGAGAAGAGAATACTTAATGTAAACTAAGTATTTCTTTTAATTTCATATCTTCAACTGTATTTTGTGGATTTGTAACAATTGCATATAGTTTCTCACAAAAATCATCCACTCTTTTCGGTAATACTTGATTAATACGTGAACTAACATTTCCTGTTTTAACTAAAACTTCTGTTTTCCTGTTTTTTTGAGATTGTACTGCAAGAAATTCATTTCTAAATTCAACATCAATCAATTCTCTACCTTGTTTATTTAGATCAAAGATGGTTGAATACAAGTCTAACCACACATGATAATATTTTCCATTTTTTTCAGCTCTGATGAATGGTTTATTTTCAGCATTACATTCAATCCAATATCTATTTTGTAACTTTGAATTGTTTGTCTTTATGTAATTCATACACAAAAATTGGTTTTTTACATTTAAAGATTATTGTTGAAATTCAAATGATATAGATATCTTTTTTCTTAAAAATTTCAAAAATTTTTAAATTTTATTATAAATCTTTTACATGAAAAACATATTCTATCTATGTTGATTTGATCATATATATTTCAGATTTTATTGCGTGTGGGATTTTGCTGAGATTTATAATGAAATTATCTATTGTTGTATCGCCTTACTTTATTTCTACAAGAAAAACTCTTGCTGTGTGTATGCATCCCATCATAGGCAGTAAAAACAGTTTGTAAAATCAGCTTTAATTATTTTATAAATCTCGTTCCTAAAATTAATTATAAACCTATGAGAAAATGTACACCTAATTATCATGCTTGAGGGTATTGAGTACATTTAGGAGGTTTATTTTCCAAGAATATTTTGTAATTGTTTTATCTCTAATTCTTTTTTGGCATTATCTGCTTTAATTTCTGCTAATTCTGACATAATATTTGTCAGTGCAATCATGTCTATTCTTGATTTTTGTTGCTCTTCTTCTAGTTTCTTTACACGTTCATCTTGGTCAATTACCTCAATTGACTCATAAATCATGAGATAGTTTTCTGATCTTTGGAACATTTCAGACATTTTCTTTTGATTTCTTATGTATTGCCCGAGATATTTTTTATGACCAATATATCCATGTCCCCAAGTCTCATCAATTGCTTCAGCACACTGAGTAGCACAGTATGAACGAATAGAATGAATGGTCTTTTTGTGTCGTCCATTGCTTTGATAAATATCTCCAAATTCTGGATAGTCTTTTGCTAATTCTTTTCTATAATATGCAAAAAGAGTCTTTTCTGTTCCTGTTGCTACATACTCATCTTCACTAGTTCCAAAGATCAATTCATCATCTTGTTTCTTGTTCAATAATCTCTTTAACATAGGAGCTGTTTCTCTTGTAACAAATGCAATTCTAGCTTTTTTGGTCTTAGTGTAACTAGCTTGAATCTTCAATTCTACGGGGGATTTTGAAATATCAATGTCCCTTTTTCTAAGCTGAACTAACTCACCAATACGACAACCTGTATCCTTTAGAACCATATACTTTAGTTTTCCATGATTTGAACAACGATCTAATAGTAATCTCATCTGTTCTTTTGTAAAGGGTTCAGGATCTTCTTCTTCTGCCTTTGGAACCTTTACTCTTTTGTTGAAGAGCCTGCTGTTAATCTCAATATTGCCAATTTCCTCAAAGATTGATCTTATTTTGATCAGATAAAGTTGGACAGTGTTTGGATGTCTAGCCTTGATAGTCCTTTTAAGAGATTGATTTTTTCCAAAAGAATATTCTATTTCAGGATGATCTACTAATAACCAGTCCTTAAATTGGTTAAACAAGACATAGACTTTATCATTTGATTGTGTCCTTTTGACCTCAACAGATAGATCATCTAGAATTTGTTGGCTAGATTTGTTGTATTTTTGATTGCAGAAAATATTGAAGGTATTGAGGACAGAACCAACATGATTCTTTTTTGCACGATTAGTGATTGAATTTAGATATTCCTCTATTGTTATTCTACTTCGTAAATATGACATTGATTATTCTATAGAATCTATTGTAATAAGAAACGGTAAAGTGTAAAAAATGCGCCACTTTAGGATCAAAAAAGAGGAAAAACGTGTG
>JADHUF010000047.1 GCA_016784625.1 Candidatus Nitrosopumilus sp. | reverse complement strand
GATATCCATTGCTTCTGCGCCGGAAATCTTTGCTAGTTTTTCATCAAATGCTCCCTCCAGTTGCTTTGGAGTTACATCATATGGTAATCCTCCCCAAAAATCCCTGGCTTTGAGTTTTGATGATGTCTTAAATGCACTATCAATTGTTTTTTCTATTTCTTGTTGATCAGTTGTTTGAATTGATGCAATTTTTTTCTCATGAATTAATCTTATGCCATAGTTTTCATCATAATTTTGTTTAACTTCGATAATTTCTGAATCTGTAATTCTAACAGTAATTGTTTTCTTTTTTACAACAATTATTTCACATTCATTGATTCCAATATTCTTTGAATGATTCAATGCCTTCTCTAAGGCAGACAATTATTTTCTCCTTGGATTTTTATAATTAAATTTATTAATTTTAATTAATTCTACATATGATCCAAATTGTGAAGTATCTGTAATTTTATCAAGCTCACCATCAACTTCACTTTCATTATCAAACTTTTTTAGAATCTCATACTCTGTATTTCTTTCTGCAGGAATTCTTCCAATTTCTTTTACCATTCTTCTTATTTCTTTTGGTTTTAATAGTTGACCATGCTCTGAACCTGCAGATGTTGATATGCTTTCATTGATTAGTGTTCCACCAAAGTCATTTGCTCCCCACATTAGTAATAGCTGAGACATCTTTTGTCCTTCTTTTACCCATGACATTTGAATATTATCTATGGAATTATTCAACATAATTCTTGCAATTGCATGTGTAAGTAAGACATCATTTCCACTGGCTCCTTGTTTAATTCCTTCATGTAGTTGATGTTTGTACATTGGTGCTTCTGATGGGATAAAATTTAAAGGGACAAATTCTGTAAATCCACCTGTCTCTTTTTGAATTTCTCTTAACTTTACAATGTGTTTTACTCTTTCTTCAAGTGTTTCTAGGTGTCCAAACATCATAGTTGATGTTGTATTGATTCCCATTTTGTGGGCAGTCTTGATGACTTTTTCCCATTCTTTTACAGTAATTCTACCTGGGGATATCTTGTCTCTGAGTTTTTGATCAAGAATTTCAGCAGATGTTCCTGGAAGTGTATTTACTCCTGCTTCTTTCATTCTTTTTAGAAATTCTTCAATTGTGGTATTTGATCTTGTTGCACCATAAAGAATCTCTTCAGGTGAAAACCCATGAATGTGAATATCTGGAATCTCTTTTTTAATTTCTCGACATATATTTTCATACAGACCTCCTTCCATATCTGGTGGAAGACCTGCTTGAATGCAGACTTCAGTTGCTCCTAGGTGGTGTGCCTCTTTTGCTCTTCGTACAATCTCTGTAGTTGGCAGGAAATACCCTTCCTCTTCTCGAAAGTCTCTACTAAATGCACAAAAACCACATTGTTTAATGCAGACATTTGTAAAATTGATATTTCTATTCACTACATATGATACAATATCTCCTACTCTTCTTCTTCTAATTTCATCTGCCACAAGTCCAACTAAATGAAAGTCAATTCCTGATGTGTTGTATAATATCAGACCATCTTCTGCAGAAATCTCTTTATCTGATAGTGCATTGTTTAGAATTTCAGATACTAGAGGATCAGCATTTTTGAAAAGTGAATCTAAGTTATTTGTCATCTCCAATATTCCTCTTTTACTACTCCTTCCTCATTTTCAATAACTGATATCTTATCTCTTAACTCTTTACTCACAAAAGAAAAGAATTCTGGATATATTGGGAATCTACATTTTAATTCAAATCCTGCATTTCTTGAATTTTCATCTACTTTGTCAATTTCTGGCCAAGAAAATTCTGGATTAACAAAATCTGGAGTAAGTGGTGATATTCCTCCCCAATCATTTATCCCCACTGCCAAGAAACTTTGATATGATTTTGGGGATAGATTTGGTGGAATTTGTATGTTCATTTCTGGCATGATGATTCTTGATAATGCACCAATTGTTTTGAAATAGTTTTCATTAGTTGATGGGGAATTTTTCATTATAGTGTCTAGTTTTGGTTGGAAATTTTGTAAAATTACTTCTTGAATATTTCCATATTTTTGATCTAGTTGTTTTATTGCTAAAATTGAATCAATCACTTCTTCTACTGTTTCTCCAATTCCTACAAGAATTCCTGTAGTCATTGGTATTCCTAATTTTCCAGAATTTTCTAATACTTTTAATCGTGCTTTTGGTCTTTTACTTGCAGCCAGATAGTGTGGCATTCCTTTTTTTGATAATCGTTCACTAACATTTTCAAGCATTATGCCCATTGACACATTTGTTTTCTTTAGCTCTTTCATTTCCTCAAAATTTAGATTTCCAGCATTAGTATGTGGGAATAATCCTAATTCTAATGCTAGTTCTGATGCATAAATGAGATATTCTGCAGTTGATTTGAATCCATTTTTTCTAAGCCAGTCTCTTGCCTCTTGATATTTTTGTTCTGGTTGTTCACCTGTGACAAAAAGTGCCTCTACACAGTTGTATTTTTTTGCAAGTTGTAATAATTCTAATATCTGTTGTTTTGACATTAATGATAATTTTTCTTCTCCTGGTTCTGCTTTGTATGTGCAGTATGAACAAGTATCTTTACAGAGATTTACTAAATTAAAAAACGCTTTTTTTGAAAATGTAACTGAATCTTTCTTGAATTTTTTTCTTAAATCTTGTGCAACAGAAAAAAGCTCACTGGAATCTTCTATTGAATTCTGATAAATTTCCATAATGTCTTGACGAGAAATTACTTTATTTTCTAAAACATTGTTTAAGCTCTCAGAGTTTAGGACAAGCTTGTTCAACAGAAGAATTCTTGACTAGGAGTATTTATGCTTGTATTGTCCTAATTTCCATTTGGTCTTTCTTGGAGAACAATTGTAATCTCTGTTGTTCTATTTTCTCTTAGAATCTCTAAAACCATCTCATCTCCAACTGATTTTGCTCTTTGAAGATGTATCAAAATATCGCCAATCTGTCTTACTTCGATTCCATCTACTGATAAAATGATGTCTCCGCCCATTGGGTAACTAACACCATCCATCTCGATGGTCTTTTCAGAACCTGTTATCCCTGCTTTATCAGCTGGACTATTTTCAATTACTGTTACTACCAAGAATCCTACGGCATCATTTAGATTCAAAACTTTAGCTAGATCTGGGTCAATATCTCTACCTGAGATTCCAATCCATGGATGCTTGTATTCTCCTTTTTCAATTAATGTTGGTATAATTTTGGCAACAGTTTGTGATGGTATTGCAAATCCTACACCCGTAAATTCTCCGGTTGCTGATTGAATTGCAGTGTTAATTCCAACAATCTCTCCTCTAATATTCAGTAGTGGTCCTCCTGAATTCCCAGGATTGATAGCAGCATCAGTTTGAATTACGTCTGGAATAGAATATCCTGAACCTGATGGAAGTAATCTTCCTAATTGACTAACTATTCCTGAAGTCATAGACCCTGATAATCCAAATGGATTTCCAATTGCAGCTATTGGTTCTCCTACTTTGAGATTAGATGAATCTCCAAGTGATAATGGATGTAATAGTGATAAATCTGCATCAACTTTGATTACTGCAAGGTCTGTATATTCATCTGCTCCAATAATTTCTGCATTGTATGATCTTCCATCAAGAAATGTCACTGCGATTTTTTTTGCATTATCGATAACATGAGCATTTGTAATTATATGCCCTTTTTTATCAAAAACAAAACCTGATCCTAAACCTCCTACCCCATCTACTGTTTCGATTCTTTGTACATTGACTCTAACTACTCCGGGTTCCGATTTTTCAAAAATCTCAATTAATGATAAACTCTTTGAATAAAGTGGAGTTACTTCTCCAACTGTACTTGGTTCATGACCATTACTTACTATAATTTCAGGTTTCATTGATTCAGGTGGTGATACAAACACTACTGTAAATAATACTGCAACCATTATGGCGCCAATTATCCCACCTACAAATACACTTGATTTGTCCATGAGATTTTTTATCTCCATTTTCTATGTAAAAGGCTTACTATACACTGATTGAACTTTGAGTGTGGTCTCTCATTGAATATCTTCTACCTCTCCATGTGATGGAATGTGTTCTTTTTGCTTGAAGTAGTCCAGTTAAAAATCCTAAAACTACTACTAAACTTCCTAGTGGTGCAAATAATGCATGAATGAATCTTAATTCAAGTCCAATTTTTGTCTCAATTACTGCAGCAATGTAAATTAGAATTGAAGCAATAGCTGATGTGATACAAAGTATTTTTGCTGATGTCTCTTCTACTGGTAATAATGCCGATACTGCAAATACTGGAAATGGTACGAACAACAAAAATACAATTGCAAAGAAAATCCCAATTGCAATTTTCCCACTTTGCAAGTATAGTGGAATCATTAATCTTTTTAGAGCATTCCATAAAGTACTCTTGTTTCGAGCCCAAACAGCATCAATTAGATGCTCACCTCTAACCATTTTCATTTTGTATCCTAATTCTTTTACTTTTTTCCCAAGTGCTCCATCTTCAATGATTTCTTGCTTTATTCCTTCATGTGTTCCCACTTCTTCGTATGTTTTTTTCTTTAAGATGAAAAAACTCCCAAAGAAATAACCCGTTTTTTTTGAAGGATTATTCACATTTAATGCTGAAAATCTAGTATGCAAAAATGTAGAGATCATTGGAAGTGTAATGTTTGTCCAAAAATCAAATGTTAACATTCTTGGAATTGCAGATAACGCATCTAAATTAAAAGAAAGTAAATGTGCTACTGCAAGTGATGTTACATTTTTAGAATGATTTGTATCTGCATCTGTAAATAACAATAATTCTCCTGTTGCTTTTCTATATCCCTCCATACATGCCCAGTTTTTACCCATCCATCCTTCTGGTTTAGGTCTTGCAGAAACTGGAATTATTTTAGAATATTTTTTGGCATACTCTGAAATTATCTCTCCTGTTGAGTCCTCTGATGAATCATCAATAACTATAATTTCATAATTTTCATAGTCTTGTTTAATTAACGAGTCTAAACATTTTCCAATAAATTCTTCTTCGTTTCTTGCTGGAAGAATTATTGAAACATTGGGGGCAGATTTAGATATATTTTCAAATTTGTCAAGATATGGTGTAAATCTAAATGAAGCAATCATTGATTTGATAAGAAATATCCACGCTCCACAAACTCCTATCAGAATTGCAGTAAGTGAGTAGTTGAAAATATCAATAATTAATTCCATGAATTATCGCTCAATTTCTTCTTTGATACTTTGCATTGCTTGCTCAGTACCACTTTTGATGTGTTTTTTAATCATCCCTGTGAACATCCCCATCATTCCTGTTAGTTTTATGTCCCACATTGTATGAAGGATAGTTTTTTCATCCTTAGGGATGAGATATATGATTTTTTCACCATTTATGATGCCTTTTGTGAATTTAGCTTCTATCTTTTCTTTAGGTTGAAGTTTTACTTCTTGTATGCATTTTTGATCTCTGAATGCTATTGTAATTTCTCTGTTGACTGTGTTTCCATCTTTTGATAGATTTTTGATTTCTTTTGTTCCTTTCCAAAATTTTGGTTCATTATCAATGTCTGAAACAACATCCCACACTTTGTCAACTGTGGCATTAATTTCTATTTCAACCTCAATTGTTGCCATGTACTACAGCCATTCGTTCCGCATTAAATATATTAGATTCCTCATCTACCCAAATAGACTGTGATGGGTAAACCCTAAAATCCGGAACATTAACTCCAGTTCCAATGGTCTTTACCACTCTTCCGTCACAGTCAATTAAAATTTAAAAGAAAATGAAACCCTCAAAATACATGCCAAAAATTGAAACCCTTGATGGTGCAAGTTTTTGGAAAAATGCATATGCTCATCAACGTGGTAAATTATTAAAAAAAGTTAGTGTTCCTGAGGATCAAATTATCATACTAGTTGACAAAAAATACTTGGAATTGCCTGCTGCTTTAAGATATGAAATCGAAACTAGTGGAATAGACAAAAAAGAGTTACAATAAATTCGAAATTCATTTTAACAAGAAGACTTTGGGGTTGTTATGTCAAATGTGTCATATGATGATTTTGCAAAATTAGACATTAGAGTTGCCAAAATTATTGAAACAGAGCCAATTGAGGGAAAAACTAGAATAATTAAAGGAAGAATTGATTTGGGAAATAATGACCAACGTGATGTAATAATTGGGGGTGCGCAATATTATCAACCTGAAGATATTGTAGGAAAAACAGTTATTGTTATTGCAAATCTAGAGCCAAAAAAAATGGCAGGAGTTGAATCAAATGCAATGTTGTTGGCAGCTGATGTTGATGATAAACCATTTTGGTTGACAGTAGATGGTGACATTCCTTTGGGAAGTCCTATAAAATAATAAAATTAATTTTTGATTTATGATTACTCATAAATCATTAGTTCTTTTTCTTCTAGTAATGCATGCAAGTTGTTAACAGATCTATACACGTCTTCTTCTTTTTTAGCTCCTGTACATACCAATTTTCCTGAGGAAAATAACAAAATGACTGTCTTTGGGTCTAACATTCTATGAATAAGTCCTGGAAATTGTTCTGGCTCATACATGCTTCTTGGTAATGTCCTTGCAGCTTGCTCTAAATGGATTCTTCCACCTAGATTAATTGAAGCTACCATATTTTGAATTGTTACTGTGGCATCCTTTTTCACTTTAATTCCCCCTTTTCGAAGTTTCTGAACTACTGTTTTTACTGCCTTTCTTGCCATATCTTCTGATTTTGAACCAGTACATACCATTTTACCTGATGTGAAAATCAGTGTTGCAGTTTTTGGAATCTTTAATCTAAAAACTAGACCTGGAAATTGATCCGGATGATATTCTACACCTGGAAATGTTCTAGTAATTTCATTTAGGTCCATCTTTTGACCTACATCTGCTGAGGCTACAACATTTTCTACACTAACAATAGGTTTTGTTTCTGGCATATTTGGCTTTTTTGTATTTAACTATAATAAAAGCACTCGCCATTATTTTGCCCTTTGATATGATTTTTTGTAATTTTCAGCATAAATTTTAGTTTTTGAAGACTAGGACGAATGGTTTAATTTAGAACCGATGAATGTTAGGTCTAGTGAATTTTACAAATTTTGATTTTGATCAGATGTTTGCAATGAGTGATGATACAAATCCAATTATGATGATAATTTGGATAGTTCCTATAATCCTCTTTGTGTTTTATGGACAACGAATCCAACTTTACATTACTTCTGGTGAAATCAAAAAAGGAATAAAAAAACTTGATAGTTTTAAAGAAGAATCAAGAAATGAATTAATTGATTACATTAAAAATAATTTAAAACCAAAAGATGACTTTGTAAAAAAAATTGACCGATTTTTAGATTATTTTACAATTATGCCAGTTGATATGGATCCTAATGGTATAGTAGAAAAAGTAAAACATACTATAAGATCAAGGGAAGACTATACTCGAGAACATGTAAAATTACTTTCTCCAGAAATTAGTGATTTAGAATTAGCCAAAGTGCAAACTTTGCTTGAAATTGCATCAACTTTACAAATGATTTACAAAATAGTCAATCACATGTATTTGACTGCAAAAAAGCAAAATAACTATCCATTAATTTTACCTCTTCAAATGCTTCTTCCTTTTATAATGGAGCAAGCAGATGCAATGAAAGAAGCAATTCCTGCATTTAAAGCAGGACAACCAGTAGGCGATGGAATTGGTCCGATGATTGTAGGAAAAATGATGCTAGATTCTCAAAAAGACACTGTTGCGTTTC
>JADHUF010000046.1 GCA_016784625.1 Candidatus Nitrosopumilus sp. | reverse complement strand
TAAAATAAATTCAATCTCTGAAATATTTTCTACAAGCTTTTGTGTCTTGTAATTTTGGTTTTTCAAAAAATATGACTTTACTCGATTTTTTAGATTCTTCGCTTTTCCAATATAGATAATTTTTCCACTAGAATCTTTCATCAAATATATTCCAGGATTAGTAGGGATCGTAATTTCAGATATATCAAAAGTCATTTTTTTAATAATTTTTTTAGATATTTTCCAGTGTAACTTCCTGGCACCATTGAAACATCTTGTGGGGTTCCAGTAGCTACGACCCTACCACCTTCATCGCCACCTTCAGGTCCAAGATCAATTAGCCAATCAGAATTTTTAATTACATCCATGTTATGCTCAATTACCAATACAGTATTTCCCAAGTTCACTAATCTGTTAAGTACATCTAATAATTTTTGAACATCTGCAAAATGCAACCCAGTTGTAGGCTCATCTAAGATATAGAAAGTCTTTCCAGTACCTCGTTTTGATAGTTCAGATGCAAGTTTTACTCTTTGGGCCTCACCACCAGATAATGTAGTAGAGGATTGTCCCAGTTTGATATAACCTAATCCAACATCATATACTGTTTGTAATTTTCGTTGTATAGCAGGAATATTCTCAAAGAAATTTAATGCCTCATAAACTGTCATATCTAAAATATCTGCAATGTTTTTACCTTTGTATAATACAGATAATGTTTCAGAATTGTATCTTTTTCCTTTGCATTCATCACATTTTACATAAACATCAGATAAGAATTGCATTTCAATTTGTTTGACTCCATCACCATCACAAGCAAAACATCTACCATCAGCTACATTAAATGAAAACTGACCTGGGGCATATCCACGTTCTTTGGATAGTTCAGTATTGGCATATAAATCTCGAATGGGAGTAAATGCTCCAATGTAAGTTGCAGGATTTGAACGTGGAGTTCTACCAATCGGAGATTGATCAATTGCAATTACTTTATCAATATTTTCCAGACCAACAACTTCTTTGTGATTTCCTTGTCTTACATTTGATTTGTAAAAATGATTCTCTAAGGATTTAAGCAAAATATCATTAATTAATGTAGATTTTCCAGAACCAGAAACACCAGTAACAGCAACAAAAAGGCCCAGTGGAATTTCAACGTCAATATTTTTAAGATTATTTTCAGACGCTTTTTTAATAATTAATGAACCAGAAGGATTTCGAATTTTGTTTTTTAGATTAATCAGAGATTTATCTTTAAGATAATCACCAGTAACTGATTTGTGGCCATTGAGAATTTTATCTACTTTTCCTTCAAAAACTACATTTCCACCATGCACACCTGCACCAGGACCTAAATCCACCATCCAATCTGAATTTCGTATAATTTCTTCGTCATGCTCTACAACAATCACAGTATTTCCAAGATTTCGTAGCTTTGTTAGCGTTTTAATGAGTCTTTCATTATCACGTTGATGTAATCCAATTGTTGGCTCATCAAGAACATATAAGACACCAGTTAGATTTGAGCCAATCTGTGTTGCCAATCTAATTCGTTGAGATTCACCACCAGATAACGTGGAACTTAGTCTGTTTAATGTAAGATAGTTTAATCCAACATTCATTAAAAATTCCAGACGTTCTTTAATCTCTTTGAGAATATCTCGTGCAATGTATTGTTCATTTTCAGTTAATTTTAGTGTAGAGAAAAAGTCATAACAGTGATCAATTGACATATCACAAACATCCATTATTCCTTTGCCATTGATTTTGACTGCAAGTGATTCTTGTTTTAGTTTTTTGCCATTACATGTATTACATGGAGTATCTCGCATGAATTGTTTTAACCACTCACGTTTTGATTCAGAATCAGTTTCCATAAAGACACGTTGTAAATTTGCAAGCACACCTTCAAATACATTAGTGTATTGCCAAGATGAATCACCAGATTTTGAATGATATTTAAAATCAAGTAAATCATCTGTGCCAGATAAAATAATATCAAGATGTTTGGATTTTATTTTATCAATTGGAGTCATTAAATCAAAACCAAATTTCTTTCCAACTGTCCGTAATGCTTGTCTTCTAAATGATGAAAATCTCCCACTCCATGGAACAATTGCACCATCTAAAATAGACTTGCTCTTATCAGGAATTACTAAATCAGGATCAAACTCCATCTTCACACCCAACCCATTACATGTCTTGCACATGCCAAATGGAGAGTTAAAAGAAAAAGTTCTAGGTTCTAATTCACCTATTGTTAATCCACAGTAAGGACATGCATTGTTTTGTGAGAAAATTTTTTCTGTCTTTTCAAATCCAATCATCACATCTCCTTTTGATGATTTAATTGCAGTTTGAATTGCCTCAAAAAGTCTAGATCTTTCAGATTTTTCAGTTGTAATTCTGTCAACTACGATCTCAATATTATGCCATTTTTGCCTGTCTAAAGGTGGAATCTCCTCATCTAGGCTCAAAATTTCGCCATTTAGACGTATTCTAGAGTAGCCATCCTTTTTGATTTGCTCAAATAATTTCTCATATGTCCCTTTTTTTCGCTTAATTATAGGAGATAAAATTAGAATTTTTTTCCCTTTAAAATCTCTGAGAACTGAATCACAAATTGTTTCAATTGATTGAGTGGATATTTTTCTTTTACAATTTGTACAATAAGGAATTCCAATTCTTGCAAAAAGTAATCTCATGTAATCATAAATTTCCGTAGTGGTACCCACAGTAGAGCGAGGATTTTTGTTTGTAGTTTTTTGTTGAATAGAAATTGCAGGAGATAGTCCTTCAATGGAATCGACATCAGGCTTATCCATCATTTCTAAAAATTGACGAGCATAAGCAGATAGGGATTCAACATATCGTCGCTGGCCTTCAGCATAAATGGTATCAAAAGCCAATGTAGACTTTCCTGATCCGGATAACCCACTAATTACAACTAGTTTATTTTTTGGGATATCAATATCAATATTTTTTAGATTATGATGTCGTGCACCACGAATCTTTAGTTTATTTTCTGTCATTTTTAAATTGAATCTCCTTCTCTAGTCTTTTTATTCTATCTCTACACTCTATTGCACGCTCAAAATCTAAATCCTCAGAATATATTTTCATTTGTGCTTCTAAATCAATAATATCAGTTGCAAGATCATGTGTAGATTTTAGTTTTGATTCATCTAACGTTGTTTCTTGTTCTGGAACAGATTTTATGATGGTCTTAGGAATGATGTGATGGTCTTGATTATACTGTGTTTGTTTTTCTCTACGACGTTTTGTTTCATCCATAGCATTTTTCATGGATTTAGTATTAGTATCAGCATACATTATCACGGTTCCATTTTCATTTCTTGCAGCACGACCACATGTTTGAATTAAACTTGTAAAATTTCTCAAAAATCCTTCTTTATCTGCATCCAAAATTGCCACTAAAGAAACTTCAGGAATATCTAGGCCTTCCCTTAAAAGATTAATTCCAACTAAAACATCAAACTCGCCTAAACGTAACTGTCTGATTAATTCAGTTCTTTGTAATCCTTCAATTTCTGAATGCATGTATCTCACTCTAACTAGTTTTTTTGAGAGATATTCAGCTAAATCTTCAGCCATTCTTTTAGTCAAAGTAGTAACCAAAACACGCTCAGAATTAGCCGCTCTCTTGTTTATTTCATCAATCAAATCATCCATTTGATCTTTTTTAGGCCTAATCTCAACTTTAGGATCAAGTAATCCAGTGGGTCTAACTAATTGCTCAGCAATTTGGGAAGATATTTTCTTTTCATATTCTGTAGGTGTAGCTGAAACAAATATTGTGTTTTGAAGATATTTTTCAAATTCTTCAAATTTTAATGGACGATTATCATATGCACTTGGGAGTCTAAATCCATATGTAACAAGTTCTTTTTTTCTGGAATAATCACCTTTGTACATTCCATGAAGTTGAGGTAATGTGACATGAGATTCATCAATTACTAAAAGATAATCATCTCCAAAAAAATCCATTAGGCAAAATGCTTTTTCTCCTGCATTTCTTCCATCAAAATGTCTAGAATAATTTTCAATTCCAGAACAATAACCCAATTCTTCAATCATTTCTAAATCATATTTTGTTCGCATCTCTAATCTTTGATTTTCTAATTCATTTAATTCAGGTAACCGTTGTTTTAATTCTTCTTTAATTGACTTAACAGCTTTTTCTCGTACATCTTTTGCAATAAGATAATGTTTTGCAGGAAAAATTTTAATTTGCAAGATTTTCTGCTTTTCTTTTAGAGACACATGATCAAGTAAAGTGATTTTTTCGACTTCATCACCAAACAAGGAAACTCTAACTAGATCTTCAGAATATGCAGGAGTAATATCAATGGTATCACCTTTTACTCTAAAATTTCCTGGAGCAACTTCAGTATCATTTCTTTCATATCTTGCATCAATGAGTTGTCTAATAATCTCATTTCGTTTAATTTCATCACCAGTGTTAATTGTTATTGCCAAATCTTCCCAATCTTTTGGATTTCCAAGAGAATAGATGCAAGAAACAGTAGATACAATTATTGTTGGTTCACCTGAAAGCAGCATCGCAGTAGCTTCTAGTCTTAATTTTTCAATTTTTTCATTGATTTGAGTATCTTTTTCAATGTATGTGTCTGTTTGAGGCAAATAACTCTCTGGCTGATAATAGTCATAATACGATACAAAATATCCAACATTATTTTTTGGGAAGAATTGTTTTAATTCTGAATAAAGTTGTGCTGCAAGTGTTTTGTTATGAGATATTACCAGAGTATTTTTGCCAGTTCTAGCAATTACATTTGCAACTGAAAATGTCTTACCACTTCCTGTAACTCCAAGTAATGTTTGGATTGTTCCTTTTTTCACACCATCAACTAGCATGTCAATTGCCTGAGGTTGATCCCCAGTAGGAACATACTCAGATGCTAATTCAAATTTTGATATTTGTTCCAACAGAGACAATCCTTGAAAACTGAATTTAAAGCAATGGTGATATCAAACTAAGATTACCATACTGGTTCATCAACCATTTTCAGCGTACCGTCAATTACTTCAAAACCCATCATCTTCAATGTTTGCTTAAAAGTTGAAGAATTTCTTTTCAATATCTTTTGTGCTAAATCCATTCTATCAACAGCATTCATATTTTGTCCAATCTTGTATTTTCCGTATAGAGTTTGAGGAATTACCTTGATTACAGCAACTGCATCTAAAACTTGCATATCAGGTTTAATCGGGTCATATTGTCCTTCAGGTTGATACTTTTCCATTAATCCATTTAGTGCAAGTGTCTTTTCTTCTCTGTCAATAACAAAAGAAGCGATTCCTTTGATTACAACACTAATGTACAAAGTATCTGCCAAAGAGGCATCATGTGGATCTGAAAAATATGAAGGAAGAAATTCCAACTCCCTATCAACTTCAAAACCTACTTTGTTATTTTTAGTAATGTTATCTAATTTTTCACCTCTAGTGTGAGAATGCATGTAAACTGTATCATTTAGAAAAACAAAATTCATTGGAATTATCTGAGGAAATCCATTTTCATCAATACTAGAAATTCTGCCTACATGTTCTTCGCTAAGAAATTCTTTAATTTTTTCATGTGATTTAATTTGTAATTTTCCAACTAGTTGCAATAATCAAATTATGAAAAATCATTTTATAAATCCAGAGCACAAATATTCAGAAATATTCTAGTCCTCTTCATCTAGTTCTTTTGCTAATGCTTTGATTTCTAAAATACGGCATTCAAGTTCTGTGCACTGGTTTTTTAATTTAGAATCCATAGGTAACCATCATAAAAATAATCAAAAAGGGAAAACATTCTAAAACTTGACTTTTTTCATCCAAACTTTTCATTAATTATAATTGCTAAAATATAGGACATCTCAAGAGAGCCCATGCAGGAAATAGATGAAGAATATGTAAAGGCCACACATCAAGTTTTAGATGTTTTAGAAGAATGGGGTTCTGAATCAAAGTTCATCTGGTTTAGAGAATTACATAGAATTACAGACATTGACAAAGGAGTACTTCGAAATATTATCAATGAGTTAAAAAAATCAAAAGAAATCAAAGATATGCATGGAGTAAATAATAGAATATTTTTTTGTCTTAAAAAATATTACATTAAATGTCGTGATATAGAATTCAGATTTAAAGGAAAAGAAATCATGTTAAAAGATGGAAGTAAAACAAAAATTATTCAAGGTGCAACAAAATCAACAGAACGAACAAGAAAAAGATTAGAAAAACAAAAGAAAAAACGTAAAGCAAAATCATTTACAAAAAAAAATAGTAAAAGACCACACAAGTCATAAATTAAAAAGAATCTTCAGTTTGTCTTCTCACAAGACTATGTTCAGCACGTTTGATTTTTTCAGATACTGAAACATCTTCAGTCATATCATACAATTGATGAAGTTTCATATTTGGAGTCAACTCATCTTCTTGTTCTGATTTTAAATCAAACTCAAGATTTGCCAAAATTTCAACATTTTCTTCTAAAATATCTAGACATTTTTTTACAGATTCAGGAAGTTCGTCAACCATAATATAGTCTAAAAACAAGTAAAGTAAATGATTTTCTATAGATTATAAGATAAAGTGTCTTATTGTTTGGCTTTTTCTCTAAGTGCAGGCATCACATGTGTTGCAAATTTATCAATAGAACCAAAGTAATTCTTACCCCAGAATCTAATTACAAAGTGATTAACACCTGCATCCATGAATCTTTCAAATGTTGGGATAATATCTTCAGGAGTTCCAACGGCAGTTGAAGAACGAGCAACGCCTTCAGGAATTTTAGTTGCAGCTTCTCTCATCTTTACAATCCAACTTTGATCAGACATTGAATATTCTGTAAAGTATTTGACAAAATCAAATCCTTCAATTTCTTTTAATCCGTGAACTCGTAATACTTCAGGCTTGAACAAACTAACTTTTACTGCTTCTTTCATTCGTGCCCAAGATTCTTCAGCATCCTCAGAAAAATAAACATCAATATCAAGTGCATATTGGAAGTTGTCTTTTTCCTCTTGTGTTCTATTATTTTCATTCATTGATTTTGTAATTTGCGCGGCATGATCTTCAAAGAGTTCTGGCGTATAACCAATAGGTAACCAACCATCACCAAGTTTTCCAGTTAATGCAAGTGTACGCTTACCACCAGCTGCCATGTAAGTTGGAGGATGTGGTTTTCTAATTGGAGGTGCTTGCAAACATGCACCCTCAAGTTTGTAATATTTACCATCATAATCTACCGTATTATCAGGAGTTGATTCATATAATTTATGAATAGTCTCAATTTGTTCTTCCCATTTTGAAACTGGTTTTTCAAATGGAATGCAAAATTCTTTTAGGTTTTGAGCTTCACCTGCACCAATACCAAGAATGGCTCTACCTTTTGAAACTCTATCTAAAGTAATAGCAGAAAGTGCAATGTTAGATGGATGTCTTCTAATTGCATCAGTGACACATGTTCCAAGTTCTACATTCTGTGTAACTGCAGCAATAGCAGATAGCATAACCCAAGGATCCAAAACAATGGCATTTTTCCATTGTGGGACATTTGTATGGTCCATATAGAAAATAGAATCATAGCCAGTTTTATCAGCAAGAATACAAGCTGTTAAAATTTGGTCTTCAGTATAGCCGGCCCTTGCAACATTGAGCCCATTTTGAATACCGAATTTTAACTTATTTTGAGTCACGTACACTTAGGACAGAATATTAGCATAAAAAGTTTAGTCAAGCTGCCAATTTCGTAGTTTATCTAGAAAATAGAAGAAAGGTAAAAAAATTTTGAATTTTTTACAA
>JADHUF010000045.1 GCA_016784625.1 Candidatus Nitrosopumilus sp. | reverse complement strand
ATAACAAACTTGATGCAATAATTATGATTGATGCGGCATTGAAAATGGAAGGCGAGGACTCTGCATCTGTTTCTCAAGGTTTTGGTGCCGCAATTGGTGGAATTGGAACTGAAAGATTTGAAATTGAAGCAATTGCAACTAACAATAAGATTCCTGTTTTTTCCATTGTAGTAAAACAAACAGTCAAAGAAGCAATAACTTTGATGAGCAAAGAAATTGCAGATCAGGCAGATGATGTACGTTTACAAGTCTATGAAATGATTCAAGAAAATACAAAGCCTGGTCAATCTGTTCTAATTATTGGTGTAGGTAATACTGCAGGAGTGCCTCAATAATGTTCTCAAAGAAAAAAATTACAACTGCATACACTATTGAAAAATGTAAAAAATGTAAGATGCTAAGAAAACGAAAATTTGTTCAAGGAGATATTTTATTTGCAGAATCCTCAAAATGTACTTCATGTGATGGAATGACTAGTATTGAAAAGATATTTGCTGAAACCTTTGAACAATAATTTCTGAATTTTTTTATAGAGCCTGAGTAGTTACAGTTACTCCATTCTCATTTGGAATAAATGTGTGTTCTGCTTGTGCAACTCTTTGCTCATTTACTTCAATTAGAATGGGATATGCTTGTACTGCTTTTTTCTTTATCAAAATATCTAGTAATTCTCTTGCCTTTTTTTCTTCCCAATCTTTTGTAATCCATCTTAATGCAAATGGTAACATGTTAAAGTTATTCCAAATAAAATCAAGCAGTTTATCTGCTTCATCATTTTTTGTTTTCTTTCGTGAATTTATTGCAAAAATATTTTTAATTTGGCCATTTCTGACAAAGCCTCCACCTTGTTCTGTTGTCACAAATGGTTCACATGCATAAGCTGAATTCTCTGAAAGTGAAAATCCACCAATTGACCAAATGTTTGGAATAGACTTTCCAGCATGTATTGTATATTGTTCTAGTGAGTGACCGCTAAGATTTGCAATTGGTTTGAAACCCATTTGTTTTATTGTAGTTTCAATAGTTCGTCCAACATCACTAACTTTTACTCCAGATTTTATCATCGACATTGCATTACCCAATGCTTCTTCAGCTGTTTGAACTAAACCATCAAATTGTGCATCATAACAAACAGTTACTGCAGTATCTGCAATGTACCCATTAATCTGTGCACCTAGATCAATTTTTACTAAATCTGTATCTTTGATTGTAATTGGATCATTTGGTTCTGCAGTATAATGAGCTGCAACTTCATTAATACTAGTATTGACTGGAAATGCACACTTTGCACCTCTTTTTCTTATTTCATCTTCAACCCATTCACAAATCTCATAAACTGTTTTTCCAACCCAGTCTTTTACTCGAACCATTTCTCTCACTTCTGCTGCAATCTTCCCTGCTTTGATGTAGTCTTCGATTTGCACATTTTTGATCCTCTGAGTGCCTTTAAAATGATTATCTGTGAAGCTTAAATTGGGTAACTTTTAGGATTTACTGGGATCGTGGTCTAGCTTGGTATGATTCTGCGTTTGGGACGCAGAGGTCGCGAATTCAAATTTCGCCGGTCCCACCTCAACCATTATCTTATTATCAAATTATTATACAATATTACTGCCGAGCAATGAAGAAGAGTTAGAGTAATGACTTTGAAATGAAGTAAACTAATTGGCTCTGAGCTCCGGCATGTTTTTATCAATTCTATGATGTCTTGACTTTATTGAAATTTGAAAGACGTGATATCCTTTTGATTGCAGGGCTTTTACTTTTTATGATTGGGTTAACCCCATTTATGGCTCCAGCTTATGCTGCGCTTATAGTAATTATCATGTATTTTGGAATCAAAGTGTATGTGGCAAAGAGAACCCAATTAATTAAACGAGATGTGGGAGAAGGAATATGCATGGAATGTGGCTTTAAAATACTAGATAAGAAATGCTCAAATTGTGACTATTCTTAGGAATGATTCCTACGTACTCCTTAATACTGAAAAATTAGGATAATTTTTGATGGTTTTAAGATATATGACTTTAACAACAAGCTCAACTTTTCCTCAATTTCATTCTAAAATGAGTCCTTTAGTCAGACAAATTAGGAAATCGCAATGAATCGGAACCTAACTTTAGTATTTTCTATATTCCTACTTGTAGGAATTATGATTCCTGCATATGCTCAAACCAGTTCTGATAATGTTGTAATTAATGAAGTAGATACTAATCCTCCTGGGGATGATTCTGCATCTGTATCTGAATGGGCAGAACTTTACAATCCTACTGATTCTGATATTGATTTAAGTGGTTGGGAAATTGCATCAACAACCGTTCTAAAAAAATCAATGACTATTCCTAATGGTACTATAATTAAATCAGGACAATTTTTGACATACTCCTATCAAACTACTTGGTTTACTGATGTTGGTGAATCTGTTGAACTTAGAGATGAAAATGGAATTGTTATTGATAAAACTCCAATGATTACTGATATTCAAAATGATTTTAAATCTTGGCAAAGAATCTATGATGGCTATAATTTGGATAGTTCTGATTATTGGAAATTTGTAACATCTACTGCTGGTTCATCAAATGGAAAATTACTAGAAACACAAGAATCACAAGAAATTACTGTGAGTGTTTCATTAGAAAAACCTTCTTATTTATTTGGAGAAGTTGCAATCATTGAAGGAAATGTTTCTGTAGTGGCTACTCCTGTCAAGCCTGAATTTAAACCTGAACCTATCACAATAGTTATTTCTGGACACAACTTTTACAAAACTGTAACTTTATTCCCTGATTTGAATTTAAATTACAAAACTACTCTAAGTTTGCATCAAGTTCTTGGAGTTAGTGAAGGATATTATGATGTATCTGTTAGTTATGTTGATGCTACTGCAAATACATCTTTTTCAGTAGGATATGAAATAATTGAACAGGAAATAAAAGAAGATGGCTCCTTTAGTATTGCCACTGATAAAACACAATACCTTCCAGGACAAGACGTTTCAATTACTGGATTTGCTACTGAAATTATTCCATTTACAGGAATGACATTTACTGTCACTGATTCTCAAGGTAAAATAATCTATAGTGGAAATCTATTTCCAACTAATGGTAAATTCACCACTAGTGTTTTTGTAACGACTGTAAATCCTACTTTTGGAACTTATAAAATTATTGGTGAATATTTTGATAAATCTGCTTTAACTACTTTTGAGGTAGTAGAGGACTTCAAAGAATCTGTACCTATTTCGCTTTGGACTGATAAAGATGCATATGGTTTAGGTGAGGAAGTAAAAATTACTGGTAGAGTAAATCAATCTTGGGTTGGAACATTGGATTTGAATATTATTGATACAAAACAATCAGGGATTGTAACTTCTACTACTGAAAGTGTATCTGGATTTAAAATTCAACGCTCTTTAACTGTTTTAGGTGATGGCTCTTTTAATTACACCTTCACACTTCCAAATGACCAAGTTAGATTAGGTGATTACAGAATTAATGTTTCAAAGGATCTTGGCTCAGTCACTAAAATCATTCATGTAGTTACCAATCCTGATGAGTATGTTGCTTCTGATGTACCATTGACAATTAACTTTGATAAAGAAATCTATGAACTTGGCGATAAAATGAATATTAATGGATTCATTAAAGATATTTTTGGAAATTCTAGTTATGCAACAGGTGCTTCTGTTAAAATTTCAATTTCTAATGAAGACGGTACTCCCCTAGAGATAATTGGTTTACCAAAGGAAGTAAAAGGCTCATCGAGAACAGAGAATGGTGTTGTTGTTGCATTTGATTTTACAGCAGTTCCTAAAACTTCAGGAAATTATTCACTTCAAATTGAACTTTCTAAACTTATCTTTGCTGAAGGAAACTATGTTGTAAAGGCACAATATTTGGATAATATTACAACAAAAACTTTCGCAATTGTTGATTCTCTTGGTTTGCAAGATAAAGTAGTTATTTCACTTGATAAGGATGTTTATGGTTTAGGTGAAACTATCTACCTTACTGCAACACTTCCTCCTACTGGATCTAGAAATGTTGATATTTCATTGACAAAACCTAATGGGGCTGTTATTAATTCTGGTGTGCCTATTGATAATCAACGTTTCTCATGGTTTTGGATTATTCCTAGTTCTGAATTAACACAAAATACTAAAACTGATGATACGCGAAATGTCATAAACTCTAACTTTGGAATATACAAAATTAGGACTACTATTGACTCCATTACCACAAACACTTTCTTCAAAGTCTCAACCGATCCTGAAAATGATTCTTTATCAACCACCCCTCTCTTTGTATCTAATGACAAATCATTGTACAAGGCTGGTGAAAAATTAAAAGTGATTGGAAATGTTATCAAACGTGATCAAGGAGATCAAGGATTAATTGTTACAGATAGAGTAAATATTCGAGTACTTGATGGAATTCACCCATATGCGCTAATTCATGAATCTTCTGTTTATCCAAATAATGGTGGTGAATTTTCAAGCATCTTTGAATTACCTGTTACAATTTTTACTCAAGGATCATATACTGTAAAAGCAACATACAACAGCATTCGGGCTGAAGCTACATTTAGTGTAGCTAGTGATTTTGTTTTTGGTGTTGATGAACCAGTATCTCTTCTAATATCTACTGATAAATCAGAATATCATCCTGGTGATGTGGTAACAGTTAATGGAAAACCCAACAAGTTAATTTATCTTGAAGAATACGATGTTAGTGTTATTCAAAAAACAGATACTGAAATTACATGTGGCTCATTTATTTGTGGAAAACATGTAGGGCCTGTAACTACTATTCGTCCAAATCCTGCTGGTTCATTTACGCATCAATTTGTAATTCCTAATTCTGTATCTGCTGTTGGAAAATACGAAGTAACAGTTGATGCTGATTTTGAAACAAAATCTATTAAATTTGATGTAGTTGAAAAACCACAAACTCCAAAACTAAATACTGTGATTGAAAAAGAAAACAGAATTTCTGAAAAAATAATCCCTATATTTACTGAAGAAAAAACTGTAGATAATGTAACTATTGCTCCAAGGGTGGTTTCTGGCTCTTTGCTTACTGCATCAAGAGCAGATGAACCTAATGTTCACCTAAAGATATCAACTGAAACTGGCACATGTGTTATTGGTCCTGATGATAATTGTCTTGTTAAAGAATCTACAAGAAAACAAGGACAAATCTATGATGTCGTTGAAGTTGATGGAATTAATCTCAATGTAAGGTATAGTGGTTCAGATGTACGCCTTGAGAAATTTAGTATTTTGCCTGAATCCTCTTCAGAATTTTTACCTGATGCAAATTGGAATGTTGAAATCATCAAAGATGACCAGGTTTCTAGATTTTATTACAAAGTTACATACAAAACTCTAGAGTAAATTCAAAATACTGTTTATTTCATTATTGAGTGAAATGAAATTACAAGTTTTGATGTTTTATCAAGATGATCCAAAAAAGTGCACAGCTGCAAAGATGGTGAAATTTGGCCTTGCTCACAATATTAGAAAGATTGGCAATAAAGGATTAGTTTTAGATCCTTTCTCTGACAAGACTTTGTTGCCTAAAGATAGGTCTAAGATTAACTCTATTGTTGGAATTGACTGCTCTTGGAATTTAGCAGATCAAGCATTCTCTAAAAAATTTAATGGCATCAAACGAAAACTTCCACCATTACTTGCAGGAAATCCTGTAAATTATTCAAAACTAAACAAATTAACTACTGTAGAGGCATTATCTGCGGCATTATTTATTTTGGGTTTTAAAGAACAAGGTATGGAATTACTTGATAAATTCAAGTGGGGACACACTTTCTACGAACTTAATCAAAACCTTCTAAATGAATATTTGAAACTTGAAAATGAAGATCAGATTAATTTAATTTTAAAAGATTTTGGATTGTTATAGATATCTCTTTTTAAGATAAATTACTATTCCAATAATGGCTAGTATTGGTATTATCCAAAATTCATACTCTGTTTTGTTTTCTGTAAATTCTATATCATCATACAAACTGGTTGGTAATTCTGTTTTATCATTAGTTACAATGAAACTTGATTCATAAAAATCAGGTTTTAGCACAGAATTTGAGATTGCAAATATCTTGATGTTGTTTGCCCCTATTCCTAAATTTTCTGTATTTTCTGAAGGTATTTTGATAATGATATTATCTTTATCTATTCCAAGTGTCTCTGACACTATGATCTTCCCTTCACTATTTATCAAAAAATATAAAATTGAATCTGAATTATCTGTATCTATTTTTATTTCTAATTCTTCTCCCTTTTGAATAATCTTTTTCATTTCTATATTTTTTATTATTGGCAATTTTACTTTTTCAAATTCTTCCCATTCTCCAATTTTAAATGGATAAGAATCATCATTAAATGCACTAACTGTTATTGTACGTGATTCTGGTGCATATGATTTTAAATAAAATGGTCCATTGCTAATTACTGCATGATTATTCTCTTCAATCCATTTTATTGATGAATTGTATCTATTTTGAAAATATTCCAAACTTTGATTATTTTCTTTTAACGATGTAGGGATATAACTTGAATCTTTAAATTCTTGCAAATAATTTTTGATGAGACTTGCATCTTTTGGAATAATTAATGATAGCCAACTCACATTTTTACTTGTAGCCCCAGATCTTGAAAATGATACTTTCCCATCCATCACTGCTTTCTCCATTGCAGCTGAAATTTCCCATGGCATTGAACTCCACAGTGCTGCCCAATCTGCAATTTCACCATCATCAAAATGCCAATAATCTACATAAACTTCAATTGTGTCTTCATCAATTTGATTCACACCAATTATTGTTTGAATCACCTGAGAAGCTCTTGGAGTAAATTCTGTGTCAAAAGTTCTATCATTTTCATCAGTTTGAGTTCCCCATTCTATTGTAAAATATAATGAATGTAAAATATCACTAATGTCCATTTTTTCTCCATTATGCCAATTACTAAATTCAAAATCAAATGTCACCTTACTTGTTGCAAGTGTATCTGGAGTGGCATTTTCCCATTTTTGTAAGGATGGATTCCAAATTTGTGCCTCTTGAGGCACAATCAGTTTTTCATTTGGTCCTACGGTTTCAACTTGCCATTTTGTTCTAACAGGAAAAGTCTCACCTGTAAATGGGTGCTTGAATGTTCCAGGGTCTGAAATTACTTCCCAAATGTGTCTGCTATAACTATCAGTTAATCCCATAACTGGATTCCATGCTCCTTGATAGATTTGTTTTACTCCCACTACAAACTCATCATTATCACTTTTAGCATTAATTGGAGTGAACCTACTTGGAACTCCTGCCCCAAAATCATTAACGATTCCACTGACATTTTCATTTGCAACATATTGATCAATTTTGCTTGCCACAAAAATTCTTACGGCTTCATTGACTCCTTCGACAACTGCTTCTTGTATCAATAATGATCTTTTTTCATCTGACTCAAAACCTCCAGAGTATATTTTTTGAGTAAGTTCATCTAATTTGTCATTTTCATAATTCCAGTATGATGGAATATTGAATCCTGGCATATTTGAAAACCAAGGCGAATACATCTGTCCTATTCCTACAGAATCATATTTTACAAATGCAGATCGAGCCCATCCTTCAGTGTATAAACTCCACTTCAAATCTGAAGGATTTGAACCATACACTACAACAAATGCTTTGTTCAAATCTCCCAAATCCTTTTTGATAGTGAATCCTATTTTTTGTAATTCAACTGCTAAAATTTCCCCTATTGATTTTCTTACTGGATCATCACTTCTAATAAAAATTGTAATCTCTATTGGAATTGAATCCATTTGCCACTTGCCGTTAATTTTTTCTGCTCCTTTTTCTTTTAGTATTTTGGAGATAATTTGTTCTGCAAGGGCAGGATTGTATTTGAAATTAAATGATTCTAGTTGTTCAATAACTGTCAGATATTCTGGTTCTGATGGCCCATAGTACGAAATGATTGGGGATC
>JADHUF010000044.1 GCA_016784625.1 Candidatus Nitrosopumilus sp. | reverse complement strand
AAAAAGATTTGAAAATAAAACAAAATATACTAACCGTGATTCTGCAAGAGAGTTAATTGAATTTGCTAAAAACCACATAAAGAAAATTGTAATTTCTACTGATAACAATTCTAAATTCTATGGATTAATTGAAATCAATGGACATGTAGAATCCATCAGTCTTGATTCAAAAAGAGCAGTGGATTGGTTAAGATCAAAATTTTATGAATCAACAAATACACAATTAACCGCAGATAAGGTTGAAAATACATTATCGTTAATTTGTGCTCAAGCTAGTTTTGATAGTGAAATAAAGCGTGAAAAAATAAACAAAAGAATTGCAAGTAACAACAATTCAATTTATTATGATTTATGCTCCCCTGATTGGAAATTAGTAAAAATCACTGAGAATAAAGTGGAGATTGTAAATCATGGATTAGAAACCCCCATTTTTGAAAGAATGACTAATCAAAGCCAACAAATAACTCCAAATTTAGATTACAAAGAAAATCCAATTCACGAATTCACTAAACTGGTTAAATTTGGAAATGATTCTGTTTTTCCAATTCATCTTGTATCTATGTTTATTGATCATATTGCAATCCCAATGATGATGATAGTGGGGCAAGAAGATTCTGCTAAAAGTACTAGGTGTGCATTAACTAAACGTGTTATAGATCCACGTCTAGTTCCGCCTGAAAACAACGATTTAGATTCTCAGCTTAATCACTTTCCAAAAAATAATGATGATCTGAATATCAATTTATCAAATAACTATTGTCCCGTATTTGAGAATGTTTCGAAAATAACACTTGAGCAATCAGATACTCTTTGTAAGGCAATTACGGGTGCAGGATATTCAAAAAGAGAACTTTACAAAAATAATGATGAGATAATCCTTATTTTTAGGCGTAAAATCATACTAAATGGTATACCTGTCACTGCAGAACAAAGTGATCTAGCCAGACGTGTAATCTATTATCATACAGATAGAATTAACAAAATTGGCCTTGATCAAGTATTGGAAAAATTCCATGAAATTCAGGCAGATTTACTAGGTCATATCTTTACGACATTATCAAAAGCAATTTCATTGTTCTATACTGTAAGAAAAGAAATTACTGAAATTGATCATATGACTGACTTTACTATTTGGGGGGAGGCAATTTCTAGATCATTAGGTCATGAACCGGGGTCTTTTGTAACAAATTACCATCAACGAATGATATCTGATTCGGAAAAACTAAACGATGATAACCCTGCAGCACCATTTATTGAAGAATTATTCAAACATAAAATAGATGATTCAGAAAATCCAGACGAGATTTCTTTATCCTTTGGAGAATGCTACGGACAACTTTCTTCTTTTGCTGACACTCATCATTATGATAAAAAAAATGATATATTTCCAAAATCTGCAGGTAAAATAAGAGGTTGGATAGAACGTTCTAAACCAATCATTTACAAATTAGGATATGAAGTTGAAATGACTACATACACACGTGGAGACAAATACAATCATAATACAACAATTTTGACAGTTAGAAAAACAAAAAGAGATTCAGAACAAGCAACATTAATTGGAGTTTCAAATTGAGTTCCAAATGTAATGGTGTTTGTCAAAGAGATACTAGTACACAATGTACATTAGGTTATCATAAAGGGCAAAAATATTGTAGCACATGTCAAAGATATTTTTTGACAGAAAATTTTAGATGTATGTGTTGCAACTATATTCTTAGAAAAAAGAAACGACACAACAAAATTGAAAAAGGTAATTCATCACAGCTTCTTATTACCAATAAACAATAAAATCATTTTAATGGCTTTTAGGACGGTTTCACTTCGAGATACTACATACAAATCAATCAAAGAGATGGCTCGAAGTGAAAATAGAACAATATCTAATTTCATTGAAACGAGATTATTGCAATAATTTTGAAAATCACAAAAAATATTGTTTAGTTTTCTTCAAAATAATATCATTCAAAAAGTTGTTGAAGAATATTTGATTCAAAAATGTCTAATTGTTTTTCCAGCATAATTGTTGATTTTTCAATGGTTTTGATCAATGAGATCCCGTCATGAATTCGAGATACAATCTCTTTTTGTTCCTGAGGGGAGCATAATGGAAAGATCATATGACGAATCATAGAATAGTTTAATCCTTCTCTAGTTTCCCCCTGCTGAATTGAAAAAATCATCTTTTGGCATTTTGGTGAATTTAACCAAAAACTAAAAAATTCAGGGTTAATTTTTGAAGCACCCCGTAGAATGCATACGTGTTGATTAACATTTGCCGAACCAAAATTATTTGGAATAAACGTTGATCTACCTATGGAGGCCCCAGTAATATTCAACAATACGTCATAATCATGGATGTGTGTTCTAGACATTTTGTCATGTAGTTCTTTAGAAACATATACGATTTTATCCAAATGTAATCCATCAGGATAAACATTTTGACTTCTGATGAATGGAACTCCTTTTTCTTGATATACAGATTTTCCACCTCTTGGAGTAACCCCACTTCCAATGAAATTTACCATTCGTCCAATTTTGATAAATTCCCAAGACTCTGGAAGAGATTCAAGTGTATTTGGGGGGATTATTATGAAATCAGATTTTTCACATTCTTTGTCAATTATCTGTAAATTTGTTTTAATTGATTCTATTTTTTTAGGATTTAACTTTCTCCATTTTTTGTTTAATTTTCCTTCAAAAGCCATTTGTAATGAAGATTGTCTATATTGTTTTTCTAATTCAATATTTTCTTCTAAAATTTTTTTGATAGCATTTATTTCTGAAAGAATAAATTCAATTTTCGATACAATTGTTTTTTGTAGTTTAAATGAAGGTAATGGAATTTTAACTTTCTCAATATCTTTGATTTTTAATGATACATTCGCCGTACCAATCATTGATGAAACAAAATATTCTTCTTTTTTTATATTGAATAAATAATATAGATACTTGGTAAAAATTTTTGTTGTATCTTTTGGAGTTACAGCAGCCATTATGTTTGCAAGACCAAACTTACCTTCTTGATAATGAATTCTGTTTATTGAAGCATGTCCGTGCCCTGTAGATGATACTAATGGAATACATACAGATTCATTATTAATTTGGTATGTGTCACATGATTTTCTTTTTTCAGCAGTAACTACTAAGGGAAAATCCCCAGGGGTTGCTTTCATAGTGGGGGTGTTGCCTTTTATTACATCACAAATATCTGAAATTTTAAAATACTCTATAGATTTTTTTTCTTTTGTCAACAATTCCATAATGTTAATCCATTAATTTATTCAATTTCAATAACAAATCTGAAATGTCTTGATTATTTTTAATCATATTATTAATAATTTTTTCAGGAGATTCTAAGGGCTTTTCATTAGGCTTAATTGGATTAGATGTTTTAAGATTATATTCAATTAAATCATTAATGTTAATCTTCCATGTATTTTGTATTATTTTTTTATTTTTGAACCATTTTTCCACATCCAGAAAATCTTCATAAATAATTGGATTTGATTTTGAATATTTGGGTTCTTTTGCTCGAGTTGCACCCCTTAGTCGTTCATTTACTTCCATTTTATAATACCAAATATCTTTGGTCTTGCCCGATTTTTCAAAAAATAAAATATTAGTACCGATACTTGTGTAAGGTTCAAAAATTGTTCTAGGCAAGTAAATTATGGTATGTAAATTAAATTCAGTCAGTAATTTTTCTTTAATTTTTGAGGCAATACCCTTAGCAGATAACGGTCCATCTGGTAAAATGATGCCACATCTCCCTCCATCTTTAAGTCGAGACATGCAATGTAGGAGGAATCCTAATGCAGTATCTTTTGTTTGATAACCTGCAGGAAATCTTTTCTTGATACTTTCTTGTTCTTCCCCACCAAATGGAGGATTAGTTAGTATGATGTTGTGTTGCAAATTTTCTTTAATATCGCTCAATTTGGTTTCTAATGTATTTACTCGGGCAATATCGGGTTCTTCTATTCCATGAAGCATCATATTCATCATGCTAAACAAATAGGGTTCAGGCCTTGGTTCTATGCCTGATAAACAGTGTTTTTGAAGAAAATCATTATCTGGAGTTCCTCTAACATTATTCACTAAGTATTTGTACGATTCAATAAGAAACCCACCCGTGCCACAAGCAGGATCTAAAATTGTTTCTCTTTCTTTTAATGAAGGATTTACAACGTTTATCATAAATTGGATTACAGGTCTAGGAGTGTAAAATTCTCCAAATGTTCCAGGAGAGTCATCTCTCATGGAGGATAACATTTTTTCATAAACTGAACCAATAAGATGAAATTGTTCAGATGATGTAAAATCTAATTTGTTAATCTGTTGTATCATATCTTTCATTCCATAACCGTCTGTCATGAAATTTTTTTGCTCTCTAAACACATCTGCTATCACATCTCTTTGATCTCCTGTTCCTTCACCACGTAAATTAGAAAGATATTTGAAAAGATCATTATTTACAAAATCAATTAATTCATCACCACGTCTACCTTTTTCATCAGAAGTCCAATCTCGCCACCTATACGGCGTATCAATAAGTGGAGTGTGATCACCTAGTACTTCTTTTTGTAATTCAAAGTCATCAAAACATTTCAAAAATAACATCCACAATAATTGCGGTATACGTTGAGCATCAGTATTCATTCCTTTGTCTTTTCGCATTATGTCACGACATGACTTGATTATTCCATCGATGTTTTGGAAATCCATAATTAATCACTCATAAATTATTTGGCTTAAAGAATCTACAGCCTTTTGATATTCTTTTACTCCGCCAAATCCCTTTACAATTTCAATAGGACTACCAATTTTTTTAATTTGTGGTAATTGAAGAATGTTTTTTGGATTCTCTAACTCCCTATACCCAACATCCGCATACAAATCTAGTATTACTTCAAGAACTTTTTTTGCAATTTCTTTGTATTTTTTGAAAGGTTGTTTTTTCTTTATTTTTGAGACTTTTTCACGCCTAGGAATTGTTTTTCCACCATATGCCACCGAGATTAGCAATTCAAAAGCATCAACATCTGTATTATTCGTCAAAATTTGAAATTCTTGTAAGTTGATTTTTAATTTTTGTAAGGTCTCATGGAAAGCTCTTCTTTTCTCAGGTTCTCGAAGTAATTTGTATAATTCCATTTTATCTGGATATAGTTCTCTAACTTTTTCTTTAGTATAATCTTCAAATTTGAATAGTTTTAGACGATTTCCATCAGCATCCAATTTGTAATAACTTCGACTAGACACATCTACTTCAAATCCATCAACTACGGGCCTATCTTTTTGTTTAATTCCAGCTGTTACATCTTGTGTTTTCTTTTTACGTTTTGATTTTTTCTTTGTAACTTTTCTCTCTCCTTTTGCCCATTTTTCAATTTCCCAATTGTATGGCTCACCATCAAATTTAGAATCAAAAAATAATTCGGTTGGACCCCTATAATCCAATATTGTAAACCAATACTTGTTTTGGAATGGTTTTTCAGTTAGATTCAGTCTAGTTCCCCTACCAATTGTTTGTTTGAAATCATCTACATCTTTGATATTTTTTTCAATTACAATGTTTTTCAAGGTTGGAATGTCTATACCAGTCGATAATAACTTGGATGTCGTAACAATTACGGGGTATTTAGAATCAGGAGCTGAAAAATTTTCTTTTAATTCAGTTTTTATGTTTGCTCTTTCTTCAGAGACTATTCTTACACAGTACTTTGGATGTTTGTCTGGTGCAATATTGTTAATGGCATGTGCCATGTCTAATGCATGTTGTTGATCTTGACAAAAAATTAATGTCTTATCATAGATACTTGTTTTTTGTAAATATTCTATGATGTGATTTGCAACAAATTCTATTCTTGGATTAAGTGTAATTTTTTTATCAAATTCTGAAGCTTTGTACTCTTTCTTGGGGATTTCTTTCTTGTGAATGTCTTTTTGTCCAAATTTAGCTTTCCAACCAGTCTCATCAATATCTGGAACTATCCTAATTACAGAGTAAGGAGACAAAAAACCATCTTCGATACCTTGTTTTAATGAATATGTGTAAACTGGTTTTTTGAAATATCGATATGTGTTAGTGGTGTCTTTTGATTTTGGGGTTGCAGTCATACCAATATGGGTTGCAGATGAAAAATAATCCAATATTGCTCTCCAATTACCATCATCAGTAGATCCTCCCCTATGACATTCGTCAATAATTACATAATCAAAAAAGTCAGGTTTGTATTTCTTGTATAACCCATCTACATCTTTTCTGTCATTAATCCCCTGATATAATGAAAAATAGATATCTCTACTTTTAACAACATCTTTAGTGATTTTATCTTTGATACTAGAAACTGCTTTTCCAAATATTTTAGTAAAATAATCATCCTTAGCTTGATCTAAAAGGAAGACTCGGTCCACCAAATACAAAATTCTAGGTTTTGTTTTAGCTGGTTTCCAAAGTTTCCATGCGATTTGCGATGCAACAAAAGTTTTTCCAGTACCTGTTGCCATAGTAATTAGAATTCTTTTGTTTTCTTTTGCAATAGCTTCTGTTGCCGCATTTATTGCAGCTGCTTGATAATATCGTGGTAATTTAATTGAAAGATCTGAATTTTTCAAAACCCTGTTGTATGGTTGAAAAACAATCGGGTAACTTTTTTCAGGAATTGGAGATTTTGCTTGGCATTTTTTCCATAATTCCTCAGGAGTAGGAAATTCAGTAGGATATGGTTTTGTTTCTTTTCCTGTGATGAGATTATACTCTACGACAGATTCACCATTAGAAACATAAGCAAATTTTGCCCCCAACAAAGAAGCATAGTCTTTAACTTGTTCTGCACCGATTCCTAGTTTTCTATCCGTTGCAATTTTATCTTCTACTACGGCAACAGGTATTGCCTCTACATTTTTTCCCTCGGGTTTGTATGAAAGTACAAATTCTGGAGAAAATGAATGCTCTCGTCCATACTTGTAATCATCTTTTGGAAAAATTCTTCCAGGAGCATACGAGTGCTGGTAGGTCATATTTTCTCTTAATTTCCAACCGCTTTCACTTAGTTTTGATTGGACAATAAAATCAATTTCGCCTTCTGATAAATTCTCTGACAAGTAGATCATAGGCGTTAACTCCTATTATTAAGAATATGGGAAATTATGATAATTGATATTCGGATGAAAATGAATGTAATTAGAAAATATGAAAGACAGTGAAAAAGTCAATTTAACTCCATACGATCCGACTACGGATTTTATTCCCCAGGAGTTCTATCAGTCAGTTATTCCAATAATAAAAAATTCCGGAAATTACCCCGAAAACATCATCGGTACTGGATTTTTGATTCAGTATAATGGAGTTTCATATATCGTTTCAGCAAAACACGTTGTTGAATCCGAAGACAATCCCTCCATGTTCTTTACTGGAAAAGGATCAACACCTATTATTTTGGGAACTGATACATTTCGAGGATTTGGTCTAGACTGGATTTCACATCCTAGAGGATTAGACGTTGCTGTGATGCCTTTAATTTTACCTACAAGTATTTCTCAAAAAATAATCAATAATAAAATAATTCAAAACAAAACTATTGATCCTGCAACAATTAAACCAAATGTAAGAACTAAGCATTTGGGGTATGGCGGTAAAATGACTGGAGTCTATAAAAGAACTCAAAAATTATCTGGAACGCCTGGAGCTGCATTTGGAAGATATGTGATAGGCAATATGGATGAAATCACAATAAAATCCCCTGCAAGATTTGGGGATAGTGGCTCCCCTTTGTTTGTAAAATTTGAACAAAAAAGTAGAATCTTAGTTGGAGTTGTAACAAGAACTGGAACTAGAGTTAAAATAACAAACGTTGAAGATGGAGAGTATACAGGAGAAACAAAAGCAATTCCAATACAACATGTATTAGATATAATTAATTCTAAATCAACACAAGAAAAAATCAAAAACGCAAATAAGAAAATAAACGATATGACTCCAAAATGGGACTAGAAAATAGAATTGTAAAAAAAAATTTAGTTACTTTTTTTGTTTGTCACAAAACGACACATGGTGGTATAT
>JADHUF010000043.1 GCA_016784625.1 Candidatus Nitrosopumilus sp. | reverse complement strand
TATGAACTTAAGCATATTGGAGTTTAGAAATTAACAAAAATTTTGTGTAACATACACTTCACTTCCTGATTTAGCAACTCCTATTCCTTCACTTTTGAAATATGGTGTGAGGATATTTGCTCTATGTCCTGAACTATCCATCCATCCATCAACTGATTGTATTGCAATGGTGTCTACTCCGTAATATCCTTCGGTGTACATGATATTTTCTGCTCCGCCATAAATCCAATTTCCTTGTGAAATTGAACAAGTGAAACCAACTTGCGAATATCTCCAAGTAAAATCCCTTCCCTCTGGTGAATCATGTTCAAAGTATCCTCTATTTGCCATGTCATCGCTATGATTTACAGATGCTTTTGCAATAGTGGGATTCCACGATAAAGGTGATAATCCTCTTGTTGTCCTTTCTTCATTGATTAATACGTGAATCTTAGAAGCGATATCTTTCAGATATTTCTCATCGGAAATTTTTTGTTCTTTCTCTAATTTGATTTGATTTTCTTCAATTCCTTTTAATGTCTCCGAGTATTTTTCTTCAATTTGTGTCTGTATTTCATCTATCTGAGGAATTTCTTTTGCAGTATCCTTTATCGTTTCACTAACATCATTCATAGTTTCTTCAGGATTAATGCCTTGAAATATCTGAAAGATGAACTGGATGAAATCCTCAAAAGGATTACTTGCTTTGGGTGGTTCAATTTTATTTTGTTCAATTTTATTTTGTTCAATTTTCTTTGGAATAAAATTTTCACATTGAGGATCATCTTGTAAATTCTTTAAACAATATTCTTCCATCATGTTTCTAGAGCCTTCTTGTGCAAATACAGCAGTTGGAACTAACAAAACAAATGTAATTACAATAAAAATGATCTGTTTTGTCATTAAGCACCTTCCAGAAATACACTATTTCCATCACAGCCATGAGTTTCTATATGATTTGTTCTTTCTTCTCCAGCAGATTCAATTAATGAGAAACCCGACTGATATCCACAATTATCACAAACTACTTTGTATTTCCCACCACTTACATTGAGACCATACTTTCGTAGCCAATCTTTTCTCAAAAATTTAACATAGATATGTTTTACACAGTCATGATTTTCTGGTTGAACATGTTCCAAACAAACAAGTTTTCCACATAATTTACAGTTTTTACTATTCAGATAATTTAGATTTTTTTCACGGCATAAAGCATATGCACACTTATCACTTTGGATTGGTTTAGGTGGAGGTACAGATTTTTGCGATTCAATCATTCTGACAACTTCATCTACTAATGGATCTCCTAATTCTTTTTGACATTCACATTCTTTTGGTTTATTTTTGCATTTAGGACAAACAATTCCTACATTATGATTTTCTTTTTGAGAGTTTTCTGTATTTTTGATTTTTTCTTTTTCAAATCTATTTATGTCTAATTCATTATTTTTTAATTTCAATTCATTTAATTCTTGTTGATGTTTTTCTCTAATTTTATTTGATTCAATTTTGTTAATTTTGGCAATTTCTAAAGGATCAATGACTATCTCGACCTTATCTGACTCTTTGTTTATCCTTTTTTCTAAGTTGTTAAGATGTTTCTTCTTTTTTTTGAATTTATCAAATAATCCCATGAATATTATTTGAGAGTTTTGAACTTAAGCGTATAGTTTAGAATCTAATCTTCATCAATCTTGGGTCTTATCACCTCAAAGCTGACTCTCTTTTCATTTATTGCATCTTGAATGGCTTTTTGGTTTTTTTCTAATGTATTCTTTCCAGTCTTCACATCAACTAAGACTACCTCAATCGGTTCATTATCTTTTTTCATTTTATCAAATTTTGACAAGTTCTTGAATATCACATAGTCAATTGGACTGCCAAGGAAACGTGCATCTGAGGCTTCATATTTTTCATAAAACTCGGGGAAGAGAGGAGCCATTTGTTCGTGTATTTTCCCTTTCAGTACACTTCGTTGTGTATTTTTTGAACTTGCCAATATTTTTTTGTGATCTTCTTTCAATTCATCCATGTCTTGTTTGTGTTTAGATTGAAGTTTGAAATATAGAATTAAAATGATAGTCATCAATAATCCAATAATTACATACAGTATCTCATGTTCCATTATCTTAAATCTCCCAGTTTAATCATTAGAGAAAAAGAATCCATGTATTCTCTAGAACAATTATGAACTTAAGCGTGTTGGAGTTTAGAATCTAAGGTGTTTTCTAATAACTTCTATGAAAAAAGTTTGTAACATTAAGTCATCTTATTGCTACAAAGAATACATGATAATAGTCATGAAATAGAGAAGCAAAAATCAATTCTAATAGTTTATTCGGTTCATTTTTTAGAGTATTAATTATCCTTATACTATATACTCGTAAGACACACACGCTTGTGATTATGAATGTAGTAGTAATGACGACCTGTCATTAAAACACGGTTAGAGCAGTTATTCCCTTTTTGTATTCATTGAACAAAGTTTCTCTCGTTGGTTTGAGATATGCCTCATCTAATCTGATTGCAGTGTGTCCAAGCATCATCTCTATTAGAGCGGTATTGATTGTGCTGTCACTCTTTAGGATTGTATTCCATCTCTTACGCATTCCGTGAACGGTTGGAATGTCTAGTCTATGTCTTGGATTCTTTATGTGTGGATTCCATTCTTTGTCAAGTCTAGTAAGTTCATGAACTGTAACGGTTGAGACTTTGGCTTTCTTAACCAAACGATAAAGGCTGAGTCTTAGTGCATCATAGTTTAATCCAAAGAAACAGGTATCTGGCTTTAGTTTCAGTTTGGTCAGATAGTCATCCAGTGCAAGTCGAGCTTCCGGAGTAATGAAAGTAATGTACTCATGACGGGTTCTGGCGTAAACCCTGATTGAGTATGTATCTTCAATCGGCTCCAGGTCTTGGTATTGCAGATCAGGTATTGCTCCAAGTCTCATGCCACTTGAAGCCAGTGTCAAAACTAGAGCCTTTGATAACGGCTTTCGATAATACCATCTTTTGTGTTTCTTTATCTTGGTGTCATCTATTGCCAGTATGATTTTGCGTATATCCTCAGTAGAATAAGCCGCACCTCCTACTTTCAACTCCTGTTCGGGGAGTAACTTTTTGATAATCTTCTCGTTTAGTATGACTCGATTCATGGCAAAGAAGTGAAAAAGGGAGTAGACTGTAGCACTGACCATGGCCTTTGTGCTTCTCATTCTTTTCAAATTCATGACATAATTCTCAATATCTGTCTGTATTTTCTCAGGTGTCTGGCTTGCCAGTTCGTCATAACTGGTAAATTTGTTATCCTCCATGTATCGGTCAAGCCAGTAGAGATAGTTCTTCTTGGTTGAATCTGTATTTAATGAGCCAAGAAATATGTCTAAAGCCCTACTTTCCAAAACTTATCTCCAGTTTGCCTATTCTGACTAAAGTGGAACTAGTGGCACTATATTCAAACTCTAGATAACAGTATGAACCATCAGTACTAATTTGAAGAATATCATTACAAGTGCCACTACTAACACTAATAGTCATTAACGGCTTTATCTCCTTTAGATTCTTTTTTCTTTAACGTGTATTCTTTGTAATACACAACACCACTGCTTGAGTTTGATTTTAGACCGTTCTTTTTGAGAATAATTCCCAATTCTTGCGGCTTGATATCCTTTTTGATGTAAGATTCAAAGTCCTCCTTAATCTCTGCAAATGATATCTTAGAGCCTGGTTTGTAAAATATTCTTTTTTCTGCAAAATACTTGTCCTCGATTGGCATCTGTTCGTGAAGTATTTTTTTGGTGTCCTCAATGTTTGACCATTTTGTTTTTGGTATTTTTCCTAATTGCTGCACCTTTATGTAATTGATGATAATCATAACCAATGTATCTATTGCAGTTTGTTTATCTTCATCATCTTTAAAAAATGAGTTAAACCATTGGCCGTTCTTTTTTGATTCTAGAAGTTGGTTTCTAAATATGATAAATTGAAACCTTGTAATGACCGAATTATCATTTATCTTTGAATATATTTCTCCCAGAGAATTTGTAGTATAAAGAAAAACAAAATGCTCGGGATTGAATATTCGTTCTGCATTTGAAAATTTTGTTTCGGTGTTCTGTTCTTCCCCTCCAACCAATGCCTTTTGATTTTCAAGCCATTGTTCGGTAAAGTTTCCAATCTCACCAGCTATATTCATTCGCTTTCCGATAAAATGTGAAGTTGCAAACCTTGATCCTTTTTCAAGGAAGGTTTCAGGTTTTTGGGTCGATACGTTCTTTTTTCCAATTATCCAGGTAATGATGTTTGCAAGTGCTGTTTTTTGTGTGTCCTGTATGCCCTTGAAGATAAACATCTTTTTGAATGGGTTGGTCCATGAAACACAAATCCAAATCAGTTCCATAATCAGGTTGATGTCACGAACATCAATGATCGTGAGAATATGATTCCATAACTTGAGATTAACGTATTTTGGTTTTAGATTGAATGGTAGTTTTGAATATACCATGTATTCGGGGGAATGCGATTTAATCGTAAAATCTGATTCAAGTATCCCATCCAACGCACAAATTATTTTTGAATCAAACAATTCGCTGGAATCAATCCTTGTGTTGTCTCGTTTTATGGTTCCAATAACCTCTCTTGTGGCCTGGTTCTTGCATCTGTGAATCAATCTTTGGCATTGATCCTCGATTATTGTATTTCCGTATGGCTTGTAAATGCCCTCCTCGTCATTGTAATACCAGATATCATCAGTTTCTCTCAGTGTCAGAAAGTGTTTTTCTTTTTTGATTAATTCTGCAACCAAGTCATGGTCATCATTTTTGAAAATCTTTTGTTCTTCAATCTGTTTTTGTGATAATTCGGCAGGCCTGTAAACTGTAATTACTTCATGTCTTTTTTGTTTGCAAAACTCGAATGCCTTGAAAGATTGACTTTCAGCATCACAGTGAGTACATTGAAACCATCTCTCCTTGAGTTTTTCTATGATTTCAATATCCCTAGTTAGTGGTCTAGTAGGATTAAAATTTCCTGTCGGCTCTTTGAGGATATTCGCCATCATTCAATCTCCGAAATTGTTTTAATGTGCTTTTGAAATACTGGATCAGAATTGTAATGACTTTCACATAACAACCATTCAGAATCTTCCAATCCAGAGTCATATTTTATTTGAAATTTTGGTTTAGCATCACAACATTGTTTCATTTCAATTCAATCTCCCATGAAAAATATCATCTACTAATCCTGAAAGATATGGTTTGAAATTCAGATTTTGATGATCGTAAGATAAGTGACCATGTAATTGATTGATTGTAGTCCAATACTTTTTTCGACCTTTGGATGAAGTGACACTATCCTCACAGAATTTACATAAGATAGGAGTGATTTTCTTTTTGTTTATCGGATTTCTTCTTTGTAAATTTATAGAATTATGATATTCCCCATTACCTTTTCCTACTGTTTTAAGATCATAGACTTGAGACAATCAAGAAGTCCTCCTAGATTGCAGAGTCGTGGAAGATTTGACTGAGGGATTATTTCCCTTAGTTTTTTCTAAATAATTAGAAATTAGATACTCAATTAGAGAAGATCTCTTTGTAATTCCCCTCACTAAATCCAGTTTTTCAAGTGTTTTTACTTCTAATGTGATTGAAATTTGCTTTGAGCTCAATACCGAAAAAGACCGATAAATGATATATATGTACGAATACTAGTATTAGTAATAATGCAGAAAGATAGAGATTCAAGAATACTAGAATCATTAGGAAAGAAAAACAATCAGACCTTTACTGAATTAAGAAAAGATACCAAAATGGGAACAGAGTCTTTAGTTCTTGGATTAGATGAACTAATTGAAAAAAAGATTGTGACAAAAGATGACAAATCAAAAAAATATGCAATTAGAACAGACATTAAAAGTAAAATTCTGCTAGCTCCACAAAAACAAAAAAACAATCCAATGAATATGGATTTGGATATTGCCATGGATGAATTAAGAGAAAGTGATACTCCTTTTGAAATTGGTTATGCATTACTTCGTAGTGCCATGTTTTATCTTTCAAAATTAACTTTAGAATTACATTCCCCTGATTTGAATGAGATTGAAAGACACGAGTGTAAAAGATTTATCAAAAAATGTAATGATACTATTGAACAAACTTTTGATGTTTTAGGAAGAATAGATATTGATCAAACTATTGCATTAAAGCACGGTCTTGACAATGCAACAACAATTCCAAACTTTGAGGTAATTTCAGCAAATAAAGCTAATCCTAGACAAATAAGAAAAGCCCATAAAATTGCTAAAAAAATAGAAGGAAAGATGTAATGATAGATTTTAAGAAAATATCTATTTTAATTAGTAATGCTTTATCCGAATTTGGAGATTCAATGGAGTCCATACAAGAAGAATTTAGAAAAGATACTGAAAGATCAAAACGTAATGCAGAGAAAAGATCCTCAATAGACAAGGCTAATTTAGATAAGATTTGGGGGAAAAAAGAAAAAGATTAAGCATTATCAACATACTTAAATTCATACAATATTATCAATAAAACATATTGGATCAATCAAAGGATATTCCAGATGAAATTTATAAAAAAATGTTTAATGAATTTGAATTAAAACGATTCAAACTAAAGCAAGATGTGAAAGAATTGGAATCCAGAGTTAAGAAAGGCGAGGTAGACAAAAATCAATTTACAGATAAGAGTGAAAAATCTATTTTATTACCTAAACTCACATTGGCCATAGAAGATTCAAGCAAAATTACAAAAATGATTTATGAAGATATTGAAAGAGGCGTATATTCCTCAAAAATCATTACAAAACCTGCCTCTAATTGTATTGAGCTTAACATAGAACTCATTTGGTACGGATTAGGGACTATTGCTACTGCTGGAGGTATTGCTTATGCCAAGACTTTTGGAGAAATTACAGCTAAAAGATCAGCAAATTATCTATGTGAAAGGATAGGTCGCATATTAGAGTCTAGATCGAGTCCTAAAAACAAATCAAAAATAAAGAAAAAACAAAAAGAAAAGAATTAGAGAAAATATCTACTGAGCAACTTCTATTCGATTTGGTGTTTTCATTATTCTCTGCATTTCATCTTGAAGCTTTGCCATTTGCTCTTGCAACGTCTCAATGATTTTGTCTTTGGTATGATCAGCCTCTACCTTGACAGATTCGATTAATAATTCGGGCTCTAACTCTTTGTACATTTCAGCTCGTCTTTCAGGAGTCAAAGCATAGTATTGTTCCAAGTATCCTGTATGACCATCTAGACTATTGGCATATTCTGTAGAATGTTTCTGACTTGCTTTTGTATGGAAATAACTTCTAAACCCATGTATTCGAACTTTGTATCTTATGGAACCTCTGTATTTTTCAGTAAATCCTAGTTTCTCTCTAAGATAACCAAATAGCCTATCCTCATGTATGACATCTTGAGATAAATCATCTGTGCCTTTGAATATTCTTTCATCATCTTTTAGACTTTCAATGAATGGTTTTAGTTTCTCGATTGCCTCACTTGAAAGATATGTTTCTCTTTCTTCATCAGTCTTTGTATTCTCTGCAAATAGTTTTACACGTACAGGATTTTCATTTAGATAGAGATTGTTCTTTGTCAAAGTCAATGCCTCTCCAAGTCTCATTCCAGAACTAACTAGAACGTAATAGAGAGCTCGTCTTAATGGACTAGCATTTGACATTATGGCCTTGAGTTGTTTCAAAGTCATGGCTTCTCTTTGGTACTTTTTCTGATTTGGAAAAGTAATCATGTCCTTAATGTCCTCAGTGGCTATCTTGATTCCATGAACTGATCTGATGTATAGTTTAATCCATGAGAAATAGAGGCTTATTGTTTTAGGGCTTTTCTTCTTAAAGTGAGTCTCCTTTCCTGTGAACTTGTTTGTCGATATGATAATTTCCTCGTGTTCCTCATCCAAGAATCCCACAAAACTATCAAGGCTCTTGCAGATACTGTCTATATCTGGCCTAACTAGAATTTCAGGATTGGGCTTTGGATTATACCAAATCTTGTATTGTTCTATCATTTTGGGAATATAGGCGTATTTTACGCCTAAATCTGGATGTTTTTTCAT
>JADHUF010000003.1 GCA_016784625.1 Candidatus Nitrosopumilus sp. | reverse complement strand
ATTGGAATTGCACTACTTCCTTTACCTGATTCATCTCTAATGTGAATAATTGCAGGCTCCCCTGTAACTTCTGAAACCTCAATAATGTAAAATAACTTTTCACAATAACTGTATGTTGTTTTTTCCATTATGATGGAAACTGAGGATTCTGCATTAGCAGCTGGTAAAAATACAAAACTTATTGCTAAAATTATAGGCAAGATGATCTTTCTTACTCTCATCTTTGATTTTGTCCGTATTACTCAATAAAAATCACAAAGCAAATTTGAGAAATCCTTTTTAAGATCTTTAGGTAACATTATTTATCGAGTTTTTTGCGGAGACGCTCTTTGAGTGCATGGCTAGTCCATCACTCGAAGAAGTTTTTACCGATTTGAAGTATCATTTAGGACCTAATTTTCTCGGTTAACCGTTATTAAAGGGGATTTTCCTATTTCCGATATGCCTAGCTATCAAGATCAGTCGTGGATCAGACTTTGGAAAGAAAATTCTCCTGAGATACGTGAGCGTGTAATTAAATGGCGTAAACAAACTGCAGTTACTCGTATTGATAAGCCAAGCAGATTACAAAGAGCCCGAAGATTAGGTTACAAGGCAAAACAAGGAATTGTTGTTATCCGAATGAGAGTCGGTACTGGTGGTATGAGAAAACAAAGACCTACTGGTGGAAGACGACCAAAACATCTCGGTGTTACAAGAATCAAGGCAGATGATAATATGAAGACTGTCGCAGAAAGACGTGTTCTTCAGAGATATCCAAACATGAAACTTTTAGGTTCCTACTTTATCTATAAAGATGGAAAACACTATTGGTTTGAAGTTATCCTGGCAGACCCAATACATCCGAGAATTGTTCAAGATAAAGAATTAAACCAAAGAGTCTCTCAAACCGCATAAGTTGAAAATACTATTTCTAATTCCACTAGCGTTACTTTTTACAATGATCCCTGTGTATGGTCAATTATCCGATGCAACAGGATTAGTAAATAGACTAGATGTTCAAACAGGCGGTCATAGTTTTGAAGTTGAAACTGTAGCTAATTTTGATATCTATGATTTTGATTTTAATAGTAATGATAAGAAATTAACCCTCTACATTACTAGCGGCTTGGAAAATAATTTGGGTGAGATAATAATGCCTAACAATCTCTTAGGGGGGAATTTTACTTTTTATCTCAATGATCAAGAATTTTTTCCAAAGATAAATTATAATGAAAAAATTTCTTTTATCACATTAAATTTTACAGGCTCTGGAGATAATACCTTGGATATTATTGGAACCACTTTTCTTGATGGATTAACGCAAAGAGATGAAATAGAACTCTCTTCTCCTGATTTAACTCCCTCAGTTGATTATGACTATGAATTAATCTATGTAATTATAGGAATTATCTTAATTGTTTGTGTAATAATTTTTGTAATCAAAAAACGAAAATAAGATTTTACAATGATAGATAATCACAAAATTGCATTAATTGGTGGGTTTGTAATAGTTGTTGCATTATCGATATCTCTTATTTTACTAAGTTGATTTAATTTTCATTCAGTAATTTCTGAATCATTGCCTCAACATGCCCTGCTTGTCCAAATGACACATCTCTGAGAACTCCTTTTCTGTCTACTAAAATGGTTGATGGTGTGCCTTGTAGAGCAAATTTTTCAAATGTTTCAGCTGAATATTCTTTTGATTTCATGTAATCTTTGACTTTTTGAATAATTTGATTTTTGTACTCTTCTGGTTGTGAGTCAAATTCAGGAATTTGTGGATAGATAAACTGCATAATTTTTTCTTGACTAATTTCTCCAGCAGTCTTTGTTAAATTATCCATTCCTAATGGAAATGGAATCTTGTAATGTAATTTGCTTCCATCTTGTAATTTTCCATACATTGAAAGTGCATTCTTTGTCTCTCCTACCACTTCACCTGTTTCTACAAGCATCTTCAAATTCTCTAATGTGTTTTTATCATAATCTTCAAACGCAGTTGCAATTCCTAACACTCGAACTCCATCATCTTTGTATTTGTTGTAGATTTCTATTGCTTCAGGAATTGCATTCATAAAACATCCTGGACAATTGACTTGAAAGACCTCTACTAAAACAATATGGTCTTTTTCTTGGTCAAAATTAGTTGGAGCTCCTTGTACCCATTCTGAAACTCCAAAATTTGGTGCTTTTTGGCCTATTACTACACTCACAAAACATTCTTGTATTTTTTCCATTAAATACATATCTGCATTATTTTTTTATTTTCTTTCGAGTAACCTAATATAGGCCACTGAAAATTCCAAAACAAATTGCAAGCAGTAACTGATGATAGATTAGCACTTTTTGCTGAAATGGAATCAAAATATGAGCAAAAAGATACAGAATATTTTGTCTCTTTGTTAGAGCATTCTGATTATGTAGTTAGAACTAGAGCCACATGTATTTTAGTTGATTTTGGTGGAGAGGATAAAGTTCCCTATATTGCTAAAGTTTTAAAAAATGATGACAATGAATTGGTGCGACATGAGGCTGCATTCTCATTAGGTCAAATGTGTTATTCTAGTACTATTCCTTTTCTATCTGATGCAACACTTCATGATCCAAGTATGTTTGTTCGACATGAGGCTGCAATTGCCTTAGGTGTAGTAGGTTCTAAAGATGCAAAAGAAACTCTGGAAAAGGCATTAAATGATCCTGACAAACCAGTCGTTGAATCAGCAGTTGTCGCATTATCTAATATTGAGTTTATGGAAAAGTTAAGTAAGAACGAAAAGTTTGCTAAGTTAACAGGTGGATGAGATGAATTTTTCATATGGAGTTATAGTTGTAGTTGGTGTTTTAGTTGCAATTTCTTTAGGATTAATTGCTGCAGCTCCTAATGATATTATTGAACCAAGAATAACCTCTGATGACGAAAAACTAACTGTTTGTACGTTACAATGGGATCCAATGTGTGGGGTTGATGGTGAAACTTATGGTAATTTGTGTATGTTAGATGCTGCTGATGTTAAGCTAGATCATAAAGGTGAATGTATGGCTGTACAACCAGAAACTACTGATGCAATAGAAATTAAAGATACTATAACTGTATCAGAATCTCTACCAATTGCAGAAGAAGAACCAGAAACTACAGATGTAGTTGAAATTGAAGATACTGTAACTGTATCACAATCTGAGATGCCTGCTAAAGCATTACCGATAATTATTTCACTTCCTGAGGGGTCTGGAATTCCAGGCTGTGAGGAAACTAACGAATGTTTCATACCATACGAAGTTAGTGTAGCAGTTGGTACAACAGTAACTTGGAGTAATGATGATACTGCTGCACATACTGTAACTAGTGGAACTATTTCTTCAAGTGATGGATTATTTGATTCTAGTATATTCATGGCTGGTAAATCCTTTGGGTTTACATTTAATGATGCAGGCACTTATGATTATTTCTGCATGGTTCATCCTTGGATGACTGGAATTGTTCAAGTTAGTTAGATTGATGTAACTTTACTTCCTTGCTCAGATGACTCAAATTTGTAAATTTTCTCAACAGTTGAATCTTCAAAGATTTCTGCATCGTGTGTAATTATTAGAAATTGCATGGGTGTTTCTGAATTTGAAATATTGGATAACTGAGATAATACTCCTACCAGAGATTTCTTTCTTTCAGCATCAAGGTGAGTTGTAGGCTCATCAAGTATCATTAGATTAAGATTTGATGCCCCTAGAAGACTTGCCATACCTAATCGTAAAGCTAACGCCACACTAACTTTTTCTCCACCACTGAGAGATTCTAGTTCTAATACTTCATTTTTTGAATAACAAGTAATAGAAACATCTCTTGTTTTTTCTGATAATGAAACTCTCTGAATCTTTGTATTAAGTAGTGAAAGATATTCTGATGCTTTAGCTGAAATTGTGTTTAGTGCCCATGATCTTAGACTTGTTGCAACAGGTCCATCTCTACTAAAAATATTTGTTTGAATTTCACCAAGACTTGTTACATATTCTTTTACAATATTTAATTCTGAAATTGCATTTTGAATAACAATTATTTGCTCTTCCCCTTTGGAAATTTTTTCTAAAATTGCACCAATTTGTTGATCTATTTGAGAAAGATTGGTTTGTTTTTCAATAACTATTTTTTTCAGATTTAAAAATTCTTGTTCATCAAATCCACTAGTTTCTATTTCTAATTTTGAAATACTCTCAAAAATCATTTTTGCATGAGAGTCAATATGTGATATTTCTAATAAATTACCATTAACATCTAAAGGAATCCTCTGAACATTTTGTTTCTTTGTATTAACATCTTCTTGAATTTTCATTAATTCTTCTTTGTTATTAATTGAATAAGCTCTAAGTGTCGTCTCTGCATCACGTGCATTTTGTAATTTCTCTGAAAATTCCTTTCTTTTTTGATTATACACATTTTTTTCTTTTTCTTTTAAAGTAATTTTTTCTTTTAATACTATTATTTCATTTTTTAAATGCTCTTCTTGAAAAAGTGGATTTAGTTTCTCAACATTTGAATCACATACTGGACATTTGTTATCTTTTAGTTGAAGTTTTGATGCTATCAATTGTTTTTCTTTTAATGATATGGTTTGACTAGTTAGTTCCTGAATTTTCTTTAAAGTATCTTCTATTGCCTGTTCAACTTTTTGAATTTTTGACTCTAAATCATCCTTCAAGCTAGCATGCTCAAAACAGCCCTCACAATCACGTATTTTACGCTCATTTTCATTAATTTCATGCTGAATTTCATGAATTGCTTCTTTTGCATATTCTAAAAGTTCCTTTTTTCTTAATTCTAGTTGATTGATTTTATCTATTTTTGGAGCTTCTGTCTCTACTTTTTTTCTTAGATCTTCAACTTCATTTTTTAATTTTTCTTGTTTTGACTTTAATTGATTTTTTTCAGGTACTGCATCGTTAATTTCTTTTTGGTATCTTTCTAAATCTCGTAAAAGAATTTCAATATGTGTATCATCATATCCAATTTCTTCTCTTATTTTTTCACGAAATTCTTTATTTACAATTTTCATTGATTCTGATGCAACATCAAGCTTGTCAATTCCTATAATTGCATTGAGTAACTCTTTGAATTCTTTTGGTTTTGCGTTAATAATTGCATTTAATTCTCCTTGTTGAACTATTGATGCTATTTTTAATTTTTCAAAATCAAGCCCAATAGTTTTTTCAATTTCATGAGTCATTGATTCTCCAAATTGTTTTCTTTCTCCTGCTGCTAATTCGACATGATCATCTCCAGTTGTTTCAGAAAATTTTGCAGCTAAACTTCCTTTACTATCTATTTTTCTTACTGCTTCATATTGTTTATCATTAATTGTGAATCCTATTTTTGCAAATCCTTGATTTGAACCACGTTTAATCAAACTTTTATTTGACTTTCTTGTATGTTGACCAAACAATGCAAATGTTACTGCATCAATTATACTAGATTTTCCTGCACCGTTATCCCCTACAAAAACTGTTACTCCATTTTCAAATTCTAGTTTTGTATCTGAATGTGATAGAAAATCCCCTAACTCTATTGATGTGATCATTGTTTTCTCTCCTTTTTGAATTTTTCAAAATTCTCAACAATTATTTGTGATGCTTCTTTGATTTCTCCTGTTGCTAATACTGGAAGTAATTCTTTTATTGCAAAATTTGCAGATACTTCAGATCCCAAGGCATCAACTGATAGTCTGAACATTTCATCATCAATGACATTTGGTCTATCTAGAAATATTGATGAATCAGAAATTTGCTTTGTACTAATTCTCCAAAAACATCTAAGAACTGATGAATTTAGTCTTGCAATTTGTGCCTGAATGTGGTCTGTTTCTATGTTTTCCCCTTGTATTTTTATCTCTACGATTGGGGGTTTTCTAGAATTAATTATTTTTTCAGAAATTTCATCAATTGTTTTTGATAACTCTTGATATTCTGTTTTAAATGAAAACTGAGGTCTGGTATCTACTTCAATCCAGTTAGGTAATGCTTCATTTCCAGAAATATCAACTTCAAAGAATCCTTTCTTTGTTTCTTTAATTCCTTCACTTGTTGTTAATTCTGTAGAACCCGGATATGCTATTGGCCCATTTAGATGATTAAACTGTTTGATATCTTTATCGTGAAGATGCCCCATTGCATAATATGTAAAACTTTTTGGCAAATCTGTTGATTGTATTTCTCCTGCAAACTTGTTGAATTCTGTAATTCCTTGATGTAACACTAAAATTTTATGTCCAGAATGTTTTTTTGCAATTTCATCTATTTCTGCAAACTTTTTTTCATATTGCGGAATCTCTGGTTTTCTAATTTTATCAAATCCTGCAATTAATACTCCTTTGTATTCAAATGGAATTCCTTGACCAATATATTTTGAAAATTCTAAATTATGATATACATATGGTATTGGTGTTGTTCTAATTCTACTAATATCATGTTCTCCTAAAATAAAAAATGAATCAATGCTATTTTGTTTTAATCGCTTTAATCCATTGGCCATTTGAATAATTGCAGTCCCATTTGGATTTGGCACATGAAAAATATCTCCTGCAAATATTACAAAATCTACATGATCTTTTATTGATGTATCAATTGCTTGGTTAAACGTATCATAAACATCTTGTGCACGTTCCTCTGAACCATACTGCACTAATCCTAAATGTGTGTCTGAAATATGAGAAAATAACATTAGTCTAATAACAAATCTTTTTGAACAAGTCCTTGTGTTGATTCTATTGCAACTTCTTTCATCTTATCTGCATTTGCCCAAGCATTAATTGCACTTTGGTCTGCCCCCATTATCTTTTCTTTTACTTCTTCAACATGTACTAATGATGGCAGATTTGTCCACTGTCCGACTAGAACTGCATCTCCTACGTTAAGTGAAGTTAATTGTGCAATCAATTCACGACTGGTGGACTCTGTTGCTGAGGCTATTTGTCGTTGGTCATCTTCTTGAATGATCTTCATTATTGCAAATGAGCCTAATTGGCTGAGTACATTGAGATCTACACTTCTTGGTCTTTGTGATACGATTCCTAGACCTAATCCAAACTTTCTTCCTTCCCTTGCGATTTTTGCAGCCCAGTATTTTGCAGCAGTATCATGATCTTTTGGAATGAACACATGTGCTTCTTCTATGATGACAAATATTGGTGAATTAAATTGATAATTTCTCTCTCTTTTGCTTCTTCCATGTCTTGCAATACTGGCATCCTTTCTATCTTTTAGTAACTGTTGCAAGTAAAATGCAACTGCAACATTGGCTTGTTTTTCTGATAATTCTGAAATGTTAAGAATATTTGTACGCCCCTCTTTAATGAAACTTATTGGATCTCCCATATCTGGATCTAAAATATCTTCAAATCTTCTTTGAGATTCTTCTATGATATCTTGAACTCTATATGCTGATGTTCGAATCTCTTTTAGTTTTTTATCATCTGAATTTACAATAAAATCTACTTCATTTTCTAATTTACTCCAAAACTCTTTTGATTCCTTAACTTGTTTTGTAAATGCCATTCTTAAAACACGTTGTTGAACATTTGCACCATCTCTAATTTCTAAAACTTCTGATAATTGATCAGCATCTAAAAGTCTTGGATTAATTTTTGCATCAATTACATTAATTCGTGGAATATTCAATAATGTATAGTCATTATGGTAATCAAAAATTATTACAGTGCCCTTTAGTTTTGAAATTTGTTTTGTAACTAGTGAAACAAGATTACTTTTTCCCATTCCTGTCATTGCTAAAATTCCCAAGTGTCTTGAAACAATTTTATCCAAATTTATTTTGGCGTCAATTGTTTTATTTCGTAAAAGACTTCCAATCTTTACCCATCCATCATTATTTGGACTGAAAATTTCTTCTAGGTCTTGTTTGCTTGGTTGAGTTATTTCCGTGCCTGGAATTGGTGGAATTGCAGGTATGATTGATTTTCCTTTTCTCAAATTTTCTAAAAATCCTAAAATTCCAATATGTGCTGTAAATGTTTTATCTCTTCTATTGAGTTCAGCAATTTCAGTGCTTTCTACTGCCTCATCAAAATTTCTAACATCAGTAAAAGCAGCACTTGATACTGAAGATCTTTCAACTAGTCCAAGAATTTCTCCTTCATCTGAACCTATTTTGATGTATTCTCCTACTGATAGAGCTCTTGACGTGATTGCTGTGACAAATGTGGGTTTTGACTCTCCAATTACAAAACCTAAACTCAACCTAATACCTCGCGTGAACCTATTTCATTACTTAATCCTAACAAACTAACCATTTTTGCAAGTTCTTTATCCGATATTTTACAGTTATTATGTGCAAGCTTTAGTGCATGTGGGTATCCACCAACACTTGTTTTGTATAATTTGTTCATAACTGATCTAATTTCACCTTCATCATGTTGATTTCCTAGAAATTCTAGTTTGATTATGGGCGTAGAGTCACTTAATCTTACAAATGTTGAAGAAATGATTTTATCTGCACCATATTTCTTTTCTACAAAAATTTTACTAAATCCTGGACCATTTGTAACATGGTTATAATAAAAAATATCTCCAGCAAGAGAACCTAAACTTTCAAATTGTTTCTTTGTATTTGATGTCTTTGCAATAAATATCACATTATCTTTTTTCTTCATTATTCTTACAATCATTGAACTTAGCGCTGCTTGTCTTGTCATTAATTGAGAATGCAATGAACCATCCATCAATACTAAATCAACTTGGTCTATAGTTTTTTCACATGCATCAATTTCCATTTTACTTGCTATATTTGAAATGTCGTCTGCAGAACCTAACCCTGAATTGTGTAAATCTACTAAAATCTCACCGTCCGATTTGACTGAAACTGCTGTTGTTGCCCAAAGTTCAATTCCTTGAAATTTAGTATTGTTAAAACTACTATCAATTCCTGCTGTTGTCACTTCTTCTTTTCTTGGTGTGAATTCTATCCAATTCTCTCTTGCTTTTTGTAAAATTTGCTCAAATTTGGGGCCCTTGAGGATAGACAACATTTTATCTCTATTGATGATGGCATCCTTGTATACTGTATTGAGCACAATGATACTTCATTGGTTTGAATAAAATCTTTAGGTTATGCTGAACTTTGACAAAACTGATCCATCAAAACCACCATCTCAGAAAGTTCTACCTGGGGAGTATTCAGACTAGAATTAATTAAGAGACTATTTCTAATATTGCTGAATGAAAAAAATTGGACTGTTAGGTTGTGGTGCAATAGGTACTCAAATTGCGCTTGCAATTGATTCAGGGAAAATTCCTGCAATCCTGACTCATGTTTATGACAGTTCAAAAGATGCTGCCATAGAACTAGTTTCAAAATTAAATACTAAACCTGAAATTGTTGAAAATTCACATCTGTTATCCTCCCATCCAGTAAATATTGTAGTTGAAGCTGCTTCTCAAGATGCTGTTAGAGATATCTCATTGAGTGTTTTACAAAATAAACGTGATTTAATGATAATGAGTGTTGGTGCACTACTTGATGAATCTATTTATGATATTTTATCTGATGCGTGTAAAGATTTTAAAAAAACAATTTATCTCCCATCTGGTGCAATTGGTGGTTTAGATGCAATAAAATCAATTAAAGATGAATTAGAATCATTATCTATTACTACTACAAAACATCCTCGTTCTCTTAAAGGCGCAAAGTTTTTTGAAAATTCTGACATTAATTTAGATGTAATTACTTCTTCCACTACAATCTTTGAAGGTACTGCAAAAGAGGCCGTCTCTTTATTTCCTGCAAACATCAATGTTGCAGCATTACTATCTTTATCGGGAATCGGCAGTGAAAAAACCAGTGTAAATATTATTGCTGATCCCAACACCGACAAAAATACTCATCATATTGTAGCTACAGGAAAATTTGGAAAGATGACTTTTACAATTGAAAATCTTCCAGATATTAATAATCCAAAAACAAGTAGGTTGGCAACTCTATCTGCAATTGAAACCCTGAGAAAATATTGCTCAGATGATATTCAGATTGGTACCTAATATGGCAATAATTGCCACATTTGATAGCTTTTTAGAAAATTATAGACTGTTTCCTATTCTTTAAATCCCAACTACCTCAATTTTTTATGACTTATGCTAGTACAACAGACTTCAGAACTCAAAGATGAGATTTTAAGACTCAAGAAAGAAAAAGATGTGGTAATTTTAGCACACAATTATCAAATTCCTGATGTGCAAGATGTAGCTGATTTTACAGGAGATTCTTTGGGTCTATCAAGGCAAGCAGCTAAAGTTAAACAAAAAACAATTCTATTTTGTGGTGTAAATTTTATGGCAGAAACTGCAGCAATTATCTGTCCTGAAAAAAAGGTATTACTTCCAGATTTAGATGCTGGTTGTTCACTATCTGATTCTATCACTGTTGATGAATTACAAAACTGGAAAAAACAACATCCTAATGCTATTACTGTAGGATATGTTAACACAACTGCAGAAATTAAAGCAGAACTTGATTATTGTTGTACCTCTTCTAATGCTGTAAATGTTGTAAAAGCAATACCTGAAGATAAAGAAATTTTGTTTTTACCTGATATGTTTCTTGGATCTTATGTTGCAAAAATGACTGGAAGAAAAAATATGCATATTTGGGCTGGTGAATGTCATGTTCATGCAGGAATCACTCCTGAAGATATTAATAAAAAATTAGATTCAATAAAAGATGCTGAATTTGTTATCCATCCTGAATGTAGTTGTACTACTCCAATGATGTATGATGTTGCAGATGGTAGTTTTGATGATAAAAAAGTTTCAATACTTTCAACTGAAGGAATGCTAAAACATGTTAATGCATCAAAATCAAAAAACTTTGTTGTTGCTACTGAAACTGGAATTTTATATAAAATGAGACAACAAAATCCTAGTAAAACATTCATTGCTGCATCTGATAAAGCTGAATGTCAATACATGAAGATGATTACACTTGAAAAAGTATATGATACTTTGATTAACGAAAAAAATATTGTTACTGTTCCTAAAGAAATTGCTAACAAGGCTCGTTTAGCAATTAATAGAATGCTTGAAATTCAATAAATTACGTGATTACTTTGGTTGGATTATTTAGTAGAGCCCCAAAAGATCCTAATCAAAAAATTAATGCTGAAAAATTTAAAGAATTCAAAAAACTTGCTAAACAAAAAAAGTATACTGAAGCTCTAAAATCAGGCACAGAATATTTAAAAAAAGTACCCAATAATCATGATGCTCTGTTTACTGTAGGTGGAATTTATTATCTAAAAAACAAGTACAAAACTGCAATTTCCTACTTTGATAGAGCACTTGAAATTGGCTCTTATGATATTGATGTTCTACTTTTGAAGGCATACTCACATCAGAAATTAGCAGAAAATAAACGAGCAATCCAATGCTGTGAGAAAATTCGAGAAGTTGATCCAAAAAATAAATCTGTATCTGAATTATTGGACCAATTAAATTCTTAAATTTCTAAACTCATGTCAATTCCTTTAACAGAATTTGTAATACTTCCTATTGAAATAATATCCACTTCAGTATTGCCATACTTGGATATGTTCTTAGAGTTTATCCCTCCTGATGCTTCAAGCATCACTTTACTTCGTAATTTCTGATTCTTGAGAGCATTAACTGTCTTTTTGATTTGAGATGGAGAAAAATTATCTAACATGATTATTGTTGCCCCTTCTTTTGCAGCTAGAATTGCATCTGATGTATTTTCAACTTCTACCTCAAATTTCTTATGTTTTCTCTTTGCTTTTTTAATTATAGATGCTAATGAATTCTCTACTGCAATGTGATTATCTTTAATCATTATCATTTCATCTAACCTAAGTCTATGTTTTTCACCTCCTCCTATCTCTACTGCTTCTTTGTCAAAATATCGAAGACCAGGAGCAGTCTTTCTTGTTGCATATACTTTAGTTTTATTTGGAATTTTTTTTACAAGTTCATTTGTTTGAGTTGCAATGCCGCTCATTCTTGTAAGAAGATTTAGTGCAGTTCTCTCACATGCCAAAATCTTTCTTGCATCTCCTGTGATTGTCATTATAGTCTGATTTGGTTTAATTTTTGAACCATCTTTTTTTAAAATTTTGGCATTACATCCTTTGAGTTTGAAGATTTCTTTTGTGTGTGTAGTGCCTGCAACAATACCATTTTCTCTTGAAATAATCCTAACTGAAACTTTTTTCTTGGGTAAAAGATTACTTGTAATGTCTCCTTTTCCTATATCTTCAGTAAGAAACTGTGATAATTGTTTTTTAGAATTAAATGACAACATAATGATCAAATAACAATGTAATTTTAAAGATTTAGAAATATTTTATGTTACTTTGATGGCATACTTGCCTTTTTGAGTAATGCCTAAAGTTTTTGAAATTTCTGAATTTGTTGGATCAACTACAAGTACAATTCCATTCCAATCTGGTGTTAAATCTGATGATTTACAAACTGGACAAACTTTTCCTGTTGTTACAAATTTGCATTTTCGACATGCCATTTCTCGTGCCATCTTAACTTGCCTCTACTTTAGCTTCTTTTGGTGGTTCTTCTGTACCACTACTGGATTTTTTAATCTCTTCTGCAATCCATTCATCTGCACCAAGGAATGGTTGTCTACATGTAATTCCAATTTTACCCATTGAAGCAGCTTTTCCTAATGAAACTGCAGTGATCCTTGCACGAAGTGTAGAACCAACTTTGAGTGTTCTTCCACTTTGATTAGCTAAAATCATTCCAGATTTTACATCACTCTTAAGATAATCATCCATTACTTGTGACAAGTGAAGTAATGCATCCGTTGGACCAATTCTTACAAATGCACCAAAGTCTGTAATGTCGACAATTTCTCCTAGAACAATTTCTTGTAATTTTGGATAGAATGTTAATACTTCGAATTCAACTTTATGGAATGTTCCTCCATCTCCTGCAATCATCTTTCCCATCTCGTCAACTTTGGCATCTAAAATCATAATGATATATCCTAAATCTGCACTAATCATACTCTCGTACTTTTCTTTGAGAATGTTCATTCCTGCCTTTTTGAGTGTGGTTCCAAACAAGCTTGGAGGAATCCTAACAACATCAACTAGGGTAGATATAGAAAACAACTGTTCTGTGTTTTTTGAATTTCAATTTATGAATCTTTGGGTGATTTGGGCTTTAATTCCTAAAGATTTTGTTAATTCTTCAAGTAATCATCAATTTTTTTTGTTCTCTGACTTATGTTTAAATAATGTAGGAGAACTTTTTGACGCAATGGTTGGAATCGATCAAGTACTTGAAAAACTAAGTACCGTCATTGATCCTGATTTGAAAAAAGATATTGTATCAATGGGTATGATAAAAAATCTAGAGCTTAATGATGGCAATCTGAAATTTACCTTAGAATTAACAACTCCAGCATGTCCTTTCAATGAAGAAATTGAGGAAGATGTTAGAAAAGCAATTGCTGAACTCTCTGACTTGAAAAATTTTGATATGAGTGTAACTGCTAAAGTTATGGAAGGCCGTTCACTTGATGCTGATACTGGAATGGCCACTGTCAAAAATATTATTGGTGTTGCAAGTGGAAAAGGTGGTGTTGGAAAATCCACTGTTTCATTGAATTTAGCTTTGGCATTATCTCAAACAGGTGCTAAAGTTGGATTATTAGATGCTGATATCTACGGTCCTAGTATTCCATTGATGCTTGGAATGAAAGATGGCTCCATGGAAGTTGAGGATAATAAACTTCAACCTGCAGAATCTAACGGATTAAAGGTTGTATCTTTTGGTTTCTTTGCAGACCAATCCAATCAAGCCGCAATTTATCGTGGTCCGATCATATCTGGAATCTTGAAACAATTTCTAGTTGACACTAATTGGTCTGATTTAGATTATCTTATTGTAGATCTTCCTCCAGGTACTGGTGATATTCCATTAACACTTGCACAAACAATTCCAATTACTGGAATTCTTGTTGTTACAACTCCACAAGACGTTGCAAGTCATGTTGCAGTTAAAGCAGTTTCAATGTTTGAAAAACTAAATGTTCCAATTATTGGAGTTGTTGAAAACATGAGTCACTTTATTTGTACAAACTGCGATGAAAAACACTATATCTTTGGCGAAGGTGGTGCAAAGAAAATAAGTGAACAATTCAACATGCCTTTCTTAGGTGAAATCCCATTAAACGGTGGAATCATGTCGGGTTCTGATTTAGGTAAACCCATCATGATTACAAATCCTGATTCTCCAAGTGCAATTGCTTTTAGAACAAGTGCAAAAAATATTGCAGCGCAATGTAGTATTCTTGCAGCAAAATTACAAGATGAAATGGAATCTGAAAGCTCTGATAAAGAACCTGCACCAGAGGCAAGCACTAACTAGTCTCGATTCCTGTGAAATTACCTGATTCTCTAAGAGACCAATTGAAAATTCCTTTAGGAATACTCTTACCTGACAGTCAGGTTGATAAAATAAATATCAAAAAATATCTCTCAGAAAACCCCTATGTAATTACAGTGGGTGATAGAACAACTGAAAAGATGATTGAATTTGGATTGATTCCTTCTCTGCAAATTATTGATAGCCAAGAGAAGAGAGTAAAAAGAGAACCTCCAAAACTAGCAAATGCCATTGAATTAACTGTAGATAATCCTGCTGCAGAAATTACTCCTCAAAGTATTGCGATTATTAAAAAGGCCTTTACTATGCAACCTCCAGTAAGACTCAATGTTAATGGTGAAGAGGATCTTTTAGTGATACCTGCTTGCATTCATGCACCTGAAAACTCTGTTGTTTTGTATGGTCAACCAAACGAAGGGTTAGTTTTAGTCAAAATTACTCCAGAAATTAGAAGTAAAACACAAACACTACTTGATTTAATGGAATAATCGGGGTGTGATGAGACGGTGGCTGTATGATTAATGATTACTCTACTAAAACCTCTGACCCTATTAATTCATAATTTTGAAGAATCAAAATACACCAATTATCTTACAACAATTGACATGTCCTGATAAACGCAGATTACATAATGCTTCTATGTGAAGCTAGATCCTGACCTTAAATTGCAAGTTTTAGAAAAAGTTGGAATTTACTCAAATAGATTTTCTATCTCTGAACCTAAACTTTTGTTTGTTACAAAAGAGGTACTTGACATGCCTCGTGAAATAACAGAAGGATGTAGGACATCTGCCTACAAATATTATGGTGTGTCTTACCTACAACATAATCTAGTCTTTATTAATATCCGAAAAATCCCTGATGAGAAGACACTTGAAAACACAATAGTTCATGAATTGATCCATATGAGATTTCCATATTTAGCTCATGGCAAAAGATTCAACAAATTAGTAAGGCAAGGACTTAGAGGAAAAACATTTTTGCCATATCAAAAAAGAAGTAAAGTTACTATTTGATTTATATTTCCCAGAATTAGGCAAGCAGAGTATAACATGGAAATTCCAGAGATTCTGCCTTTTGTTGCAGGAATTGCATCATTTTTAGTCGCTGGAGGATTGGTTGCATGGATTACAAAACAACCTTCAGGAACAAAAGAGATGATGGATATTTCAAATGCAGTCAAAGAAGGTGCTGCAGCATTTCTAAAACGAGAAATGATGATTATTGTTCCAGTTGCTATAGCCTTATCGTTAATTATTGGTGCGTTTCTTCAACCCTCAAATGGAATCGCATTTGCTGTTGGTGCAGCACTTTCTGCAGTTGCAGGAATTATTTCATTAAAAATTACAGTAAAAGCAGCAGTTAGAGCTGCAAATTTGAGTGGTAGTGGATTAGGAAAAACATTTGCTATGGCCTTTAGAGGTGGTGCTACAGTTGGACTTGCAGTTCCTGCAATGGCTTTATTGGCAATTACTGGTCTTTATTTGATTTATCCAGATCCAATTACAATAGCCGGAGTTGGAATTGGCGCAAGTCTAATTGCTTTATTCATTAGAATTGGTGGTGGAATTTTTACAAAGGCTGCAGATATGGGCGCTGATTTGGTAGGTAAAGTTGAAGTAAATATCCCTGAAGATGATCCTAGAAATCCTGCAACTATTGCAGATAACGTAGGCGATAACGTTGGTGATGCAGCAGGAATGGGCTCTGATGTTTATGAATCTTATATTGTTACAGTACTTGCAGCATTATTAATTGCAGCATTAATTGGTGCGCCAAACTTTTTCCTTTATCCAATTCTCATTGGTTCTTCTGGAATGATTGCATCAATTATTGGTGTTGTAATAGTTGGCTCTAAGAATATTACAGATGTTATGAAACCTCTTAATCGTTCATTTTATGTTTCAGCAATTATTGCAATTGGATTAAACTATGTATTTATCACACAATTTATTGACACGTCTCCTGCAGCATATGCTTTGTTTGGAAGTACAGTGATTGGTGTTATTTTAGTTCCTGTGATTCAAAAAATTACTGATTACTATACAAGTTACAAAAAAGGTCCTGTGAAAGAAATTGCAGACTCTGCAAAATGGGGATATGCATCATTGACATTAATGGGAATTATCAAAGGCATGCAATCAACAGGACCATTTATGATTTCATTAGTTGTTGCAATCATTGTATCTTATAGCATTGCATCTGCTGCAGCTCCTGAAGGTGCAGATCCGGTACTCTATGGAATCTTTGGAACAGCTTTGACTGCTATGGCAATGTTGAGTCTTGCAGGAATTGTTCTAAGTATTGATGCATTTGGTCCAATTGCAGATAATGCAGGTGGAATTGTTGAGATGACTGGAATGGGTGAAGAAAATCGCAAAGTTACAGATGAGATTGATGCAGTTGGAAATACAACTAAAGCAGTAACCAAAGGATTTGCCATTGCTAGTGCTGCATTAGCTGCTCTAGCCATGATTCAAGCATTTCAATTTGAAGCATCACATATCTTTGAAGGTGTGTTAGACTTGGATTATAGTTTAACAAATCCTGCAATAATTGTTGGGTTACTAATAGGTGGCTTGATTCCATTTATCATTACAGGACAACTCATTAATGGTGTATCGCGGGCTGCAGGAAAAATGGTAGATGAAGTTCGACGACAATTCAAAGCAGATTCTGGAATTCTTGCTGGAACATCTAAACCTGATTATGCTAAATGTGTGGATATTGCTACTGTTGCATCAATCAAAGAACTATGGAAACCTGCAATCGTTGCAATTCTTGCTCCGATAATTTTAGGAATATTGTTGGGACCAACTGCTGTAGCTGGATTACTGATGGGTGCAGTTGTTACTGGAATCTTATTGGCATATCACTTGGCAAATACAGGTGGTGCATGGGATAATGCAAAGAAACTAGTTGAGATGAATGGTGAAAAAGGTTCTGAAATACACAAAGTTGCAGTAGTAGGTGATATTATTGGTGATCCTTACAAAGACACTGCTGGACCTGCACTTAACACTGTCATTAAATTACTTAACACAATTGCAATCGTCTTTGTTTCTGCATTTGTCGCAATACTTGCTATCTAATTTTCATCTTCAACAAGTAAAGTCATATCTAATTCATCAACTTGAGATTGAATTGCTTTTTTTAATGTCTCATTGTGTTTGTCACAGAATTTAAAATAATTATCAACTGTTTGAAAACATCCACAAATCCATTTTATTTTCGTATCTCCTTCTACTGTGCATTTTGAATATTTGTGTTCTGACATACTATCTCTGAACCTATTAATCTAAAAAATATAGTCCTTTGGAAAAAGGAAAAAAGTGTTTAAGGACAGCCTTCCATTTTTTGGATAAAGTAGCCGTTTTCCTTAATTGCCTGTTCAACAGGCTCTGGTGCATTTTGTGAATGGCAGAATTGACATTCGTTTGTTGTCATTTCTGAATTTTCTTCACCAACTGACTTTAACCACTCTTTGCCATATGTGATGGCTTTATCATGATCTTTTTCACCAGTGATAACATCAAAGTGCATGGTATGACCGTCTGCTGCTTTGACATAGGTATCGTATACGTGAATTTCCATACTTGTTAATCAAAAAAGGGATATTTAATTCAAAGATCATGTGGTAAAAATTGCCACTTTTAGCCTGAATTATTTTTCATCAATTGGAATTTCTATAATATCTGATTCTAGAATGTATGCTTTGAAATCCTTGTTAATCCCAGAATAAATTATCCAGACTACTGGGTTACTATGCATGAATTTTTTGTCAGTATTTGATGGGTATGCATCTGAATTAGGGTGTGAATGGAATATGCCTATTACTTCTACCTTTTTTTCTTCTGCGACATTATACCCTTCAATTAACTGCTCATTTGAAATTGTAAAATTTATTGGTGATTCTTCAATATTATTTGTTAAAAATACCTCTGATACAGAGTCATCTTTACCAAATAATATTGCACATGACTCGTTTGGTTTTGCATTTTCAGCATGTTCAGTTAGAATTTTTTTATCTGATTGTGATAAAATGATTTTTTTCAAATCTATTCTACATTAACAGTTCCAACCATCCATGGGTGGAATATACAATAATAATCATGAGTTCCTTCTGTAGTAAATGTAAATTCATACTTGTCTGCTGCAGACATCATGTCTGAATCAAATGTTCCATTTGCCCCTCCATCGACATCCCCAGAAGTTACTGTATGTACTGTATTGTCTATATTTTCCCAGGCCACTGTAGTGCCTACTGTTATGTTAATTATTTGAGGATCATAATAGATTTGGTTATCATCGGGGATTGCTGCTCCTTCAGGAATTATTACTTTGATTGGTTCTTTTGATTCCTCAATGATTAATGTTGCAATCATATATGGATGTAAACTACACACGTACTCATGTTCTCCAATTTCTAAATTGGTTGTATCTAATGTAAAGACATCTCCTGTATCAATTAAACTGGAATCAAATGTTTCTCCAAAACCTTCTGTACTCGTTACTGTATGTACTATAGAGTCTGCATTAGTCCATTGAACTGTATGTCCTTGTGTGACAACTGCGACATCTGGTGCATAATCTGGATTTCCTTCTATAGTGGAATCTTCTAAAATCTGAATTGCAAATATTGGTCCTGTTGGTGTAACTTCTTCTATTATTTCCTCAATTACAACTTGTTGAGGAATCATGTATGTGTCTGGACTTACAAATCCAAATGCTACCCACATAATAATTCCTGTAGCTCCTGCAATTGCAACAATAGAGCCAACTGGTTTTACTACTGTTGGATGTTTCATTGCTAGATATGCGATGATGATTGCTGGAAATGCTATTGCCATTAAAATTCCTGCTAGTGTAATTGTAAAGTTTGATGTATTCATGGTTCCTAAAGCAAACATTCCAAATCCTAATGCTATTGATGCAATTACCAAAGTTGTTGCTTTAGCTCTATTGCTAGTTGAAATACCTCCATCTAAGATACCTACTGCTAAGAAAATTAATCCTATAAACATGGTAAGCCCTGTCAGGGCATGCATACCATCGATGAACGTGTGTGCAATTCCCATATAAGAAATCACAACTCCAGCTAAACCTATTGCGGTTAATCCCATTCCTGGCATCATGAGGTCCCAATTACTCATTCAAGATAGCTGGCAGGACTGAGATACTTATTCCTTTTGTAATATTATAGATCACGTAGACGAAGAAATTAAATGGCTTTGGGATAGGATAGAATGAATTGGGATTTAATGAAATAGTTGAGATATCCAAACCCCGGATAGTTGTTCTTTTAGTTATTACTGCAGTTACTTCCATGTATGCGGCAAGTAAGCTAGTTGATGGTACTCCTAATCTTGAATATGTTGATTATTTACACATAATCATCGCTGGAGCATTTGCATCTGCTGGGTCTAGTGCACTAAATCACTATTATGATAAAGACATTGATCCAAAAATGACAAGAACTAGTTCTAGACCTATTCCATCTGGACGAATGGCAGCATCTCATGTTTTGATATATGGATTAGTTGTAAGTTGTATTTCTGTGATTTATGGTTACTTTGCACTAAATGCTGTTACTTCTTTTTTTATCGCAGTTGGTATTTTCTCTTATGTTGTAATCTATACTGTCTGGTTAAAACGTCTAAACACATCAAATATTGTAATTGGTGGTATAGCTGGTAGTGCAGCGGCTTGGGCAGGATGGGCTGCAGCTACTGGTAGTATGGATCTGTTAGGATTCCTAGTTGGATTCCTAGTTTTTGTCTGGACTCCTTCTCACTTTTGGTGTCTTGCAATGAAACTTAAAGAAGAATATGCACAAGCTGAAGTTCCGATGTTGCCTGTTGTAATTGGTATGCAAAGAACCTCCAAATACATTTTAGGAAATACAATAATTTTAATTCCGTATTCTTTGATACTGTCCTTTATTCCAGATGGAATGGGGATTGTTTATACAATAATTGCGTTGGTCTCTGGAGGATTGATGTTTGTATATCACTATAAACTCACAAAAAATCCTACATCTGAATTTGCTTGGAAAGCATACAAAGTTACTGCTCCTTATCTTACAATAATTTTTGTAGCTGTTGCATTAGATGCTGCATTTCATATTCCTCTGTTCTGAGTAATTATTTTTCAAAACCTGGAAAACTAGCTTCATAATCTTTTTCCATCATTTCTTTATTGTCTTCTTCAACTTTGTCTACTTCTTTTTTAACAATAATTGCTTCTATTCTACGCTCATCTTTTGTAATCCAAACTACTGTAATTAAGCCCAGAATTTCTAAATCTAAAAGTAACTTGTTGAATTTATCTTCAGGTAGAACTAGTTCATCTTTTGTCAAACTTTTGTAGAGCTCAACATCTGTTAAAGAACCTGTTTCCCTAACCTTATCTAATATTATATTTCGTAGTGGAATTGTCATTTTTATCCGTAGAATGTTTTATCCCCTGTCTTGGGTACAACGTTAGATATACTTTCTCTTACAGTGTTGTACCATTGATCAACTTCTTTAGTAATAGATGGTTTAACTCGCTTCAAACTATTTGCGAAATCTTGACTTGAAATTTTCGGTGAACTGTTTCTCATTGCCTGAACAGCTGCTTCTCTACACAATGCTGCCAAATCTGCTCCTGTATAGTTTTGTGTTGCTACTGCAATCTCTTGTAATTTTACATCATTTGATAATGGCATCTTTTTTGTTAGAATTTTAATAATTTCTAATCTACCTTTTTCATCTGGAGGTTCTACATATAGAACTAAATCTAGTCTTCCAGTTCTTAACAATGAATTATCTAAAACATCTGGTCTATTTGTAATTCCAATTACTACTACTCGTGAAGAAATACCTTCTTCAATTTCTGTCAGTAATTGACTTAGAACTGTTTCACTTACTCCGCCTTCTCCTGATTTGTGACGTGCTAATGAATCTAGTTCATCAAAAATTACTACACATGGCGATGCTGCTTTTGCTTTTCTAAATATCTCTCTAACAGCTTTTTCAGATTCCCCAATCCATTTTGAAAGAATTTCAGGCCCTCTAACCAAAATCATATTTGCACCCGTTTCAGTTGCAAGTGCTCGTCCAAGTAATGTTTTTCCACATCCTGGTGGCCCGTAAATCAAAGCTCCTCTTGGTGGCCTAATGCCCATCTTTGTAAACTTGCTTGGCTCTTTCATTGCTGTAATTAGATTGTCAGTTAATGCTTTTTTGACATCATCTAATCCTCCTACATCTTTCCACCATACTTTTGGTCTTTCAACATAAAATTCCCTCATTGCTGTGGGGACTACCTCGTGCATTGCATCGTAAAAGTCAATTAACTTGATCTGCATTGATTGTAATACTTCAGAAGGAATTTTTTCTGTTTCAAGATCTATTTCTGGCAAGTATCTTCTAATTGATTTCATTGCAGCTTCTCTACAAAGTGATTTGATATCTGCACCTGTATATCCGTGTAATTCTGCTGCCAAGTCTTTAAGATCTACATCATCACTTACTGGCATTCCTCTGGTGTGAATGAAAAGAATCTCTAGTCTTCCATCTTCATTAGGTACTGATATCTCAAATTCTCTATCAAATCTTCCTGGTCTTCTAAGTGCAGGATCAACACTTTCTGGTCTATTTGTAGCGCCAAGTACAATGACATTTCCTCTGTCATTAAGACCATCCATTAATGCTAATAATTGAGCAACAACTCTTTTTTCAACATCTCCATATGCTTCTTCTCTTTTTGGTGCAATTGCATCAATCTCATCAATGAAGATGATACTTGGAGAATTATCTTTAGCTTCTTTGAAAATCTCTCTAATTTTTGCTTCTGTCTCTCCGTAATACTTGTTCATAATTTCTGGACCATTAATAGGAAACATGTTAGCTTCTGATTCACTAGCCATTACTTTTGCAAGTAATGTTTTTCCACATCCTGGTGGTCCATAAAGTAAAATTCCACTATGTGGTTCAATTCCTAATCTTGTAAATAATTCTGGGTGTTTTAATGGAAGCTCTACAATTTCTCTCATTGCTTTGACTTCTTGTCTAAGCCCTCCAACTTCCTCGTATGTTACTCTAACTTTTCTATCAACTGCAGTATCTGTTGAAATGTTAAGATTTGTAGTACGATCTATTTTGACTACTCCTTTTGGTGTAGTCTTTGTAATTTTAAAATCCATAGAATTTCCTAATATCATTACTGAAATTTCATCACCATGAGAAATTGGTAATCCTTTCAATCTATTTTTAACAAAGTCAGTAAATTCTTTGTCTACTGTAACTGAATCATTCACAGGTGTAAGTGAAATTGCTTTTGCAATCTTTGATGTAACTTTTCGAATTTTTACAATATCATTTAATGATGCGCCAACATTTTTTCTTGTTTGTCCATCAACACGTATGATGTCTGGTAGTTTTTCATCTTCATCAACTGGCCAAACAACTGCACAACTAGATCTTGAACCCATTACTTCAATAATATCTCCAGGAGTTACTTTGAGAAAATCCATTGCTTCTGGTCCAATCCTGGCACGTTTTTTACCTACATCTCTTTGCTTTGCTTCTCCAATTCGCATTTGCAAAGGCTCTTCTTTGCGTACCAAAAAATCACCTATTTCATGTCAACTGACATTCTACTCATATTGAGGACTTCGAATTCGCTGACGCCCTCAGTTGATTTAACAGAATTTTCTAATGAATCCATTTGTCCTTCTTTGTCATCTAGGACAAATTCAGCTTTTAGAAATTCTAATCCAAAAGCCAATGGTTCTTTGACATGTCTTTTCATTGTAATGCCCTCTTTTAGTGCTGATTTGATATCTTCTGCCATTTTATCTAGGTTAACTTCAGTATCTTTAGGAAGAATTTTTGTAATTAATAATAATTGAGCCATTTTTTTTAAGGTCCCTGAAAATCACATGAAGAACAAGTATAGTTTCTTGCTGCTTCTCTGCAACTTTGACATCTCCAAATTAAATCAGTACCGCATTTAGGACAATTGAATTTTACACATTTATCATTAGGCATAATATGTTTGTGACAACAACTACATGTTGGTAATGAAATAGTAGATGACATACCCCGATTTTCTACAAACATCATTTATACCTTCCTTAGAATTTGAGCACATTTTAGCTCAGTAATTTTTTCAATTCTCCACCAATTAGAGTTTGTGCAGTTTTTATCGAACCTTTCATTCCTAGTAATTTTATAATTGAACTAGTATGAAAATCAAAATCATCTTTTTCTGAAATTTCTTTTATGATCTCTGGTGTAATTGATTCAAATAATTTGTTGATTGTATTGTTATCTATTCTCTCTAAAATTTTTCTTGCAAATATTTGTTTTTCAAATTCTTTACCAAATCTACTAGTCCATTTTTTTTGATATTCTTCAAGTTCTGATTTGTTATTTGTTTTTAAAAACTTGGATATTGCTTGTCCTGCATAAACTCCTCCCATACCGCTAGTGAAAATTCCTCCTGCTGTTGTTGGTTTAGCTTGTCCTGCTGCATCCCCTACAATCACTGTTTTTCCTTCTACAAACTTTGCAATGGGACCTTTTATCCAGATTGGAGCAAAAATTTTTCTAATTGTTGAATAATTTCCTTTTTCCTCAAGAACATTATCTAATGTTTCAGCTACATTGATTCCCCTTCCGGCAACTCCTACCTTTCCTTTACCTTCATTTGATGGAATTACCCATGCAAAGAATCCTGGATATTTTTCTTGATCAAAAATCACTTTTACATTTCCTTTCTTAATCCAATCTGCATAAATTTCGTATTGCGCTGATAACAAAATTCCTGTTCTATCTTTGTGTACTAGTGATGAAACTCCTCTTGCATCAACAAAAATCTTACAATCTATTTTCTCTTCATTTGTTCTAATTCCTGTGTCTGTAATTTCTTGAAAACTTGTTCTTACTTTAATTACTGCTCCATTTTTTTGAGCTTGAAAAGCTATCTGTTTGTCTAACTCTCTTCTACTAATTTCAACTACTTTTTGTTTTTTTGAATTAATTGTAAAACTACTCCCACTTGGTGCTGTGATCTCCGCAGATTCTATCATATGATCAAAAGTTTTTCTAAATGGAATTACACCTAATTCTTCTAATCCTGCAATACTTACTAGCCCTCCGCAATGTTCAGGGGTTCCTATCTCATAATCTTCTTCAATTACTAGCACTGAAAACCCATCTGACGCAATTTCTCTTGCACATAGTAACCCTGCAACACTTCCTCCTGCAACAACTACATCAAAGTTCATAGATTTTGTTTCTTTGTCAATTATTTAACTCAAAAGTTTTTCATAAAGCCTGTATTTGACTACAGTATGGGAGATATCAAACAAGTAATCGTTGTTAGAACTGATCTAGAAATGGGAAAAGGAAAGATAGCCGCACAAGTAGGTCATGCTTGTGTTCTTGGCGCAGAGCATGTTAGAAAATCTCATCCGGAATGGTATGATGAATGGTGGAATGGACAAGAAAAAGTGGTCCTAAAAGTTTCTGGCATTAAAGATTTACAAGAAGTAAAAAAACACGCAATTGATTTGAATCTTCCATGGTCTGAAGTCACAGATGCTGGACATACTCAGATAGCTCCTGGAACAACAACCTGTATCTCCATTGGACCAGCACCTGAAAATCTAATTGATAAAATAACTGGTGATTTAAAATTACTATAATTTACAGACTTGTTTGGAATAAGATATAACACGGCCTAGATATTTTTCGAGATATGAAGAAAAAAGGAATTTTTGTCACTGTATTTTTTGGATTTATCTTACTTTCATCAACTGTGTTAATTACATTACCTGGTATTGTTCCTGAAGATGATAGTAATCAAATGACAGTTACTGGAACTCCAGCTGATAATTTTCCTGATGAACAACGTGCTCAGTTTTGTGGCTCTAGTATTCCCCAATCTACTGATTATGTACGAGAATTCGCAATTCCTACACCTTGCACAAACCCATTGGCAGTTGTAGCTGATTATGATGGAAACATTTGGTTTACTCAAACAAATACAGGTAAACTAGCAAAATTTGATCCAAACACTGAGAGGTTTACAGAGTATGATAATCCATTATGGCCACAAGGTGGTCGTTCTATGATGTGGGGAATTGATTCTGCACCTGATGATTCTATATGGTTCACTGATGAAGCATATGACTCAATATGGAAATTTTCCCCCATTGATGAGACATATGATAGAATAGATTATCCTTCTGAAGGAAACTCTTTACCACAAAAACTCCAAATCGATGGGTCACAAATTATTATTAATGATTTTACTGGAAACAAACTTACATTATTTGATCCAAATCAATCCGGTAGTGAGATAAGTTATCTTAGCATTCCATCTCCGGTTGATGATTCAGTAACTGGAGATTTTGCATTAGATGCAGATGACAATATTTGGTTTACCAATTGGTTATTCCAACAAGGTGGAGTTTTAGTCAAATTTTATCAAAATAATTATCTTGATTCTGTTGCAAATTCTGATGACAAATTTCTTCCTTTAGTTGACTTTATTGAAGTATATCAATTACCTCCAGAACTACTCACTCCAAATGGTGTTGTGATAGATAATGGTGGAACAATTTGGTTAGCCGATACAACATCATCTAATTTTTTTAATTTTGATCCTCTAACTGTTCAATTTACTCAATATGTTACATCTGAACCAATGCTTAGTACATATGGGAATCAAACAGGAATTGTAAAATTTCCAATCTCTAGGCCATATTGGATTGAATCTGATGAACAAGGACGTCTTGTTTTTAATGAACAAACTGCAAACAATATTTCTGTTCTAGATCCGAAATCCCAATCCCTTGTGGAATATCATGTTCCTTCAAAGAATCCTTTTTGGGGTGATTGTGATCCTGGAACTGGTTTAATGTTATCTGATTGTGGGTTAGCTCAAATCTTTGATTTTACTATTAGTGGTGATAAAATTTGGTTTACTGAATGGGTGGAAAACAATATTGGAGTTGTAGATACTACAATTCCTTTACCAATTGAGATTCAATTAGAATCTGATACATTGACTTTGTCCTCTGGAGACTCACAATCCTTTGACTTTATTGTATCTCCTATGTCTCAAAAAGATTTGTTTGGTGTATCATTAATTTTAATTCCAACACATGATTTTCTAAGCGTTGATCTTGCTGATGGTACTCCTGAAACGTTTCAATTAGATTTTGATGGACCTAGGCCAATTAACACAACTATCTCTGCCTCTGAGGATGCTATACCTGGAATATACAAAATACTACTTGGAGCGCAGTCCTCTGATATCGCAATTAGTAAATTCATTACAGTGACAATAGAGTGATACCTGATTTAGATTCCCAAATTGGTATTACAGTTTACAGTACAGAGTTTAATGGGATCGGAGGAAAAATTAGAGTTGAACCTGAAGATTTCCAAGTAAGTGAAATAATTTCTCAAAGAGCACAAAATTCCATTAATGAAACAGAAGGATATGCTGTATACAAACTAAAAAAGAAAAAGATTGATACTAATCATGCTTTATCTGATGTTTTTAGAAAAAAAGGACTTCGCTTAAAGGCACTTGGACTAAAAGATGCATCTGCTGTAACTGAGCAATTTGTCTGTTCTGGAAATAAAGGAAAAGCAATTGAAAATTTTTCAACTGATAAATACTCTCTTGAAAATCTTGGGTTTGTAAAAAAACCATTATCAAAAAAAGATATGGTCTCAAATCATTTCAAACTAAAAATCTCAGAATCTACTGATGAACTATCCTCATTTACTGACTATGATCGTGTCCTAAATTTTTATGGATATCAGAGATTTGGCTCAAAACGATCTGTAACTCATCTAATTGGAAAGGCAATCTTACAGAGAGATTTCAAAAAAGCAGTTGAGCTGATTGTATCTTTTACATCTATTTATGATTCAAAGGAAAATACTGAGATTCGTGAAAAACTCTCTGATAAAGAAAATTATGAAAAATATTTTGATCAAGTTCCATATCAGATGGATATTGAAAGAATCGTTCTAAAAGAAATGATTGAACATGGTGATTCCTTTCGTGCAATACGTTCTATTCCTATATCTCTACGAAGATTCTACATTCAAGCATACCAATCTTTTATTTTTAATCAATCTCTAAGTTCTGCTTTTTCTGATGGTGAAAATCTATTTGAAGCGCAACTAGGTGATGTTTGCTTTGACTTTCATGGGATAATTGGGAAATATGTGACAGGATTAGATCAGAATCTTGCATTGCCGTTTGTTGGGTATTCATATTATAAAAAAACAAGATTTGACTATCAAATATCTAAAATATTGGCACAAGAAGAGATTTCACCTAAAGATTTTTTCATAAAAGAGATGCAGGAAGTAAGTAGTGAAGGTGGGTTTAGACAAGCTGCAATACATTGTACTGACTATTCATCTAATGGGAATACTGTAGAGTTTTCATTATCTAGAGGTTCTTTTGCAACGATCTTGTTGCGAGAAATAATGAAACCAAAAGATCCAATGATTGCAGGTTTTTGAGATCTATTTTGCTGTAATAATTTCTTAGCTGTCTTTAAGTTAGTGTATTTTTTAGAAAATGTAGTTGAGATGGATAAAGCATACATGTTGATTAGTTGTGAAATTGGAAAAGAGCAATCTCTTTATTCACAATTAAAAGAAATTCCCGAAATCAAAAACTGTCTAATAACTTATGGTAGTTATGATATTGTTGCTGAATTTGTCACAGATACTCCTTCACAAATGAATGACATAATTGTATCAAAAATTAGAAAACTTCAGAATATTAGAAGTACAATTACTCTTCGTGTAACTAACTAATTTCTTTTAATTATCCTAATTCCTATTCCGACTGCAACTATTATGATTCCTGTTATTGCAATCTGAATGCCATAAGTAATCCAATCTGGATTAGAATACATAAAAGATGATTCTGGTCCTATCACTGATTGTCCTTGAAGATGAAAGATTATGCCAAAAATCAAGATTATGCTGCCTATTGTGACTAGTCCTTTCACTTTTCTCATGAAGAATCTACTAATTTCTGCTAAAAAGGGTAAACAGAATTGATTATTTGACCAAATGATTTTTCGATTTGGCCTTTAATGATTTTCTTCATAAATTAAAAGATGTATAATTGGAATAATATTACAGAGTCAACTGATCACAAGTATTTGGGACTGATTCTGTTTGGTGCAGCTGCCCTTCTTGCAGTTATTTTATTTATGATTTTTTATCCTCAAATTGAGTCTATTAACAAAGAATCTCCTATTTTGATCAATATCATGTTCATTCCTGCAATGGCTGTGGGATTTCTTTATGGAGTTAAAATTACAGAAAGAGCACTAAAGCCTACCGAAATTCGGAGTGGATTAAAAAGATCAATCATAAAATTCTTTTTATTCTTTTTTGTTATTGGCGGAATGTTCAGCTCTGTAAACTTTGCATTAAATGGTGGTAGTGTAATGCCTGACATTACACTTTTAGAAGATGGATTATTGGTTTGGTTAAATAATTTTATTACTGAAAATGGTGGTGCTACATTTTTAATAATTACTAGCATTACATTGATGGCCGCAGCTACTAGACGAATTGTTGGAATGAATTTTGGATTTTTAAATAGAATGGTAACCTTTGTTGGAACATTTGTATTTTTTACTATGCTTGTTTTAAGTTTTACAAAATCAGATCCTACTTATTCAGGTGTTTTCTTGTATACTTTTTATCAAGCAGGAATAGTTGGCGGCGCATTTTATGCAATGAATAAACTTACAAAAAATCAAAACATGATAGAAGATTTTGCAAATGGATTATAAACTATTCATCAAGGTCTACATAAATTCCTGAGATTTTGTTATTAATTCTATCCCAGTATTTTTCACAACCGTCAGTTTTAAAATCATTTTCTTTACATTTCTCAAAATGAGCTGTATTTTCTCTTGATATGTTATCTGAAAAAAGTACATCATCTGCTAGAAATAGTCCTATGAGTCCTATTGCCGCAAGACTTCCAGCAACTACAATCATGGCAAATCCAACTTGTGCATGATTACCATACTTTGCCATTTACGAAAAATCCATTACGCTTGAATTTATTCTTTTCAAGTTTGGATTTTGCGATCAAATTAATGGTACTAGCGTAGTTTTTTGGGAAAAAAAGAAAAGACAGTGCTCAAAAATACCTTCATTGAGTATTCAAATTCTACAATATGAGTTTCTTGGACCTGTGCCTCTTGAAGAATGGGGGCCTCCAATGGAAAAATTGGTATACTTGATCTTGTCTCGAGATGAGGATAAATTCAACATTCTCTATGTTGATGAATGTGAAAAGACTGAAGACAAGTCTTTTTTTATTCAACACTCACAATTCAAGTGCTGGACTGAGCAATCAAGATCTAACAAACCTCTATACCTTGCGATACTGCCAATGTTTGATTCAGATAACATTCAAAGACAAAATGTAGTTGAAAAAATAATATCTCAATACAAACCTCATTGTAATCCTGTTGTTACTAAAGCAAAACCTGATTATGCAATTAGAAAAACAGAGTCAAGTTTAGAGTCTGAAAAATTCACATGTCCTTGTTGTGGTGCTGAGATGAAACCAGAAAAGATTATTGGAAAATCTACTTTATTTCGTTGTGGTGGGTGTGGAATTAGTGATACAAAACTTAATTCTTGACTTTGTTTTGAACATCAAAGAGTTGTAATGTTAACAAGTCTAGTGCTTTTTTCATGTGCTGAAATTCATTAACTGAATGCATTTGTCCTTCAACTAGCGCCCTCATTATTTTAATAGAGTTTTTTTGATAATCATCTTTTGCAACAATTTCCATTGCATTAATTTTTGATAATATGTTATCCAAGTCTTTTATCATTTCATCTGAAGGTTTGTGTTTATCCATGATTAATCAGAAAAGATTTTGATATATGAATTGTTACAACAACTCTTCATCAATTTTTTGAATCGGGTCTAAATACTGCTGACATGTACAAGTTGGGATTTGACATTTTCCTGCCTTGATAATTGAATTACTGTCATCATTTTGTGTGTGGGCCTCATCTGTATGATGACATCTCTTGCAATTCATAGTAGAAAATCAATCCCTCCAATATTTAAGCCAAAAATCAAGGAATCAAGACTGCCCTTGCTTCAATTTCAGAGTTTTTTAATTTTTTTAGTACCTCATTTGCTTTTTCTAATGGAAATGTTTCAGTAATCACCTCGAGATTTTCTTCATCACAAATTTTGATTACTTGCTCCATGTCTGCAGTAGAGCCAATTAGAGTTCCTCTGATTGTTTTTTCTTCAAATGCTACAAATGATGGATTCTCACCAATTGTTGCAATAACTACCATTCCTCCTTTCTTGATTGCCTTGAGTGCAGTATCAGTAACAATGTCTGCTGGTGCAAATACAATTGCAGCATCAAGTAATCCGTGTTTTTCTTTTAGTGTATCTAGAAATTCTTGTTGGTTTTCAGAAAACTTCATTGCATCAATTGCACCTAGTCTTTTTGCAACATCAAGATGGTTTTGAGATCTAGAAAATGCTATAACATCACAACCTTGTACCTTTGCAAACTGTACTGCCATATGTCCTACTCCACCAATTCCACAGATTCCAATTTTTTTATGTGAATTTGGTTCTGCTGCTTTTACTGCCTTGTATGCTGTAATCCCTGCACAAAACAATGGTGCTGCATATTCTGGTTTCATGGAATCAGGAACCTTTGTTGCAAAGTCTTCAGTAACTGTAACGTATTCTGTGTATCCTCCTTTTAATGACTCTCCTAAAATAATTGATGATTCACAGAGATACTCTTTTCCTTCTTTGCAATACTGACACTCTTTGCATGCTTCTAACAGTGGAGTAATTCCTGCTCTGTCACCTACTTTGAATTTTGTAACTGCATCGCCAATCTGTACTACTTTGCCAACTACTTCATGTCCTGGAACTGTAGGGAGTGTTGGTGGAATTCCTAAATCTTTCCAGTCTCCTTCAATTCCATGTAGTTGAGAGTGACAAACACCACATGCTTCAATTTGGAGTAGGATTTCATTTGGTCTTTGGATTTGGTGTCTATCTATCTGAGTTAGTTTTAGTGGATTATTCTCAATTTTATCGCATTCTGAGAGTACCATTGCGCGCATCTTTTCCATGATTTGGTAAATAATTTTACGAAATTTTAAGATTCGCTAAAGTATCATGCAAGTATCATTTTGTAGCCATATTTTGTCAAATTTGAAATTACATTTTAGGTCTTCTTTAAGTATGAAGGTGCTAATTTCGTCATATGGGGACATTGATGGGTTTGAATAATCAAATTTGTAATAATTTGATTTCTAGAATTTTAGGAATTGCAGTATTTCTTGTCTTGATTGGGTTTTTAATGCAACCCGTAGATGGGTATGTGGAATTAGGAGGAACCAATATTTCAAACAATGTCTGTACTGTGTTAAAGGGCTCATGATGTTGCAGTTACAACTGGTGCAAATGATGCAATTACAATATTTGCATTAGGTCAAGGAACAGGAGAAATATTTTATCAATGGGAGACTTCTGGTACTGGATTTGGTGGCATTACATCTGAAACAAACTATGTCTCAACTGATGCACTAGCTATAATGAATTCAAAATCAACTACTAGTACTATTGGCAAACAAGGATATTCATTTGGATTCAAAGCAGTAGGAACTAATAATTCTGAGATTAACTCAGGTAATGTTTGTGGATTGTCATTATGCTCTAAAGACCTGACAACTGAGCAAAAAATTGAATATTATCTTGCATTTCGTGCATTAGAAAAATAAAGGACCATAACAAGTCTAGTTTTGTGACTGAAATTACTGATGAAGACAAAGAACGTGTAAAATTACTGAATCTCATTTCAAGCTCTAAAAATGAATTTAAAAAACTTTCACTAGAGCAGTTAAAACGATTACAAGAGCTAGTTGAAAAAAAAAATTACAGTCATGACAAAAAAGCCCACAAATCTAAAGTAAAACTACTTGGCAAAATCAATGTTAGAATTTATGAAATAACTGAAGGTCGAGGAATCTGGGGATAACTGATCTAGGTACAAATATTCTAAAGAGTTAGATTTGCTGTGACTGAAAATAAACTAATTCATGAAACTAGTCCATATCTACTTCAACATGCAAACAATCCTGTAGATTGGTATTCATGGAATGATGAAGCATTAAAAAAAGCAAAAGATGAGAATAAACCAATTTTTCTTAGCATTGGATACAGTGCATGTCATTGGTGCCATGTAATGGCTCATGAATCATTTGAAAATGATGAAGTTGCAAAATTCATGAATGAGAATTTTATAAACATCAAAGTTGACAGAGAAGAAAGACCTGACATTGATGATATCTATCAAAAAGTCTGTCAGATAGCAACAGGTCAAGGCGGTTGGCCCTTGAGTATCTTTTTAACTCCTGATCAAAAGCCATTTTATGCTGGAACTTATTTTCCAGTTCTAGATTCTTACGGACGTCCAGGATTTGGAAGTATATGCCGACAACTCTCACAAGCTTGGAGGGAAAAACCAAAAGACATTGAAAAATCAGCAGAGAATTTTCTAAATACATTACAAAAAGCAGAGAAAATTACTGTTCCTGCAAAATTAGAGAGAAGCATACTTGATGAGGCTGCAATGAATTTGTTTCAATTAGGTGATGCTACATATGGTGGATTTGGCTCTGCACCAAAATTTCCAAATGCTGCAAATGTATCGTTTTTGTTTCGCTATGCAAAACTTGCTGGTCTATCAAAATTCAATGAATTTGCGCTCAAAACTCTCAAAAAAATGGCAAAAGGAGGAATATTTGATCAAATTGGAGGTGGATTTCATAGATATTCTACTGATGCAAGGTGGTTGGTACCGCATTTTGAAAAGATGCTTTATGATAATGCATTGATTCCAGTAAATTATGCAGAAGCTTATCAAATAACAAAGGATCCTTTCTATCTTGAAGTACTAACACAAACACTTGATTTTGTATTGCGTGAAATGACTTTGCCAGAAGGCGGATTTTATTCTGCATATGATGCAGATTCAGAAGGAGTAGAAGGCAAATTTTATGTTTGGAACAAAAGTGAAATTAAAGAAATTCTTGGCAGTGATGCTGATCTGTTTTGTCTATTTTATGATGTAACTGATGGGGGAAATTGGGAGGGAAATAATATTTTGTGTAATAATCTCAACATCTCTACTGTTGCCTTTAACTTTGGAGTTTCAGAAGACAAGGTTAAAGAAATTTTAAAATCTTGTTCTGAGAAATTACTCAAAGTTCGCTCAAATCGAATTTGGCCTGGTTTGGATGACAAGGTACTAGTCTCATGGAATTCTTTAATGATTACTGCATTTGCAAAAGGCTATCGTGTAACAAATGATTCAAAATATCTTGATGCTTCAAAAGAATGCATTTCATTTATTGAAAAAAATCTAATCGTTGATGGCAAATTATTAAGAACTTACAAAAATAAAACTGCAAAAATTGATGGGTATCTTGAGGATTATTCTTATTTTACAAATGCATTACTTGATGTCTTTGAGATTGAGCCTGATTCTAAATATCTCAAACTAGCTTTGAAATTAGGAAATCACTTAGTTGATCACTTTTGGGATTCAAAAACTAATAGCTTTTTTATGACGTCTGATGATCATGAAAAATTAATTATTCGCCCAAAAAGTAATTATGATTTATCATTACCATCTGGAAATTCTGTTTCAGCATCTGTAATGCTAAGATTATATCATATGTCTCAAAAGCAAAATTTTCTAGATATTTCCACAAAAATTCTAGAATCTCAGGCACAAATGGCAGCTGAAAATCCATTTGGATTTGGATATTTGCTTAATACGATTTTTAACTATTTGCAAAAACCAATAGAGATTACTATTATCAATCAAGAAAATTCTAAGCTGTGTCAATCCCTTCTTACAGATTATTTGCCTAATTCATTTATCGTTACAGTTCAAAACTCTATTCAATTAGAAAGTTTATCTGAATATCCTTTCTTTGCTGGAAAAAACTTTGCAGATAAAACTTCTGTGTTTGTTTGTAAGGATTTTTCTTGTTCTTTACCGTTAACTACAATTGATGAGATAAATTCACATCTTTAGGTTTTTTTCAAATCTATCTCAAGTGTACTTCCAACTTGAGGTCTTCCAATGTTGTTGTATCTTGATTTTGGCATTGCTATTGTAATTTGTGTTTGCTGATATGTTTTGATATTGACAGTTGGTTGAGCTGACATTATTGCCTCTAATAATGGCATAACTTGTTCTTTAGTTTCTGCATCAAGTTTTTTTGAAACATTTTCTATGATCATTTGTTTTTGTGAGATTGGTTCAGTTGACACATTTTCAATTAATGTTAATTGGACCATTTGACCATTATCGACTATTTGTGTAATTTTAAATTCATTTGTAGCAGACAATGCATTCTTGGGTTTTCTTGATGATTTATCTTTAACGAATTGAGAAATATAATGCAAATACAGCTATTGCTACAGCTGAGGATACTCCTAAACCAAAGATGATTTTACTTCCATCCACATTCATAATTCCTATTTTATCTAAATACCATTAAACTGTAACTGATATTTCATATTTTGAACATCATAGTTACTGATGATTTCTACGTAAGTGTTTTAATAGAAAATCACTAACTCTTGGTATCGTAAACCAAACCTAGATTCATAACCAACGATAATACGTTCGTGCCCTAAAGGGTGTCCAATTGGACACTCTTTTTAATTATGACTCTTCTGTTGAATCTGAATCAGGTATCCTCTCTGAGTCTTCTTTATCTGCTTGTAACTTTGATGGTCCAAGTATTGATTTTTTGATTAATGATGCGCGTGTTTTTATTATTTGATTAAACTCATTCATATCTTCTAAACTTGGGGCCGTTTGTTGATTTTGATATGTTTGTAAAAAGCTAGAATAAACACATCCTGTGATGATTCCAAATGCTGTATCTGGAACGGACTCTACTTCTGGGACAAAATTCTCTGCAATTTGTTTGTATGATTCTGCTTCACTAATGTAATAGTCTACTAAACTATCGATGAAATCTTTATTCTCTTTAGAAATTCCCATACTTTTTCTACGTTTCCTAGTTTATTTAATTGTCTTTGGTTAATCGTTTATTTATTCACAAATTACTTCCTAAATGTTGTGGAAATTAGAATTAGATGAAACATATTTTCGTATATATGATTCTAAAAAATTGATTGCAGGATATTTTGATCCTGATTATGGTGCTATTTATCCTAAAGAAAATTCTGAAGAAATCGTTTTATCCATGTTAAAAAATCATGATAAGGTTTCAGGTGGGGCGATTTTAATTCCTCTTGTAAAGTTTAGATTATTTGATACTGATTTGGACACTAATATTTCTGAAGTAGAAAAAAATGTAACTCGTGTAACTGAGCATTTACAAAAATGGAAAAATTTTTTATCTCAAACTAATCGTCATGTTCACTCTATTAGAATTTCTCATACTGATCAAGATATGTTGACAATTACTTTTCAGATAAAATTCTCAAAGGCAACCCCTCTTGAGAAAACGACTCTATTGGAAGAAATTCTTCCTACTTTAGACTTGTTGCAGAAATTAGATTTGTTATGATTCTACCTGAAAACTTTGTGATTCCAATATATGCAGACAATGAGCCTACTAACAAAACTAGTGTTCCTATAGGAAATTCTGGAACAGCTGCGTATTCTTCTGATTCTGCAATTAGTGTATAACCATTAATTTCACTAGTTTGGATTTTATCTGGCAGCGCTACTAGAAAGAATGCATTATCTTCTGCTCTTAGATAGTCTGGCTCTGGGTGGACTCTGGATACTGATGCGACATTTCCTTCTTTATCATAAAGTGTTGCAATCACTGCTATTGTATTGGCAGTAATGTCTCCTCTATTACTAACGGTTCCAGTTATCAACAAATTATTGTGATTATCCCTTGATATCTTTGATTCAGTAATCTCTATTACTTGATTTTTTGGAGAGCTAATTTTGTAGTCTAACTCCAATGAGTATGATTTTGTTTTTTTTGCCTCATTATTTGTTAAAATAAGATCAAATGGTCCTTTCATTCCAGGCATGATTATGTTTACTAGGGAACTTGTTTCCTTTGTTGTAATTATTTGATTATCTTCATCAAGCAAAGTTACATGAATGCTAATTTGATTCAGTGGCATCTCCAAATTATTTTGAATTTCCCCAACAATGTGCAGTGAATTATCATCCCCAATGTATTGTTGATCATTTTGTATTATTACATCGCCAAAGGCTAGTGGCATTAATCCCACAAAAATAATTGTAATGATTAAAAATTTTTCCACGATTTACTTTAATTTTATTCTTTAAAGAAGTTTATGTTAACTAGTCTATTTCCAACTATGGAAGATGTTCGATTTTCCATTGCTGTGCCTCATTTATACAATTAAACCAATTCACTTCTATTTCATCTGAATCAAATTCTCCCAATTCATTTTTAAATTCTTTATCGCATTGGTTTTTCATATTCTCTGTTACCTGAATAATTTTTTGTGTTAAATCATTTCGTGGTGATTCAAATTTTTCTGGCTCATCATAATTTTTTACACCTGTTTTTGCTGAATAGAATTCGACTAATCCTAACATTTCATATTCTAAGGATTCCTGGAATTGTGTATCTGATCTTGTTTTTGCTGATTCATCCCCTGTTTTCATCCATTCAATAAATTCTTCATCACTTTCTAATTGTGTCTCTGATGAGATCTTTAACAATTCTACTGAACTTTCAAATATTTCTGGTGGCGTTAATTCATCATATCTGGAAATTATTTCTCTGAATTCATTCAAATGCTCTTCATAGAATTGTAACAACTCTTCTTTTGTAATGTCTCCTTCCTCCCAACTAGTTTTCTCTGAATAAAATTTTGTTTGCATCTCTTTGATCTCTTCTTGAATTTGCTCTAACTCTACTCCAAACTGTAGACCTTTTTGCTTGGTTTGATCAACTGAATAATTATATGCTGTAATTGCACCAATAATTCCAATAACTACAATAACAATTATGATATTTTGAATTTTCTTTTTCTTCAAAGATAATCTATATAATTTCCATTCTCGTCTAATTTTAATTCAATTGTAAATTCAGTACCGCTGATAAATGACTCGTTACGAATTGTTCTGACTCTGCCTATGACGAGTTCGTATGGCCAAATTTCTACTACTATTGAGCCTACTGTTGCAATTGGTGTTTCAGTAATCTCCATGTCTTCACGTTTAACTCCATGTCTTTCTAGCATGTGAATGGCATGATCTAAAAGTGGTTCAGGATTATTGTAATTTAATACCCAAATTTTTCCTTCATAATCAATTTTTTGCAATTTTAAACAATCCTGAATTAACTCCTATAACAATTATTCGGGACTAATTACATTTAGCGTCATTGTACTTACAACTCTGGAGAGTTTTCTAATTGTTGCAATCATTTTCCCAAATTCTTCTTGATTCTCTGTTTGAATTTCTGCAATTACGTCATATGCTCCAAAAGTAAGATATGCGTTGTTTACTTGTTGCATCTGTTTTAATTCATCAACAATGTACTCTTCAGCGCCAAGATCACAATTTAATAAAATAAATCCTTTGTTCATTACTTTATCTTAATATTATTTAGAAAGTTCAGGTCTTTAAGTTTTACAGTTATTACCATCTACTACGTCCGCCGTAGCTATTCTTACTGCCTTTGTCATCACCATATCTTTTTCTTCTACCTCTGTCATCTCTTGGATTTCCACCTCTGTTTGATCCACCATATCCGCCAGAACGTCCTCCTCTGGAATAGTTTGATCTTGATTGACCTCCATACCTTCTTGATGGCATTTGTCTTTTTAGTGGGTCTGGAATTGAAATTTGAATTCCCATTTCTTCATTTAAATCTCTGAGAGGAACTTTGATTTGACGTTTGATAAGATTCCAATCTCCCACAGATGAATATGAAACAAATGTTATTGCTCTGCCTTCTGCACCTGCTCTAGCTGTTCTTCCAATTCTATGAAAATATGTTAACTCTTGATTTGGAACATCATAATTAATTACTAATTCCACTC
>JADHUF010000042.1 GCA_016784625.1 Candidatus Nitrosopumilus sp. | reverse complement strand
AAAAGCTGCTATCATTAATTCTGAATATGCAAAAATGTATGGTGGAAAATTCATTCTAAGAATGGATGATACAAACCCAGAAGTAGAAAGAATGGAGTATCATGCAGCTATCAAAGTTGGATTAGAAGGATTAGGAATAAAATTTGACGTAGTAAAAAGTACTTCAGACGATATGGAAATATTTTATGAAAAGGGTATAGAATTAATCAATTCTGGAAAAGCTTACGTTTGTACTTGTAAAAGAGAGGACATTAGTAAGAACAGAAGAGAAAGAAAAGCTTGTAAATGTAGTATGGAAAATATTGATAAAAATAATAAAAATTGGGAAAAGATGAAAGACAAATTCAAACCTGGTGAAGCAATTGTAAGATTTCGTGGAGACATGAAAGCAGATAATGCAGTCATGAGAGATCCAGTATTATTCAGAATTATTGATGGGAAACATTACACATTAGGTGAAAAATATAGAATTTGGCCTAGTTATGATTTTGCAGTTGCAATTGAAGATAGTATTGATGGAATAACACATGCACTTCGTTCAAAAGAATTTGAATTAAGAAAAGAATTGATTGATGCAATCTTGGATGAATTGAACATGAGAAAACCATACCAAGGGTTTTTTTCTAGATTAGAGTTCAAAGGAATGCCAATTTCAAAAAGAATCATCAAACCTTTGATTGAGGAAGGAAAGGTTTCATGGTATGATGATCCGAGACTGCCAACTTTAGAAGCATTAAGACGAAGAGGGATCAAACCTGAGGCAATCAGAAAATTCATCATGTCATTGGGATTAACTAAAGCAAATACTCTTGCACCATTTGATGCACTTGAAGCATTTAATCGAAAATTTGTAGATTCTAAGAGTATAAGATTATTCATGGTGAGTAATGCAAAAAAATTAACAGTAAAAAATTTACCAATGTCATCAGTTGAAATTCCTAATCATCCAATTAACGATATGGGAAAAAGAAAAATTGAGGTTGATGAGCATTTCTATATTTCTGGAGATGATGCAGAAAATATCAAAGAAGGAATGCAAATTAGACTTTTAGGATTAGGAAATATTTCCATTATAAAAGATGGTGTAGAGTTTGAAGGAGAGTTTGTTGAGGAAGAAAAGACAACAGACATACTAAAAATACAATGGGTTCAACAAAAAACAGCACATAAAATTAAGATGTTGATTCCAAAAATATTATTCAATGGAGACAAGTTTAATGAAGAAAGTTTAGAAGAATTGGATGTATATACAGAACCACATTATCTAGAAATAAAAGAAGGAGATGAAATTCAATTTGTCAGATTTGGATATTGTAGAAAAGATTCACAGAATCAAGCAATTTTTACACACAAGTGATCAATAATGAAAATAGCCAGATTACTACATAATAATAATGAAACATATGGTTTTGTAAAAGGAGATAAAGTATCTACAAAAGATGAGATAACATACCTCACAGGAGTTCCAATTCCATTCAATGTAAAAGATTTTCTTTTTGATGGATGGTATGATGAAATTAAAAATAAAATTAAAGATTTACCATATGGTGAAAATATTTCAAAATTTAAAATATTATCACCAATACCAAATCCAAATAAAATAATCTGTTTGGCATTTAATTATAAGGATCATGCTGAAGAACAAAAACTACAACCACCAGAAGATCCTGTCATGGTAATAAAACCACGAACAGCATTAACTAGTACTGAATCAGATATTGTGTGTCCAGATTTTGTTTCACAATTAGACTATGAGATAGAATTAGCTATCATAATTGGAAAAAACTGTAAAAATATTAGCATAAAAGATGCAACAAGTACAATATTTGGATACATGATATTCAATGATGTCTCAGCTAGAGACATTCAATTCAAAGACAAGCAGTTTACTAGGGGGAAGGGTTTTGATTCATTTGCACCGTGTGGACCATGGATTACAACAGCTGATGAAATCATAGATGCTCAAAATCTAAAACTAACAACCAAAATTAATGGAGAATTAAGACAAAACTCTTCTACAAATAAAATGTTTATAAAAATTCCAGAAATCATTTCAAAAATTTCTAAAGTTATGACTTTGGAAAAAGGTGATATCATTTCTACTGGAACACCTGCAGGAGTAATGCTGAATGATCCAAATGGAGTATTTTTAAAAGATGGAGATGATGTAGAGATGGAAATTGAAGGTCTTGGAATTTTAAAAAATAGAATAAAGTTTGTAAAATCAGGTTAAGATAAAGATTTTTTCATTAAATGAAATGAAATTCTATGTTCTAATGAATCAAAAAATGGTAGTTGTTCTTTAGTCAAAATTTGTATTTTTTCATAGTTTTTTTCCATACCATAATTTTGTAAAAAGGGAATTATTTGTAATGTAGTGTTTTGCGAGCCTGAAAATAATGTAACAATTAATGTTTTATCAAAATGTTCAGAATCAGTTAGAATTGCAATTGAATTTTTACCATCTATATTAGATTTAACAATTTTATTTTGCTTATAAAATGTAGATAATACAACATCATCAATAGGTAACCACCTCCAAGAATTCACATAATGAGAATATAATTGACGATTTAGTGATTTTTCAAATTGGACATCATAATTTGAATTTCTTTTTGATAGAAGAGAGTAAAAATTCCAAGTTTGAAAAACATTATAATCTAAAGTATTTGCCATAGAGAGAGATGAAGTATTTTCAGTATCAATTAACATAAAAGAAAAGAAAATACCATTTTGTTTTCCTATTAATTCAGCATGTTTTACTAGATCAGATGCAATTTTTTGTCTACGAAAATTTGGATCAATTCTAATTCCTTCAATCCAAATTTGATCATTTGAGTAAAATGCATGACAAGTTCCAACTGAAAATTTTTTTTCAAATATAAACAAATTACCTTCTGCTAACCAAAAATCCCAAACTTGATCGATATAATCGCCCCAAGAAAAAGTATCTTTACAAAATTTTAAAATTGGGATTTTATCTGAAGCATTTGCTTCTCTGATCATTATCGTCATAATATACAAAAAAATATTAAGAATGATCAAATAAAAAGTACAATGGGAAAAATTATTGCTGGTAAAACATCAGATATTGCTCCTGGAAAGATGATCAAAGTATCAATTGATGGAAGAGATATCTTAGTTGCAAATATTGATGGTGAATATTGTGCAACAGATGATTCTTGTACTCATTCTGGCTCTAGTCTATCAGAAGGAAAGTTGGATGGATGTACAATCACATGTGGTTGGCACGGAGCAGAATTTGATTGTAAAACTGGGAAATTAGTTAAATTCCCAGCAAAAATTCGAGATTTAACATCATACAATATTGTTGTAGAATCAGATAACGTATTTGTAGAGATGTAACTATATACTTCTGGTTTTTAAGAAAAAGTGTAAAAATGGTAGACGAGGCACAAAATAAGGAATCTATGAAAGAAGCAGTTGAAACATTGAATCAGATTGCTTCTAACAATTCTACTCCAAAGACAATAAAGAAATCAATTTCAGATTTGATTGTAGAGTTGAATAGTGAAGAGTATTCATTATCAGTGAGAGCTGCAAATACAATTAGCCTTCTAGATGATGTAACACAAGACCCCAACATGCCTTCGTATGTAAGAACACAGTTGTGGCAAGCAGTTTCAAAATTAGAAAGCATAAGAGAATAAATTCTCGTTCGTAGGAATAACATTATTGAAAATTGAAGAATATCTAGAAACACTTCCAGAGAACTTACTTAGTGGTGAAGATGTTCAACTCCCAGAAAAATCATTTAGAGAAATTTTTAGATTTGCAGAAATAGGAAAAAATGATGTTTTTTATCATTTAGGTTGCAATAATGAAATAGGGATTGAGATGGCGATAAAGGAATTCAAAGTAAAAAAAGCCGTAGGAATAGATAATAATTCTAAAAAAATTCAAGCAGCAAAAGAAATTCTTAAACAAAAAAATATTCAAGGACAACTAATTTGTGAGAACATAGAAGAATCAGATATCTCAGATGCCTCTGTAATCTTATTTTGGTTTACTGACGATGATGTAATTAATCAAATGTTAGAAAAATTTGAAAATCTAAAACCAGAAACAAAAATAATTACTATTTGGGGGCCACTTCCAGATTGTCTTCCAGATAAAGTAAATTTCCCATACATCATCAACAAAGTACCATTCAAAAAAGCACAAAATATGCAAGAACAATTACTAGCAATTTTTGGTGTAAAATGTATAGACTTTGTAACAGCATGGGAATTTGCAGAAAGATACACAAAATCTATTGGAACTCCTGAAATTAGAAATGATCGATTTTTGACAATCATACAAACTTTAGTAATTTGGATTAATGCAAAAAAATTAGGGGTAGCATGTAGTGAAGAAATTCCAGAATCCATTCAAACTTACTTTAACATCATGAAAATGCAGTTTGACATAGATTTTGAATATCTTTTAAAGGAATAATCAGCATATCCTTTTATTTTATTTTAAAGTGAAAGGAGTATGGAAAGTAGGATTAACATCAATATTTCTGCAGTTGATTTTGATAAAACAAGTAAAGCATTAACTCAACAACTAATTCTTTTAGAAGAAATGGTTCACAGTAATGACGATTTTGTTATGACTGATTCAGAATTTGCTTTTGGATGGCACTTTTTTGTATTAAGTGTAAACAAATCGCTTGTTGAAAAATTGGTAGAAATGATGGGGCCAGATTTTAAGAAACTAAAGGGAAGAGGAATAGAAAAGAAATTTCTTACATGGTTAACAAAGAACATAGAGAGTAAATCTCCTCGATTCAAGCTGGCTATCAAAGAAGAAATGGAATCAAGTAAATTTGGTATTTTCTAAAAATTGGTAGAAAAAAAGATTAATTTTTACTCATTAAGGCAAATAATAACCAAAATTAACATTTAAAATTCTTTTAGAAAATCTTATCATCTAGAATGTTTTCTAACAATTATGGAAATTCATCAAGCAGTTGAAAAAGTTTTGAAAGTAAGTCCATCTGTTAGAGTCGTAAGTGTATGCGATCTAAAAGGAAAACTAGTGTTTTCAGAACGCTCTAAAAAAGTGAACATTTTGGTGTCAAAGAAACAAAGCTTGGCATCATTAAAGGCAGCAGCAAAAGATTGGAGTCAGCGAAAAAAACTGGTAAAGACACTCGGTCCATGCAAATATGTTGTTGCAGAATACGAACACGTGAAAAGGATAATTATGCCTGCAGGAAGAAACCATATTTTGTACATAACTACTACTGCTTCATTAGATCATAACAAAGTAGTTCGCAAAGTACGATCTTTCAAGTAATTATAACAATTCTATTTTTTTTTTGTTTATTCAGATAACCCTATAAATTATTTTTAAAATTATTTAGAGAACATACATTTACTTGATTATTTTTTCACGATATCCAGAGTTTTTTAGAGTTTTCTTTTTCTTGAAGTTCCTCTTCCTGAACTAACCCACATACCTTTTGTATCAGGTCTTGCTTTTGGTTCAGATATATCTCCAAATTTTATCTTTCCAGTTCCACGTCCTGTTGAGATATACTTGTCTTTGGATGCTTCTTTTCTTGAAGCTTGAAACTTTTTAAATTCTTCACCACTCCAGTTTGCAGGATTGGCATCAACTTCGATAATTTTTGTACCTCTACCGGATCGTACTCTTATTTTGACCATTTTGATTACTATTGTATAGAAATTCTCATTAATAAAATTTTGAAAAGCCTCAATTTTAACAGGTGTTGAATTATGTGGTTGAACAAAATTACGTATAAAAAATGTAATTTATTTTCTTGGTGAAAATTTCTAGTAGAATTTTTATGATTTTAAAAAATTATGTAGGCCCTCGAGGGGAATCGAACCCCTGTCCGGGGATCCACAATCCCCTATACTAGCCACTGTACTACGAAGGCCACAAAAAAGAAAGTTTGTTTATCCTGTAATAATCTTTGATGTCGAACTGAAAATTAGACTGTATACTTATTATTGACTAGTTTAAATTTGAAATATGCGGTTATGGTGGATTGCAATGGCAATAGCAATTGGACTCACATGGGTTGGAATGAATTATTTACTTCCATTCAAGTAGCCTCAAATTAAGAATATTTTTTAATTTCACAACTAAAATTTTTACATAAAATATATCGATCGCTTTAAATTTGTTGCATCAGGGTATTTTTCGACTTGAAAAAAGGCTTCATTAGAAATAGATTACGCTCAGGTAGAAAATCAGTAGAGATTTCTATAGAACGTAAAATTGAGCCTATCATAGGTGAAAAATTTGAATGGGTTGATTTACAAAATCCAGATAGAAACGACGTTGAGGAATTAGCCAAAAAATACAATTTCAATAAACTAAACATTGAAGACTGTATGACCAAATTTGAACTTCCAAAATTAGACAGTTATGATGATCATTTCTTTGTTATTCTACATCTTCCACCATTATCACAGAAAATAGGAATCTCAAAAAATAGTCAGTTATCCATATTTCTTGGGAAGGATTTTCTAGTTACAGTCCATCAAGGAGATCTTAAACCACTAGTTGAATTGGTAGAAATATGTAAAACAAATTCAGATCAACAAAGAAAAAATAGGTTATTAGGAAATTCTCCAGGAGTATTACTTCATGAAATCATTGATGTACTAGTAGATGATCTTTTACATACTTCTAGAAAAATTATTGCAAATCTAGATGAAATGGAAGATCAAGTATTTGATGAAAAAAAACCAGTAGCAAGAAGTATTGCTTTGCTTAGAAGAGAAATTAATAGATTAAGAAGAATAGCTAACCCATTAAAGAAATTTGTATTAGAAATTGCAAAAAATATTAAAAGATTTTCTGAAAGAGAAGATAAGGAATTAACATTATTTTTTGACGACATAATTGACCACATAGACAAAGTAATTGAGATATTAGAAGAATCAAGAGAAACTATGGAAATTTACAAAGATACAGACTTTGTATTAAGTAATGAAAAAACAAACAAGGTACTTGCAGTACTAACCATTATCTTCACATTGGCAATTCCATCAACAGTAATTGGAACATTTTATGGAATGAATGTCAATTTACCAGGAGGAATGGAAGATAATTTAATGATCTTAGGTCCATTTACAACTTTTATAATTATTATTCTAGCATCAGCAATTCCTGCAATTATGATGTTTACATATTTCAAAAGACTAGGCTGGATTAGTAGTTAAAACAAAGATTATTTCGGAGTCTTTCATGATCTTCTTTTCATTGGAAATAATGAGCTTAGATAAATACCAGTGAATTTAACGTAATTTATGGTTAAAATAAGAGTACGATCCGGCAGAGGTACAAAAATTATCGAAGTTGATTCTGATGCTGCAAAATGGAGTGGTGAAGAATTTAAGCAAATCCAAGCAGCAAGAAAAGCAGCCGCAGGTAATGTAAGAGTATCCTCAGGTAGAGGAACCGGTACAAGAAAATTAAGTGATACCCCTGAACCAAAAGCAAGACCTGATACATCAGGAATGACCAGAAGTACAGGTAGAGGTACAGGTTCTAGAAAAAGCCGAGGCAAATAGTCATTTTATTTTAAAAAAACCTTATTTTTTAATTAATTTTTGTTAGAATATACTATATTTTGATATCAGGATTTCCAGCTTTGAGTTTTTCCCAATCTGCAAGGAAATTTTCTAGACCAATTTTTGTCAATGGATGTTGCATCATTTTATCTAAAACAGCAGGAGGTAAAGTTACAACATCTGCTCCAATTTTTGCAGCATCAATTACATGTATTGGATGACGAATACTTGCAACAAGTATTTGAGTTCCAAAATCATAATTAGAAAATATTTCTTTGATTTCTTTAATTAAATGCATTCCATCTTGGCCAATATCATCTAGTCGTCCAATAAATGGACTAACATATTTTGCACCAGATTTTGCAGCAAGCAAAGCTTGATTTGGAGAAAATATCAATGTGACATTAACAGGAATTCCTTCAGATGAAAGTGATTTGCATGCTTTCAAGCCATCAGGGGTCATAGGAACTTTAACGACAACATTATCTCCATATTCACGAAGACGTTTACCTTCTTCCATCATTCCAGAATATTCTGTACTTACAACTTCTAAACTCACATCACCTTTGATAATTTTTGTAATCTCTTCCATTGCATCTTTAGGATTACCTTTTTCTTTTGACATTAAGGAAGGGTTAGTGGTTATTCCATCTAGTAA
>JADHUF010000041.1 GCA_016784625.1 Candidatus Nitrosopumilus sp. | reverse complement strand
GAGAGCATTAGGTTTTGATGCTAAAGTAAGTTCCAGTATCCCAAACAATCCTGTTGAATTAAAAAATCAAGTTGTTGATTCTGCACTTGAAAGAATTATCGATGATCATCCTTACAGTATTATTGCAAAAGTCGGAGATCCAATGATTCCTTTTGTTGCAGGAATGTTGAGTTCCGCTTCTGATGTTTCTAAAGTAATGTTGGCAGGTGGTACCCAAATGACTGCAGTATTGGCTTTTGCATCAAAAATTGGATTTAATGAAGAAAATACTGCGATTGGAACCACGTCTTATATTACAAATGATGAAAGTGCAAATTTTAAGAACTTGGTTGAGGAAATCTCAGATATTCCTGCGATCTCTGTTGATCCAGGCTTGAAAAATTCACAATATTCTGGTCTAAGAGCATTTTCAGAGGGATTTGCAAAAGAGGGAGTTGGTGCTGGCGGTAGTATTATTTCCTCTATGCTCAAAACAGGTAATAATTCTACAAAATTTTTAGAGCTAGCTGAAAAAGAATATTCTAGATTGTTTACTTCACTGTAACTGATTTTGCTAAATTTCTGGGGTAATCTGGATCTGTCTTTTTTTCAAGTGCTGCATAGTAAGATAACAACTGTATTGGAATGATTTCTGAAATTGGATACAATACTTCATCTATTTTTGGAGTTTCTATCCAATAATCATAAACATCATTTTCTATATCTGAAACTCCAATAATTTTTGCTCCACGAGCTTTAATTTCTCTTGCACTTGTTAGTGTATCTGAATACGTTGAATCATTTGGATTAAAAATTATTACAAACACGTTTGAATCCATTAATGCAAGAGGCCCATGTTTTAATTCTCCCCCTGGAATTCCCTCTGCATGCATGTATGTTAATTCTTTAAGTTTTAATGCTGCTTCCATTGCAATCGGATAATTTATTCCCCTACCTAAAATGTAAATGTCTGAAATTTCCTTTAATTCTTTTGCAATTTGTTGAATTTTTGTTGTATTTTCTAATATTTTTAAAATTGATTCAGAGAATTTTTTAAAGTTAATTGTTATCTCGTTGTTACTTAATTTTTGCACAATTTTATAAATTATTACAAGTTGTGATGTGAAACTTTTTGTTGCTGCAACTCCTATTTCAGGCCCACAATTCATTCCTATCACGACATCTGCATGGCGTGCAAGTGATGATGTAAGTAAATTAACGATGGAGATAATCTTACAATTTGCTTTTTTTGCTATTCTTACAGCATCTAAAACATCTGCACTTTCTCCACTTTGAGATATTGCAATTAGAATAGAATTTTCTTCAATAATGTCTGGTGAGAATTGGAGTTCACTAGACATGATTGTTTCTACCTTAATTTTGGCATATTTTGATAGAATTTGCTTTGCAATGAGTGCAGAATTGTAACTAGTTCCGCTTCCAGTTATGTAGATATTTTTTGCATTTTTGATATGATTAGCTGTTTTTTCGATGGCATCTACTGTTCTCTCTCCAGCTTTCAAAATTGTTTCAGGCTGTTCATAAATTTCTTTTAATGTAAAATGTGCATAATCTCCTTTGTATGCATCTCCAAATTCTTTTGAAACTTTTGTAATTTCATATTTTGTATTTTTTCCATCAAAATCTAAAATTTGTAATCCTTCTTTGTCTAAAATTACAAAATTTCTACTTTTCATATAAATTGCATTATCTGTGTATTCAACAAATCCTAAAACATCACTTGATAAAAAAACATCATTTTCTCCAACTCCGATAATTAATGGTTCATGAAATCTAGCTGCTGCAAGTTGACCATTTTCAAACATTGCAACAAATGCATAATGTCCTTTAATTTCTGAAACTGTTCTCAAAATTGTTTCTTTAACATTTTTTGTTAGATCATAATTTTTTTGAAGCAAATTTGCAATAACTTCACTATCTGTTTCACTCTTGAAACTATATCCATCATTTTCTAATTGTTTTTTTAATTCTTCAAAATTTTCTACAATCCCATTATGTACTATTGCGATTTTTCCAGAATTACTTGAATGTGGATGTGCATTAATATCGGTTACTTTTCCATGAGTTGCCCATCTGGTATGACCAATACCAATTTTTCCGGGAAGTGTATCTAACTGAACTTTAGAATTTACTTCAGATACCTTTCCAATGCCTTTTTTTAACTCAATTTTATTTTCTGATTCTGTTGCAACCCCTACACTATCATATCCGCGGTATTCCATTCTCTTTAACCCCTTTACAATTATTGGTGCAGCAATTTCTTTTCCATAATATCCTATAATTGAACACATGATTATTCTATCTGATAATTGGGGTTATTTACTGATAAGCCTATTTTTTCGATTACTCTGTTGAAGAACTTTGATCTTTTGGTGTTCCTTCAGCAGGTGTCTCAACTGTTCCTTCAGCAGGTGTCTCAACTGTTCCTTCAGCAGGTGTCTCAACTGTTCCTTCAGCAGGTGTCTCAACTGTTCCTTCAGCAGGTGTCTCAACTGTTCCTTCAGCAGGTGTCTCAACTTTAGGTTCAGTTTTTGTTTTTTCTAGCATTTCTGGAATCTTTGATTCAGGTGCAAAATGAACACCATCTTCTTCTCCAACTGTAACTGTGTATGATGGAATATCTATTTTTCTTTCTCCAATCATAATATGTCCGTGAATCACTGCTTGTCTTGCTTGATATGGTGTTTTGAATCCAAGTTTTTGTGTAACAATAGTTTGTAATCTACGTGCGAGTAAATCATTCACATTTAGATTAAGTACATCATCTAATGTTGCATCATTATTTACTAATCCAATTCTAGAAAGTGATTTCATTAAGATTGGTTCCTTTTCTGCTCTAACTTCTTGTCTTAATGCAAGTAATGATCTTGCTTGATGTCTTACACGTGATAATTCTGTATGTGCTTTCCATAATTCTCTTTTAGTTCTTAGTCCAAATGTACCGAGAGTTTTTAGCTCTTCCATCTTTAATTCATAATTCAGAGGTCTTTTTGGTTTTCTCCAAACTTTACGTGGATATTTTGGGTCACCCATTCAAAACACCTATTTAGTTTTCTCCGCTGGGGCTTCTTTCTTTTCTGCTGCTGGAGTTTCTTTCTTTTCTGGAGCTGCTGCATCTGTTGCAGGAGCTGCTGCATCTGTTGCAGGAGCTGCACCTGGAGCTCCTGGGTCACCTTTCTTTGGAGCTGCCAATCCAGCTTTAGCAACACCAACTGCTCCGCCTTTTCTACCTGAAGTTCTAGTTCTCTGTCCTCTAACTTTTAAACCACTTAGATGACGATAACCTCTCCAACTTGCAGTTATTCTTTCTCTTTCAATATCATTTCTCAATGTAAATGGAATATCTGATGTTAACAAATGCAAATCCACTCCAGTTTCAATATCTTTTCTTCTGTTAAGAAACCAAATTGGAAAATTTCCTCCAATTGGATCTAAAATTAATTTTTCAATTGCTTGAACATTATCATCAGAAAGATTACCGATATTGGAATTTGTATTAATTTTTAGTGTATCAAGAATTGCTGTGGCAAAGTTGTACCCAATACCTTTAATCTGGGTCAATCCTAGAAGTGTTTTTCTCTCTCCTGGAATATCGTTACCAACAATCCTTACAATGTGTCTATATTCTTGACTACTCAAGTATTCCAAAATTCTATGAAACCCCGATAAAAACCATGCTAGGCGTCAAATTAGATGATTTCTCAAATACTATTTTTAGATAATTTTTGCCTCTAATCATAATCATTTTCAATTCAAATCATCTAAAATCTTCATCCTCTGTCCAGTCGTTACCTTGAACGTTCCATTGGTTACATTTACAACATTTTTTGACTCCTCGTTGTGCATCAACATCTATACAAAAACAGTGCTTACCTTTACCAGATGGATCTTTACTACAAAGTTTTTGCATGACTCTGTAAGTCTTTTTTTCTTAATTATCTTATTGGATCATTCAATTGAAAAGTTATAAATTTCCAAATTTACTCTTTTATAGAAATGGATGAAACATTTGATCGAGAAAAAGTTGTAGATTGTATGTTTGATCCTATAACTGCATCAATACTGGCAGAACTTGAAGATGGTGAAAAAGAATGCTCATTTTTAGCTCAACAAGTTTCCATATCTGAATCTGAAGTTCTTGAAAGACTATCTTATTTGATAGAACACAAATTCATTTCCAAAAATTCTGATAATGGAAAATGTTTACTTACTGCCAATTCTGAAAAACTCACTACCATTGTTGAAAACAGTGACAATTTTGATGCTACCATAAATAGTCTTGAAAAAATGGATAGCTATCTAAACTGATTTTCTATTTTTAACTATGTATATTGCACCTACTATCAATCCTACCATTCCAATAACAAGCACATACACTGAGATAAAACCCAGTGATTTTTTACCTGCATCTGGAAGTGGTCCTATAGCTGCGAACACCAAGATTTCTTCATTACTGACACTTTCGATGATTAATTTGTAAGTCCCAGTCTCTAAAACATCAAATTCCATTTCAATAGTATCTTCGTTAATTGGCTGAGAAATTATTTCATTATCTGATGAATCTGTTACTTTTGCAGAAAATATGTTATCTTTGAATTCCATTATTTGGATTGCAAAAACTCCTGTTGATGTATCCTGTGAATCAAAATCTGACGAAATTACAAGTGCTTGGTTCAAACTTACTTTCCCATCTCCTTGGCTGACTCCTTCTAAGATAATTTGATTTCCTAAAACTAACAAAATTAATCCTATGACAATTAGTGCACCTGATGATATTATTACTATTCCAGATTTCTGCATAAAATAGGACTAGGTTTCTTTAGTTTAAACCTAATTTTTTTAAAATTCGCAAATTAATCTTGTACGATAAAGTTAGATCATACTAAAAAAGTTAGCTTAGGGTAAATTTAAATTACAATTGAGGTGTACCAAATATCTCTAATGAAAAAATACCGTTCTAGAATAATGATCGCATCAATATCTGTAATCATTGCGATGTCTGCACTTTACTTTACATTTACAGAAGAGATTAGTGCTCAGCTAGAAGAGACTGTCTTTGTTACCCATACTGGTGGCATTATAAAGACAACAGGCGAAGTATTGGATCCACTGTATACTAGTGCAACTATGGAATTTGACCCAATGAAATACCTACGAGAATTTAACTATGGAAAAGTTTCACAGTTACCTGACGGTACAACTCTAAGAGAATTTACGATTATTGCAGAAGACGATAAAGTTATGGAAGTTTCACCAGGTGTGTTCTTTAATGTATGGACATTCAACGGTACTGTTCCAGGTCCAACCATAAGGGCTACTGAGGGTGATCTTGTCCGTATAAATTTCATCAACAACGGTTCAAAGTTCCATACGATGCACTTTCATGGAATCCATCCAGCAGAGATGGATGGTGTATTTGAAACAGTTGGACCGGGAGGAGGTAAATTTACTTATGAATTTGAAGCTGGCCCTGTTGGTGTTCATCCATACCACTGTCATGTGATGCCACTTGAAGAACATATTGTACGTGGTCTGTATGGAGTTTACATAGTTGATCCAAAAGAAGGCAGACCTATAGCAGATGAAATGGTTATGGTTCTAAATGGTTTGGATACTGATTTTGATACTGAAAATAATTTCTATGCTGCAAACACTATTCCATTTTATTATCAACATCATCCTATTGAAATTAACACTAATGAATTAATTCGCATTTATGTTGTCAATATGGTAGAATTTGATCCAATAAACAATCTACACTTGCATGGCAATCTATACCATTACTATCCAACAGGAACAGATACCGTTCCTTCGTTTTATACTGATATGATTACTCTATCACAAACCGAACGTGGTATAATGGAATTTGAATATGAATATCCTGGAAAGTATCTATTTCACGCTCACAAGGTAGAATTTTCAGAAAAAGGTTGGGTTGGAATATTTCTAGTTAAGGACAACCTAGATCAAAAATCGCAAACAGGAATAGATTATGGAAATTAGCAATAAATCATCAAAAGGTAAGATTCTGGCAAGTGGAATTATCCCATTTGTTTTTCTCATATTTTTAGTAGCATACATTTTTGGTCCAGGGTCTGATCTTTTAGATTTTGGAATACCTTTACCTGAGATAACTATGGAAAAGGTTGATTTTGTAGATTCTGAGATACTTGTAACTGTAAGAAATACCGGACCGATTCCCGTTGAAGTTGTTATGGCTGATATTAATGACAGAATACAACCTGCCGCCATTGAACCTGATAGATTCCTAGAACGATACGAAACGGCTTTGGTTAGAATACCATTTGAATGGAATGAAGCAGAACCATACATAATTGGATTAACCATTGAGGATGGAACAAGATTTGAAAAAGAGATAGAGGCTGCCGCTCCTGCATTAGAACCTAGCCTTGAACTTGCTGGATTCTTTGCATTAATTGGAACTTATGTTGGAATCATTCCTGTAATGATTGGATTACTTTGGCTTCCATTTATCAAAAGGATTAGTAAAAACAAATATCATTTCTTTTTGGCACTTACTGTAGGACTGTTACTATTCTTAGGTATTGATTCTATTGAAGAGGCATTAGAAGTTTCTGAAGAAAATCTTGCAAGCAGTTTCAATGGTGCATTGTTAGTAGCTACAGTTGTAGTCTTGTCATTTTTAGGGTTATACTACACTGGTGAAAAATTAGTAAAAAGAGCAGAGTCCTCTAGAATCACAAAACCTGTGGCTATTGCACTGATGATTTCCATTGGAATTGGACTGCATAATTTTGGAGAAGGACTTGCAATTGGTGCAGCTGTTGGTTTAGGTTCTATTGCATTTAGTACCTTTCTGATAGTTGGATTTGCGTTGCACAATACTACTGAGGGCATTGCCATTGCAGCACCAATGTCTAGAGGAAAAGGCTTGGTAGGAAAAGCATTGATAGGAAAACTTGCAGCACTGGGATTAATTGCAGGTTCTCCTGCTATTTTTGGTGCATGGATAGGTGGATTTGTTTATTCCCCATTTACTTCAGTGATTTTTCTTGCAATAGGAGCAGGTGCAATATTCCAAGTAATCATAACATTATTGAGATGGATGCGAGAAGAAGGTGACAAAAATCTTTCAAGTGCTTCAGTGGTATCTGGTCTCGCAGCAGGAATGTTGGTAATGTATCTAACAAGTATTTTGGTTTAGTCTGGTTCTGGATGTATTGTTATTACAGAATTTTTAATTTCTGCTCTAATAATGTGCTCTATCTCTGATGTTAAATCATGAACTTTTTCAATGGATGATTCCTTATCAAATGAACAATCGATATCTATTTTGAGAATATTCTCAAAATTCAAAGAAACTATACGCCCAATCTTTTTGATTTCAGAGTATTTCTTTAATATCCTCTCAATTTTTTCTTCCACAACTTTATCTTCCAAATTAAAATTTTCAGGTATTTTTACAAATGGCTCTAAATGGATTGTAGCATGTTCAATTTCAGGTATGTTTTCTTGAATCTTTTGTTCAATAACATCTGAAATTTTATGAGCCAAAAATAGATTGATTTCTCTGTCTACCATTACATGCAAATTAGAATATGTCTTTCCTTTGGTTTTATGCGTGCTGACATTATGAACTTCTTTTACACCATCAACTTTTTTCGCAATATCTAGGATTTTTGCATCAAGTGGAACCTTTTCCCAATTTGGCTCAAAATGAATTGTAATTGCTGCATTAGGAATTCTATTTTTTATGTTTCTCTCAACATTAGTACTAATTTCATGTGCTTCATCAAAACTAGTATCACCTCTCAATGAAATTGTTATATCTGCAAAAACTGTGTCCCCGGATCTTCTCATAAGTATTGACTCTGCATCAATAACTCCTTCTGTTGATGTTGCAATCTCTCTGACATTTTTTACAAGTTTAGGTGAAATAATATCTGTTAAATCAAGTGCAGTTTTGTAAACTAGTTTTACGCTGAGAACTGCTAATAGTACTCCTAAAATTAATGCAGCAGCAAAATCTCCATAATAGAATCCATATGATATCAAAACTATTCCAATGATTGCAACTAGAGTTGAACCAAGATCCATAAATGCATGATAAAAATCTGCTTTGAGAGTTGCACCTCCAATTTTTTTAATTGATTTTCTTAACAGAACTAATCTAAAAATATCAATTCCTATTGTGTACAGTCCTCCAATTATTGCAAATAATCCTGGCAGAATACTTGGTGGAGGACTCTGTAATCTACTGATAGACTCATAAATAAAAAAGCAGGCAATCAGAAAAATTGCTATTCCTCCAATTAATCCTCCTAATGATTCAATTTTTCCATGTCCATAGGTATGTTCTGCATCAGGTGGTTTGATTGCCAATCTTGCTGCCAAAAGCAAAACAATAGTAACTACACTGTCCAGTAATGCATGAATACTGTCTGTAATGAGAGCAAGACTATTTGAGATTAGACCAAAAATTAATTCTACTAAAAATGCCGAAAAAATAGCCAAAAGTGAAATCTGTAAAACTTTGGTTCTTTGAACAAACACTTTCATTCTTTTTTGATATTTCTTATTATGTATTACAAGTTTCTAAGAAGAAATGATACGACAATGTTATCTGTGATTAGACAGCATCTTGAGATATTGGATAAAAAATACTATTTACTGGCAATTTTCTCAATATTTCTGATAATTCCTTTTGTGAATGTTGAGGCATCAAGTAATCCTAACTTGTATGTCTCT
>JADHUF010000040.1 GCA_016784625.1 Candidatus Nitrosopumilus sp. | reverse complement strand
GAAATCGAATTATTTTTCTTTTTTTTATCGTTATAAAAACAACACTTCCTAGTACTCCAATTAAAATAAATGTAGTAATGTCTACACTTGAAATTTCATTAGTAGGGGGTGTCTCTAAATTAGAAATACTTTGAGACTTTGTAATTATTTTTTGATATGTATCTAAACTTGGTGTTAATTCTATGCTGACAATACTGTTAGTTAGGATGTCTCTACATGTAGCATTCCCTTGATTATCTAAACCATGGTATGCATTTTCTGGACAATCTAATTCAAACACCTGGCCAAATGCTTCAATCATCAAGTATGAGCAACAACTTGCTACAAGTAATGAAATTCCTAGAATGATCACTACTTTGTCTCGTTTAACCTGAGAATTTTCTGATATTCTCTGAAATTTTTTCTCAAACTTCATACAAATCTGGCAATTATGGGCAACAATTTATACTTATTGGTAATGGTTGGTATTCATTGGTAATATGTGACAAATACATGATCGAGCCTATTCTAAGTAATTTTGATCGTAAATACGATCAAATCGATCAAAAACAATCAACATGGTATTGATAAATGCGCCATTCAAATTGATCGATTACCAATGAGAAAAATAGAAAATCAAGTGTCCCAAACATCACTCTTTTCAGATGACTCAGATACTTCTATATCTGAATATCGAGAACCGTTAGAAAAAATACAATCACAACTGTCTTCATTTGGATTATCATCAAATCAATGCAAAATTTACATCTATCTTGGAAAATATGGTTCTAGTACAGCTTCTGATATTTCTAAAGTGTTGAAATTCCCTAGAACTGAGACATACAAGCTATTAGCTACTTTACAAAATAAAGGAATTGTATCGGCATCTTTTCAACACCCAATACAGTTTACTGCAATACCGTTAACTGATGCTATGTATTCATTACTTAATACAGAAAAAGAACGAATTAAAAAATTAGAAAACCAAAAATCAGAATTAAATGAATTATGGAATAATATTCCAGAATTTCATAATAAAATAGAAAAATCTGGAGAAGGCAAATTCCAAATTCTTCAGGGTGAAAATCAAATTAATAGTAAAATTAATGATATGATAATTAATTCAGAAAAAGAATTACAGATTATTGGGAATGAAAAAGATTTTCTAAAGTTCTATCAAGCAAATTTCTTAGAACCATTAGAAGAAACCTTAATTGATTACAAACTATTAACAAATTCTTCTGATAAAACAATATATGTATTTGATGATGTAAATAAAATCAATGTTAAAAAATTACCAACCTCAATTACAGGAAATCTTTGTTTTATTATAAAGGACAATAATGAAGTATTATTTTGTATGAGTAGCTGTGATTCTGATAAAGGAAAACCTACTGCACTTTGGACAAACTCTGTTGCAATGATTTACTCTAAAAAATTATTATTTACCACCTTGTGGTCAAAATCAAAATCTCTTTAACTTTAGATTCAAAATTTGCAAATTTCAAATTTGTTGGGAAATTTTCATATTTGGGAAAAGCAATAGTTTACAAATTTATTATCATTTAGGTGACTGAAGGTAGATTTTCAGGCACAAGTTTAATCATATACTTTTATCAAAAATGACTAGTTTTGTGCCTGGCTATGCCTGACTAATTCCCAAATTTGGGAAAGTGTAATTTTCAAATATTACACACTGATTCTCATATACTCATACCATAATTCATTATTGGTGGCAAGTAAAGTGTATGAACAAACGGATGAATCAAGAAATTGGGACGAACGTAGTATTGATTTAGAAAGATGTGATAATGCAATTCATGAAAAAATTCAGAATATTGAATCAATTCTTAAAAAATCAAAATACGATATAAAAAATAAACTTGGTGAACAAAATAATTCATATGTTCAAGAAGGAGATATGTTATTTAATCAAAAACTTAAAGAAAAAATTGCATTTCTGGAAAACGAAAAAGAACACCTTGTAAATCAGCTCATTACAAACAAAAAAATTCTATTATTAGAAAACGATAAAGAACAGCTTACAACTCAGATCTTTACAGAACAAAAAATTCATGAATTAGAAAAATCAAATATTGAACTAAAAATTAAACTTGACCATCATACTGAGAATCTAAAAGAAATAAAACAAGAAAAATTACAACTATCTGAAAAAGCAGATTCCAAAGAAGAATCTAGTTTCAAAATGATGAAAAAATACTACTTAACAATTGCTATTGCAGGTCTTGTTATTGGTGGATTTGTTGGTGTATTTACTTTTTATGAAAATAGTATCGAACAAAATTCTATAATGCTTGTTGGAGAACATGCTAAATCAAAATACTTGGTACAAAACTTACGTGGGGATACACTAAAAACATGGTTCCCATGGATGCTTGTAGGAAATCAAGCACTTCATGTAAATATTTTAGCTAATGAATTTGCAACTCCAGAAAGAATTAATACAATTAAAGATGCAGTTTCATCCGAAGAGATTATAGATATTGATAATACTCTTGTTCATAAAGGTCCAAAAGGAACTTCATCTACGTATTACAAAGGTTGGGCTGGTGCATTAAATATTGCTGCACAACAAAATACAGAATTAACAGTTCCAACAAATTTTGAATTTTCTAGCTCTCATAAACCAATTGGGGATATCACCATTGAACTATCCGCTCTTAGTGATCCTGATGGCTATTCAGGTTATACTAAATCTGTTGTAGATCAAGGTGAGATACTCAAAAGCCATATGGTAATTTATGATGTAGTTTCTCTTTCAAATGAGCAATTATCTACTATATTCTTGCACGAATTTGGACATGCATTGGGTCTTGCACATTCATCTGCTCCTGACGATTTGATGTATCCTGTTATTGAAACAAATTTCCCATATGTTTCAGAATGTATGGTAGATGCAATTAGTGGATTGTATGATGGAATGAAAGCAAGTGAGGTAGAATGTCAAAATTAATAATCATCAAAATGATAGGAGATATCAAAGATGGTAATTAGAGCAGTTGTAGTTGATGATGATAAAGAAACCCTAAATCTATTTTGTGATTTATTGACTAGTCATAAAATTAATGTGGTTGGTAAAGGATACAATGGCCAAGAAGCAGTATTTCTATATCAAAAACTAAAACCAGATGTGATCTTTCTTGATGATTCTATGCCAGTATATGGTGGAATTGATGCATTACAAAAAATAAAAGAACTAAACCCAAATGCCGTTGTAATTATGATAATAGAGAAAATGAAACTAAATACTGAATTAACATTAAATCGATTACATCCATCTGCGGTATTTCATGAACCTATTGATATTGATGAGATAATTCAAAAAACACATCAATTATGTTTACCTGCAAAAGATGAATTAGAAAATATGCAAAAAACAATGATTACATTAACTTTGAAAAATACTTTGTTGGAATTAGGAAATGATTCATTAGAAAAAGTAATCATGATATTACGCAAGGATCATAATATTTCATTAGATGATTGCTATGATAATCCTGATGTACTTAAACAAGTGTTACAAGATTTGTTTGGTGAATCTTATGATGCAATATTAAATTCAATTAAAGAAAATTTGAAAGAAATTTCTACAAAACAACATGCTAAAAGTTTCATTCATGACCTAAATATGTAGATTATTTAATTTTCAGCTTTAATATTTTCTTTTTTCATCCAGATGGTTCTTTCTTTATGATCAATTATCTCTACATTCATGTCATTGAGTATGTCTCTGATCTTATCTGCTTCATCGAATTGTTTTTCTTTTCTAAACTGGTCTCTATTTTTAATTAATTCATCAATTTTTTGTTTTCCTCCTTTTGTTATTTTTGGTATGTCTAATCCTAAAATCTCTAACATTCTTTGTAATTCTGTCTTGATAATCTGTGCATCTTCTTTTCCAAGTTTTTCATCAGCTGCTAACCTATTTCCTTCTTTGACTAGTTGAAAAAATGCAGATAATGCAAGATGGGTATTAAAATCAGATTCTAATGAATTATCAAATTCTGTACTTATTTTTTCTATAATTGGGTTGACTTTTTCGTGATTTTCACTATTTGTATGAATTAATTCATAATAACATGTCTCAACTTGTCTCCATTTTGTAAGATTTTCTTTTAATAATTCTTCAGAGTAATCAATTGGTTTTGAATAGTGTCCTGCTAGACAAAATAATCTTATGATGTTTGGGCCCCAATTCTCTAAAACATGTTTGATTGATTTTATGTTTCCAAGTGATTTTGACATTTTTTCTCCATTTATTGTTACCATTCCAACATGAACCCAAATCTTTGCAAATGGAGAACCAGTACATGATTCAGACTGTGCAATTTCGTTTTCATGATGTGGAAATATCAAGTCTCTTCCGCCTCCATGAATCTCAAAGTTTTCTCCAAGATACTTTATGCTCATTGCAGAGCATTCGATGTGCCAACCTGGTCTACCTTTTCCCCATGGACTATCCCAAACAGGACTGACATCTGAGAATTTCCATAATGCAAAATCTAACGGATCTTTTTTTGCTTCATCTATTTCAATTCTTGTACCTGATTGTAATTCATCTATCTTCTTTTTTGATAACTTTCCATACTCTGGAAATTTTGATACTGAAAAATATACTCCATTTTTAGAAGTGTATGCAATTTGTTTTTCAATAAGTTTTTCAATAAATTTAATGATATCTTCTATGTGCTCTGTAGCTTTTGGATAATCTGTTGCACGTTTAACATTTAGTCCATCAAAATCTTTGAAATAATTTTCAATATACTTTGTACTAATATTTTCTGCAGTAGTGCCTTCTGTTTGTGCACGATTGATAATTTTATCATCTACATCTGTAAAGTTTTGAATAAACTCTATTTCTACTCCTTTCTTTTCTAAATATTTTCTTAATACATCAAAAACTATGATGGTTCTTGCATGACCAATATGGGATTCATCGTAAACTGTTACTCCGCAAAGGTAAATTCTCACTTTTTTTGAAATATCTAATATTTGTTCTGAATTTGATAATGTGTCTTGAAGTTTCATTTTATTCTCTATCTGGTTTTAATGCTGATAATCTTTTATGTTCACTGTTTATGTTTAATTCCTGAATTTTTTCTATAATTGATTTTTCCATTAAAGTGATTTTTGATGTTTCATCAACTGATAATTTTTTTTCATAAAGGCAATACAAAATAGAATCTATCTCTTCATATGATACTCCTAATTCTTTTTCTGCTTCATGTTCTTTCCATAGGTGTGGACTACTCTTTTTTGAAATGATATTTTCTGGCACTCCTAGATACTTTGCAATTTCTCTTACTTGGAGTTTGTATAGTGAAATAATTGGAGTAAGATCTGATGCACCATCTCCATACTTTGTAAAGTATCCAATCAGATTTTCACTTTTGTCACTTGAACCTAAAACTAGATATTTTTTGGAATTTGCATAGTAATACAAAATGTTGGTTCTAACTCTTGCACGAAGATTACCTCTGGCTTTTTCATTTGGTTCAAGATACATTGCGTATTCATTGATAATTGGTTTGATATCGATTAACTTGTATTCTATCCCTGTTAATGCAATCATTTTGAGCGCATCTTTAGTTTCTATCTCTGGTGTAATTGATGTATCTGGCATAATTAATGCCAATGTTTTTTCTTTTAATTTTCTTTTACAGATATAAGCTAAAACTGCTGAATCCACTCCTCCACTTAATCCTAAAATGATCCCGTTTACATGGTTTTTCTCTATTTGTTCTGATAAGAAATTCTCAATTAGTTCAGTGATTTTAGAATAATCTTGATTTTTTATTTCATCTATGATGTCTTGATTCAATAATCTATTTGCAGAATATGTTGGAATAAAAATTGTACTTAGAAATCCACGTAGATGCCATCATCTCTTGCTTCTACAGCATATGTCTCTAGTTTGACATCTTTGAGATAATCTGTAAGTTGGCCTGTCTTTATGTTGTAATGCCAAAAATGTAATGGACATTCTACAATATCTCCCTCTAATTTTCCAGGAGCGATTGAGCCATCCTGATGAACACAAAGATCGTCTATTGCATGATATCCATCTTGATTAAACACTGCAATTTGTTTTCCTTCAATTTTGAAGGCCTTGCCTTTTCCTACAGCAACTTCGCCTTTTTCTGCAATCTTTCTCCAAGTCAATATTTTTGTGGTATCTTTGTCATTTATTTACATTCGCATGATAGAATTTTATATAACACTTCAAGAATTTGCATATTGAGTAAAGTAAAGACTAGTCCTAAATTGATCAAAGAAGGCAAATTATCTTATGAATGGGCTAGATCTCATATGCAAATTTTAGATAACACAATTAATCGTTTTAAAAAATCAAAACCTCTAAAGGGTGTTACACTTGGATTTTGTTTACATATTACAAAAGAGACTTCTGTTTTACTTATGGGTGCTAAAGAATTAGGTGCAACTGTTGCATGTTGCGGTGGAAATCCATTAACTACTCAGGATAACATTGCTGCATTTTTGGCTTCACAAGGAATCAATGTTTATTCTTGGCATGGACAATCAGTCAAAGAATATGATTGGTGTATTGATCAAGTCCTAAAACATAAACCCACTATTCTAACTGATGATGGTGCCGATATGAATATCAAAGCTCATTTTGATAAGCGATTCAAAAATATGATTGTACTTGGCGCAACTGAAGAAACTACTGCTGGTGTTACAAGAATTAGAGCCGTAGAAAATCAGGGCAAACTTCGTTATCCTGTAATTTTAGTTAATGAAGCATATACGAAACACATGTTTGATAATCGATACGGTACAGGACAAAGCACTATTGATGGTTATTTGCGTGCAATGAATTTACTTATGGCATCAAAACGTGTAGTAGTTGTAGGATATGGTTGGGTTGGACGTGGCGTTGCATCTAGATGTCAAGGAATGGGCTCTAAAGTAATTGTCACCGAAATAGATCCTGTAAAAGCACTTGAAGCACATATGGATGGATTTGAAGTTATGCCAATGGCACAAGCTACCAAGATTGGTGATATGTTCATTACCTGTACCGGAATGACTAGTGTAATTCGAAAAGAACACATCTTGCAAATGAAAGATGGTGCAATTATGGGCAATGTTGGTCACTTTGATGTTGAAATTGATGCAGAGTTTCTACTAAAGAAATCAAAATCAGTTAAAGAAGTAAGACCAAATCTTGATGAATGTAATTTAAAAAATGGGAGAAAAGTTTACTTGATTGGACAGGGTCGTCTTGCAAACTTGGTTGCAGCTGAAGGACATCCTCCAGAAGTAATGGCACAATCTTTCTCAAATCAAATTTTATCTGTTTTGTATATTTTAAAAAATCATAAGAAAATGGAAAATAAAATAATTAATGTTCCTGAAGAAATTGATAAACAAATAGCAGTTGATGCTCTAAAGGCAATGGATGTTAAAATTGATAAACTAACTCCAGAGCAAGTCAAATACGCAAATAACTGGTAAATAGTGAGTCAATTTAGTTATAGACCTTACACGGTACTTTCTATTAAATTAAGGATTCTTTTAATTATGGAATATTTTTTTTGGGAAATTTATAATTTGATCAAAGAAAAATTATAGTTTATCTCTCAAGCCATTTCTTCTGCTTATACTCATCAAGCCATTTCTGTGCCATCGGCAACAATTTATCGACATCTGTAGTTTTTGATTTTAGTGTTATAGAGTGGTTATTGTTATGTGTGGAGTTGTTATCGTTTATCTCGATTATCACTTCGTTTGTATCATTATCTTCTTTCATTTTTTCTCCTAAACACAACACGACAGGATTAACCTGCCAATGTCGTGTAACATGTGGATGTTAATCTGTTGCAATATTTAGTTATTAATAAATCTTTTATTCTTAATATTTAATATGAATTTTTTAAAGATATTTGATAATGCATAAATATGGTAACTCAATACTCATGGCATGACAAAAATGATTCACGTAAGTCTAGACACGGAAGCCATCAACAAAAATGAGGCACAAGAATGGGTAAGTGAGATTGCTAATATCTATGCAGACATGGAAGTGTCTGACATCAAAACAACTACCAACTCTATTTCGTTTAAAGCTGGCCTTTCTGGAATGGATGACACAACACCTGATGACATCGAGCAGAAAATCAATGAATATCTGACCATGAATGAGGCATTTACTGTAAAAAATATTTCTTGCAGTTAACCTCTTTTTTATTTTATCAAAATTAATGTCTAATTCAAGTATTTTATTCAGTTTTCTTAGATGAAATCAGATCAAAATTAGATGGAATGATCTTTCCATTTGGAGAAATTGTGGGGTTGTCAAGGATTGAAGAAAGAGAGTTTGTAAACTCATCACTCATATGATGTTCCATGCCACAAATAATCTTCTCATCTGGTTTGAGTTTTAAATGATTGATCATTAGAACCTCAAGTAATCTACTCTTTCTAACAATGCTTGCCCCAATTTGTTCTCCTTTGTCAGTCATCGTTATGTCACATTTTCTGTAATTCACATATCCCATCTTGTCTATTCTTTGCAACATCTGAACCACACTTGACTGTCTGATTCCAAGCAGGTTGGCAATAGTACTTATTTTGATTAACTCTTTATTCTCTTTAATTAGCCACATTGCTTTTAGATACATCTCAACATGCTCATCTGAAGATGTACCTACAAACAGTCTTTCATGAATTGTCATCTTTGCAGTATGTAGCCTCCTCGTTTATTTTGAGAGTGTAAGTGGACATGACATTTTTGATCTTGCGGATCTTCCATGTGATTATTTCATTTAATTCATCTGTTGTAGGTGCTTGTATCTTTACAAGTATATCATATGCACCACTAACACACTGCATATCCTTGATTTCGGGAATTTTTTGTAGATATTCTATTACATCCTTTTCTTGATTTTTCTTACAATTTAAAAAAATAAAAGAACCTACCA
>JADHUF010000039.1 GCA_016784625.1 Candidatus Nitrosopumilus sp. | reverse complement strand
TAATTGCCAAAAGCATATGTCATGATGAATTGTGATTTAGGTTCGGAAAAACAAGTTATTGCAGATTTAAAAAAAATCAATGGCGTAAAAGAAGCTCATGGAACACTTGGCATGTATGATATAATTGCTCAAATTGAAGCTGACAGTGAGGGTGAAGTTAAAGAAATTACAACTATGAAAATTCGTAATATGCCAAAAATCCATTCTACTGTTACCCTGACCCGTTCAGAATCTGAAGAATTATTTCAACCCTCAGAGAAATTAGTGGGTTTGATGCTTGGACAAAATTTGTCAAAAGCATATGTTGTGATTCATTGTGATAACGGTGAAGAATATACTACGTTAAAAAATCTCAGTCACATACCCGAAGTAAAAGAAGGAGATGTAATTTTTGGATTCTATGATGTTATTTGTAAGGTTGAGGCATCTGATGAAAAAACATTGAACCATGTTCTAACCAAAGCCATCAGATCCTTGCCTCACATCAAGACTAGCATGACTTTGAACATAATTAACGAACAAGAATCTTAAAGATTAAATTTTTAAAATACAAATTCATGTTTGAATTATGTCTAATTGTTTGATTTCTTAATAAAAAACATTACAAATTTAAGGAAATACTGGAGTTTATCTTAAATATATTTTGAGTACATATGATATGTGGAATCAGCATATGTTCTAATCAATTGTGATCTTGGCTCTGAAGATGAGATAATTAATTCTCTAAAACATATTGAATCAATTAAGGAGATTCATGGAACTTTTGGTGCATATGATATTATTGCAAAAATAGAGAATCCAGACAGAGATCATCTTAGAGAAACCATAACATGGAACATAAGAAAAATCAAACATGTTCGCTCTACTCTCACATTGATGGGAATTGAGGGACAGAGTTAATGGCAAAAGCATATGTTTTGATAAAGAACGAATCAGGAAAAGAAGATTTTATAATTTCCAATTTAAGCAAAATTCCAAACATAACAGATGCACATGGAGCATTTGGAAAATATGACATCATAACAATTCTTGAATCCTCTGATGAAGATAATATTCGACATGACATTATAAATGGCATTAGAAAAATTTCTGGAATTAGTGGAACTTTAACATTACTAGTAGATAAAAAACCTGGAATATTAAAAGTAGAAAAAATCGAACAAAAAGTATTAGATGAATACATGGCCCATGCCTTTGTCACTATTCACTGTTCAAAGTCAATGGAATCAAATATCATGAAAAAATTGCAAGACATTCCTGAAGTAATCAAAGCTGATCTATTAGTTGGAAACTATGAGATAATCTGCAAGATTTCTGCACCAACTTATAATGATATTTCTAAAATTATTAGCAAAAAGATTAGAAAGATTCCTGGAATTATATCAACAATTACAATCAATGTAATAAATAAACAAGGGTTTAGCAAAGGATAAAATTCTAGGTAAAATCCATCATTTCGCCTTTTTCAATCCTTGCTCTAAATTTCTCTTTGAATTCTTCTCGATATTGTTCTTGGAGTTTTCTTTTTTCACTTCGCTCTATGTTCTTGGGCATACTAAATTACAACGATCATTGAATTTATTCTAGATTGTAAGAATTCTGAAAATCTGTTTAACTTTTTTTAAATTTTTAATCAATAATTAAGAAATTTAATAATCAAAGTTATTTTCAATGTTTGCCAAGTGCTCCCAATGCAAGATACTCTTCGTCAAGACATAATTAATTTAGAAAATGAGATTTTACAGATTGAGGATAACATGGTTGAATTTTTAAGAATGAAATACGAAGAAGGAATAAAAATATCACTTCATAAATTAGAATCAAATTTAAAATATCTTAGTATTCTTGCAAATGGGGCACCAATTGATAAAAATGAGGATAGAAGAATTATGGATTTTCTGAGAACTCATTATAATTACTTGCAAAAATTATCTGTTCCTGCATAAACCGTCTTTTTATTCATGACATCATTATGTTAGATATCAAAAATTAAAACTATACACAAAAATCTTGAAGATTATAAAGGATGTTTCGTATCATTTTTAATGTATTTCACGTCCTTTATAATTTCAATAAATATTGAATCTCATTTCATCTCCAAGAACGGTTCAAGCCTTTACGGAATTGAACCTAAATTAAAGAAAAAATAAAAAAATTAACGGGTTGGATTCATGGCAGCTGCTCTTTCTTTGAGTTTTTTATCAATTATGGCATCCACATACTCTCCTTGCTGTACGTCACAGTCGCCAATGTTTACAGCAAACCCATCAAAAGTTTCAGCAATACACCCTGCTTCGGTATTTGCTATCACCATTACTCGTTCAATGTATTCATCTGGTGCAACATACCACATCAGATATGCAAATAGAGATGCTGCCACTATGACAATAACTCCTCCTACAATGAGTAGAGATTTTGTAAACTTCGTATGCTTTGTCTATTATTTCTTGTATTTTTTCAACACTTACTATTTTTCTTGGAAATGCATTCATTCTGTTAATTGTGTTTTTGCCATCTCGATTGAATGCAGTGTTACTTCTAACAGAGCCAGGATTCATTGAAGTTATTGTTATCTTGTTGTCATTTTCTTTCCATTCTACTTTACACAAACTATTTTTTGCAATTAACCGTGACTGTAAATTAAAAAAAAGAGAAGTTGAAAATAATACATTAAGAAACACACGAGTGTTTCCACCTAATCCTATTGGAAATATGAAACCGTCATCACTCACTAAAATTTGGAATCTTCCAATTCTCTGATTTGTTTCGATTTCTCTAAACCAATGATTACTTTTAGGATGTAAAACTGGTTTTAAATTAGCATCTTTACCTATTGTTATAAATGGATAAAAAAATGCTCCATGTCCTTCATGAAGTTTGGGTGTCATGATGAATTGCAATTTTTAATGATTAAAATAATTTCTTAAGACCAGTATATTATCATGGTTCAAACCTGTTGAGATTCTGACACTACAAATGAAAAATAATCTAAATCTTTTTTGTGCTAATCTTTAGAAATCTGGCATTTACTATTCATTCTTTTTAGAATCTCTTAATTTCCTCATTGCATATTCTATTGCATGTGAATAATTTGCATATTCTCCCTTCTTGATTTCGCCTTCCATCCAGTCAAAAAGCTCGGATATCATAGTGATGCTGAGTTTTCGTTTAGGCATGAATGGTAGTATCCGAAAATATTATTAAGGACTCATGCGATAAATAAGGATAAGTCATGACTTATACTATAACTGAAAAATCTAAAGACAACCTTTCAGAACAAGAAAAAATCATCAAGGAACAGTTAGAATCATGGATTACAGATGTCTACAAAAATACTGATCTAGAACAGCGACTAAAAGAAGCATTTGAGAATAGTAGGAGTCATACCAAATCCTTAAGTCAAACTTAGCGTTCAAATTTCAGCCGATTTGAACGATTAACAGTTAGAAAGTAGCTATTTTTGATCTTTTTCACCTCTTGAACTATGACCATGAAACTTTAATTTTAATCTGAAAATTCTTTTTACAATTAATCTCTAGTGAATTTCATACATGTACCGTTTTCTTTTTCTACAAATACCTAGTTATTCAACTGTGAATAACATCAAAGTTAATCATCTTGCATTTTTCTTAATTGTTATTTTATTTGCATCAACATATTCTACAACTGCTTATGCAAGCATTCCTGGCATCAAGATGTTTCTTTGTGCTAATAACCCATTAGGGAAAATGTATGACAAAGAGGGTGTTACTCCTGGTCAAATAATGAATAATTGCAAAGAGCGACTTGATGGATATTCTTGGGGAAGTAGAATTTACACATTAATTTATGCACCTGGATGGAATACTGATCCACACAAACTAGACATAATTGGAAATAATCCTGATAATCCAATCACTGCAAGATCCAGAGAAGGGTCTATGACTCTGGAAGGAAATGGTTGTAATGGATTCATAGAGACTGGTCATGATCATGGCCTGTTTTATGGTTCCATCAAACTATCTGGTTTTCGATATGACATAACAGGTGACGGTAGACCTGATAATTTTGGAGGAAATAGATGTGAAAGTACCTATGGAACTCTTGATGATGGTTCAGGAAGAGTCGAAGCAAAACAAGAGGGTGGTGTAACAATATCATTTCAATATGATGAAGACAACATCCTTTCTAAAACTGCAAAATATTCCTGGCGTGAAGCAACACTGAATTTTGATCAGGAAGAATATGTCCCAGGTGATAAAGCTGTTTTAACACTTACTGATTTGGATAATGTTCGTTTTCCTTTTGATGATAAATTTGGATTGCCAATCAGAATATATTCTGATACTGACACTGCAGGAATTGATTTACTTGCATACTGGGTAGCAAATTACAAAGGAATTGTTCAAATGAATGGAAATTATCCTGTAACGATTGAATTAATCGATGATGATCTTTCTAGTGATTCTAACAATGCATTCAATCACAGCAGAGGGGAATTACGAGTTTCCATTGGTGATACTATTTATGCAGAATATGACGATTACACTCTTCCAAAACCTTCAATGATTGGTGATTCTAAAAAAATCATTGCTATTTCTAAATTAGTTGAGACAAAAAATCCACTATTAGAAAAATCACTTGCTGAAGAAATAGAGTCTGATGAACGAAAAATTGAGTTTAAAAAATATACTTCTGATGGCAAGTATTTATTTACAGTTTGGTGGGATAACTCCATTCCAACTACTGGAAATAATACTTTTAACATCTCAATAGTTGATGGAAAAACTCAGAAAGACGTCTTTAATGTTCCTTATGTCCTTGATGTAGTTGGTCAAAATAATCCAATACAACAAAAAAATATCTACAATGGTGATGAATCAACGCATTTATCTTTAGATGCTGAAGGAGTGGTTGAAATAACCTTGTCTGAAATTGGAACTTCTACATATCCATTAACGTTTCAATTTCAAGTTGATGCATCATCTGATGAGATTATCCCTCGTGTCATTACTGAACTAAACCATCAAAATATTATATCTGAAAAGATAAAATCTGATATTACCATGTGGGCAACGCACGGTGATGATGAATTATTTAGAAATTCTTTACATGATCTAATACAAACCAATATGATTGATTCTGAAATTGATCCAAAGAAAATAAATCAAGCAATTCCTACATGGTTAGTGATAAACATCAATTTGTGGATAGATGATTCAATCTCGGATGTGGAATTTCTAAATGGATTGGAATACCTTGTACAAAAAGGAATTTTGTAATCTTGTTTCTAAAAAATTAATTTAGAATTTGTTTCTTTAAAAAAACTATTTTCCTTCCATTTTTTATTTTTTCGGCAGCACCCATAGAAATAAGAATTTTCAATCTCTTTGACATGAGACTTTTGGATGTGTTGCAAATTATTGAAAGTTCATCTAATGTTATTTTGCTATCTAAATTTTTGTAAATATTCTTCATATTGTCATTGCTATCTATACATGACTGTATCTTTAATTCATTGCTTATGTCAATGGGAAAATAATGGGTTTTGAATAAATTTTCTAGAAAAATTCTTTTTTCATTAATTAGCTCTGTTAGATGATATTTGATGGTGGATTGTGGGATTTTTAATTTATGACAAATTTGTGATAATGTTTGTCCTGGGTATGTTTGGATATGTTCTAATATTTTTTGTCTATTTTGCACGTTGAACATTCACTGTTATCATAAAAAACGAATTGGTACAATTATTGTTTGTACTGGTTTATTCGAATAATGTACCATCAGGTTATTAATCTAATTTAAATCATAATTTTTATTGAATAAAATAATCATTCCAGCTATAATTGTAATAATTGCAATAATCTCTGCAACATTTGCTTTCACAAATGATATGAACAATACAAAACAAGTATCTGTATCTGAAATCGATACATCTTCTATACTGCCAATGGCAATGCCATTTGTGAATCCAATACAAATAGCACAAACAAGTATCGACTCACAGCCTGCACCAAACATTGCAATTGACGACTCAGGAAAAATGTTTATTATTTATCCAAGTACCGAAAACAGAATAACAAATCTATATCTGAAAACATCTGTTGATAACGGCAAAACTTTTTCAGATTCTGTACGGATAAATTCCATAGACGGTAATGTGGTGTTGGATGGTCGAGTTGCTCCAACAATTACTTTTGGTAATGATGGTCAAGTGTATGCATTATGGGCGAACTCTACGCCTGAACCCAATTTGTTTATGGGTGTATATAGAACATTGATATTTGCACAATCCCTTGATGGTGGAAAATCTTTCTTGCCCTCCATTGAAATTGCTGCAAACGAATTACCATCAGGAAAATTCTTTCAAAACATGGCAGTATCTGGAGATGGAAATATTCATGTTGCATGGTTAGATTCTCCAGCCAAAAATAATGGAACGGGATATCTTGAATCTGATAAATCTAGACCAAGCACTCTCAAATATTCTTATTCTGCTGATGGTGGAAAATCATTTTTACCAACAAAATCTTTAGCTGAGAATCCATGTCCTTGTTGTAATGTGCAACTTGCAGCAGATGCAGAAAACAATGTATACGTATCATGGCGTCAAGTCTTCGGTGATGGAGAAACCCAAGTGCGTGATATGGTTGTTGCATCATCTTATGACAGTGGAAAAACATTTTCAGATCCTGTAAAAATCTCTGATGACAATTTTAACTTTCATGGATGTGTTCATGTAGGGGCACCAATGGATGTGGACAGTAAAGGAAATTTGCATGTTGTTTGGTATACTGGAAAGGAGGGTGCTCCTGGAATCTATTATGCAACATCGTCTGATAAAGGCCAAACATTTAGTCAGCCAATCCCAATTCTGACGTCTGAATGGGTTCCACCACTAAGAGTTTATCTTACTATAGATGACAATGATATAGCTTGGATTACTTGGGAGGATGCAACAGGCCACTCCACAAATGATACTATATGGAGATATGGTGAAACCAAGGCAATGATATATGCTGCAAAGATTACTTCTGATGGAACAATCACCAAATTTGACAAACCTGTAACGATTGAAGAAGGTAAATCCCCTGCGATAGCAAGTGGAAATAATCTTGTTTCAATAGTATGGACTGGGGATGACAACTCTGTCCAATTTACAACAATGCCTTGATACTAGGTAGTTCTTTATGATTACGTCAAAGCGTACTGTATTGGCAATTATTTTTCTAGTTTCAGGAATGATGCTTATCTATTCGTCTTTTACTGTTTCAGATGTAAATGCCGAAAACCTGAGACCTATTCCTGATTACTCTGCAACGTCACTTGAAGGAGAATCTGTATCTCTGTCTGATCTTAATGGAAAGGTTGTTTTGATAAATGTCTGGGCTACCTGGTGTGAACCTTGCAGGGAAGAAATGCCTGATCTCCAAAAACTGCAGGACAAATTTTTTGATGATGACTTTGTTGTTATTGGTGTAAGTGTTGATGACAAAGGTTCTATACCGATGATCAAGAATTTCTTACAGTCTCAAAATATTTCATATACTGCATGGCATGATCCTGATAATGAATTTCAATATGCATTTAGGACAATCGGCGTACCTGAATCTGTCTTAATTAGCAAAGATGGGATGATTTTGTATCAGTGGAAGGGTGCATTTGAACCAATGTCTCAAAACACAATATCTAGAGTTGAAAGTGCATTAAATAACATTCAATTTGAGGAAAATACTTCTGATAGTATTTTTATCTCTGATCTTGGACTTAATTTTGTAGTTGCCTTTAGTGCAGGCTTGCTAAGTTTCTTATCTCCTTGTGTATTACCATTAATTCCTGTATATGCATCATTTCTGACTGGTCTTAGTGTCAATGACTTGTCTCAAAAAAATAATTCTGCACAACAAAAACTTCGAATGACAACTATGAAAAGAGGATTGATGTTTGTACTTGGCTTTTCTTCAATTTTCATAGTACTTGGTTCGACTGTAGGATATGCTGGTTCAATATTTCTAGATGCATCTATTTGGATTGAAAGAATAGGTGGTGTTGTATTAATTATATTGGGCCTTCACTTGATTGGAATTTTTAAAATACCTTGGCTTGAAAGACAACTAAAATTTGATCTTTCTAAGAAATCATCTGGAAAAGCAGGTACATTCTTTGTTGGTATGGCTTTTGGTGCGGGGTGGACTCCATGCATTGGGCCTATCTTGGCAGGCATTCTTACCATTGCAGCATCTAGCTCATCTATTTCAACAGGTGCTTCACTACTAACTGTTTATTCTGCTGGCTTGACAATTCCATTTTTATTGTCGGCATTTGCACTGGATAGATTTTTAATTTTCTTTGATAGGATCAAATCTAAAATGATGTGGATTGAGCGAATAAGTGGTTTGTTGTTAGTTGGTGTTGGAATATTGTTACTTACAGGCTCTATGGCGGTACTGTCTAATTATTTTAATAGTTATACCTAATAATGCTATTAGAATTCTTGTACAAGGATCTTTATTTCTTTTTACTGATAACAGTTTATCGAATTACAATCATGTTTTGACATCTTTCGTATATTGAGAAATCTAACTATTTTATAAGACTAGAATATGTTAAATAAGTGATAATGATTCTTAATGAAGAAAGAATACTTTGTCTAAAAAAATAACTTGAGATTCACTGCTTATTGTTAAATGAAAATTTGTCTTTAATTCTAGTTAACCCCGTTAATTTTTGTAAACCTATGAAATTTCTGCATTAGTTCATACTCTAAAATTCAATCTTTGACATATTCAACAGTTCAAATCTATTAGGATTTGTCAATCATTAGAACACTTTATGACTGTCATATTTCGAGAAACAGAATATGATACAAAATGAAAAAATTCTTGCTCTTGTTATATTGGGTATCATTCTATCTACATTTTCAGTTCTTGCAATACAGTATAGTATTCAACATGAGGAAAACAAAGACA
>JADHUF010000002.1 GCA_016784625.1 Candidatus Nitrosopumilus sp. | reverse complement strand
GATTTTTGATAATAAAGTCCTTATTTCAGGAAATAACATGGTACATTTTACTCCAATTTCTGTAAATGAAGATAGTAATTTTGAATGAAAATTAAATCTCTATATTCTAATAAAGATCAAACTGAGGTTATTTTTAATGAATGATTATATCTTAAAATCTTCTAAATAGTATTCTAGCCTCTAATCTTGATGTAATTTAGAAGCAATTTCTAAAGTTTTATCTACCATCTCTTTTAGTTTATTTTGTGCGTCTATATCTGAAATAGAATTATCAGTAATATTATCTGTGGTTAGAAACACAGCTTTGGGATTTGTTATTACTCTAAAGTATGATAATAGCTGTGTGATCAATGTTTGAACATCAGTAAAACCAATATTTCCAGCAGCTAAAATTGCCATTCCTGCAACCTTTCCTGCAGTTTTTTTATAATCAATATATTCAAACAAATTTTTTAATGCTGAACTAAAAAATGAATTGTAGATGGGAGTTCCTATTAACCATACGTCTGCATTAGTAATGTCATTTGATGCAGTCTTTGTAGCTTCATTGTATTCTTCATCATATCCTCTATAACATTCAATCTGACCATCTGAAATATTGATCAATTTTGTGTCTTGATTTTTTGATTTAGCATAATCATAAACATACTTCATCATAACTTGTGTAAGCCCATTTTTTCTTGGACTTCCAGCAATTACTACAACTTTCATGTCTTCAACAATTTGTCTTTGTATATAAATTCCCATAACTTTTAAAATTTAACGGGCTTGGAGAGCTTCGATCCCTCGACCTGTAACTTAGGAGGTTACCACGCTATCCATGTTTCGCGTCAACTTGACTCTGCGCCACAAGCCCAGCAAAAAAAGTACTCTTAATTATTTAAGCATAATCAAAATTTTCTTTAATCATTTCTTGAATATTATTCCAATTTTCGTTTTCTTTATCATTCCATTTTTCAAAATATACAACATCTTTTAGATCTAGTCTTGGTAACCAACCTGCAGTTTCAAGATCTGGTTTCTCTGCAAAATCATCAACATATCCTAAACATAGGTATGCTATAGGAATAACATGTTCTGGTAGTGCTAGAGATTCTTTTAGAGTTTCATTTGAAAGAATACTTACCCATCCAAGACCCACTCCTTCTGTTCTTGCTGATAACCATAAATTTTGAATTGCACAACAAACACTGTATAATCCTGCTTCAGGTATACTTGATTTACCAATAATAAAAGGACCAAATTTTGTAGGATCATATGTTACACAAAGATTCACTGGAGATTCTAAAATTCCTTCTAGCTTGAATGAAAGATACTTTGATCTCTTTGGCTCTTCAATTAACTTTGATGAACGATTTTTTTCCTCCTCAAAAGATTCTTTGATTTTCTTTTTTGTTTCAATATCTTTTATCAAGATAAAATTCCATGGTTGAGAAAATCCTACTGATGGGGCATGGTGTGCAGCATGTAATATTTTTGCTAAAATATTATCTTCTATAGGTTTTGAGGTGAAATGAGATCTTACATCTCTTCTGGAATAAATTGCCTTGTAGAAGCCTCTTTTTTCTTCTTCAGTAAAATTATCTGTCAATTATTTCACGCATTCTTCCTTTTTATTCATTCTTTCTTTTGTTAAACGTTAATAATACGAGCATCTAGTCTTGTTTTTCAATGGGCCGGTAGTCTAGCTGGTTAGGATACCGCCTCGACATGGCGGTGATCGTGAGTTCGAATCTCTCTCGGCCCACTTTTTAATTAAAATCCAGTTTTGAATTCTTTTTCAATAGTACTCCATGAAGATTCAGTAATGATATTTCCTTCTGCTGCAAAACTAATGATTCTATTTTCTATTGCAGATTGATAAATTTCTGAATTAACTTCAGATTTGTTAAGAACAAACATACTTTTCAAAGGAATTTCCGCACCTGAAGAAAATATAGCTCTTCCAGGTAATGCAATATCTGCTGTAGAATATTGCCCTGAACCCAATAGTGTCCCATCACCATAAAGCTGGTATTCAATTTGTGAAACTGTAAATGTTTTATCAGTTGGATTCTTTACAAGAAATGTAACATCAAATTTTATTTGATTATTTATTGTACTGACATCTCTTAACTCTACACTTGTTAATTCAATTTCAACTTGCTCAAGATCTACATTATCGAGACTAGCATAGTAAACGATTCCTCCCATTAAAGCTAGAATTCCAACAAATGCAGCATAAACTGTCATTTTACTTTGAAGCACCATTTCATTGCTATCAGATTATGTACAACTAAAAAAGGTTGTTAAGATCCAAATACATAATATTTGATTTAAAATATCATAATCTATGGCTGCAATAGAACAAGCTATTATCACTTGGATTCATCTTGTTTCAGCTGCAATATGGGTTGGTGGTTCGCTTTTCATTGGTATTGTATTTTCTCCACTTCTAAAAACAATAACTAATTCTCTTGAAGAACGAATGAAAATAATGATTCGTGTTGGAAGACGCTTTAACAAAATTGCAGTACCATCACTAATTATTCTGATGGCAACAGGATTGTATAGTTCTCATGTGTTACTTAGTAAACCTGAACTGCTTGTTTCAACAAGTTATGGAACATTTCTAATTATTAAGATAATTCTTGTTGTAATTCTAGTAATTACATACGTAATACATGTCAGAGTAATTCGTAAAGATGTTGAAGAAAAAATTATGTCAAACCAAATGTCAGAACCTGAAATTCAAAAATTGAGAAAAAAAATTATCATTCTTGGAGAAATTACAGTAGTTTTATCAGTAGCAATTCTATTTTTTGCATCTTTACTTGATGCTGGAGTCTAAGATTCCCTCAATTATTACCTCAAAACCATTAGTTAGTTTTCTAATTCCATACTTACAACCTGTGATCTTTGATGTTACAAACAAATTTGTCTCTAAATGTTTTGTAATCTCTTTAACTTGAAATACTGTTTTTTTCTGAGCTAAACTTGCAGGAACTACAAGCATATCTGCTAAATTCTCATCTACTCCTAATGGATTTTTAATAAATTTATCAAAATCTAAATCAAAACTTTGTGTTTTTTTATCAAATAATGCATCAATTCCTATAACTGAATATTCATCAATACTGTAAATTAACAAGGATGCTCCTGAATCTATTGCTTCTTGATTTTTAATCTCTGTCTCAACAATGAAATTTTCTTCAGTTAATTTCTTCTTTATCTCTTCAATTTCTTTTCTAATTTTTTCAATTGGAATTTTTGAAAATGTACAAATTAATTTAACATGATTTGTTTTTTTTTCTGAAAATGATGCTGCTTTTACATTAGATGGAAATACCTGTAAATTTATTTCTCCGTTTCCTTTTGGATAGTAACCATGTCTATTCACTTTAATTGAAAATTCTATTCCCATTCTAGAATATGCATTTCTTAGTACATGTTGAGTATAATCAATAGAAGGACTCCAAAGTACATCTGTACCTCCTTTAATTGTTAAATCAAGTTTTTTTTGAGAGATAGCAATTACTGGAATTAAGACTTGTAAAATTAAAGAAATACTTCCAGCCGTTCCTACATCCTCAACTAATTCTAAATCTTCAATGTTTCCTGGAATGAATTTTAATTCTGTAGAACCTATCTCTGCTCCAGTTATTTTGGCATTTGCAACTTTTTTAAGAATTTTTATTGCTGTAAGATGTTGTGGTCTTAATCCTGGAACCCTTCTATTCTTTCTTATATTTTCTAAATGAATTGGTTGTTTTGTAATACATGAAAGCGCAATTACAGAACGGATTATCTGTCCTCCACCTTCACCATATCCACCGTTAATTCTTAGAAAATCCACAGTTTTTTCCAATTACAACTCTTTATGATAGTTTTTTAAAAAGAAATTTTCTATATTTCTGTATGAATGGTTTACTGATTGGAAGATTCCAACCTTTTCATCTAGGTCATCTTGAGGCATTACAATTTGCACTATCAAAAGTTGATAAATTATGGGTAGGTTTAGGCAGCTCTGATAGTAATATACAAAAAAACAATCCATTTACGGCTGAAGAACGAAAAGAAATGATTCTATCTTCAATTAATGATTCAATGAAAGACAAAATTTCAATTTATTTTATTCCTGATTTGGATAATCACATCAAATGGATTGAAAAAATAGATACTATTGTTCCAAAATTTGATATAGTTTTTTCAAATGATGAACTAACAAACCACTTGTATTCAAAAAGAGATGTTCAAGTTATCTCTATTCCGTTTTTGAAACGAGATGTATTGTCTGGGACAAATATACGTGAATTAATTTTCAGCGATCAAAAATGGGATGATCTTGTACCTGAAGGAACAAAAAATTTTTTGATTAACACTAATGCTAAAAAACGTTTGAAAAATCTCTAATTATAAATAAACCCCATATTACATTGACAGATAGATACTATATGGAATATCTTTCAATGCTTCCAGGTCCCACAAATGTACCTAATCGGGTAATGAGAGCAATGCTTGCACCTATCATTAATCACAGAAGTGATGATTTTGTTGAATTATATACTGATGTAGTTGAAAAAACTCAACAAGTATTTCAAACACAAAATGATATTGTAGCTTTATCTGCATCTGGAACAGGTGCTGTAGAAGCTGGTGTGATAAATCTAGTTAAAAAAGGCGATAAAATTATCATTCCTGTAAATGGAGAATTTAGTAATAGACTATCACAACTTATTGAAAATCAAGGTGCTAATGTTGTTAAACTTCAAACTCCACCAGGACAAAATGCAACTTTTGATCAAGTGAAAGAAGCATTTGATAATAATAAAGATGTTAAAGCATTCTATGTCGTTCACAATGAAACTTCTACTGGAACAATGGTAAATTATCTTGATAAAGTATCTGATTTGACATCTAGAAATGATGCATTCTATGTAGTAGATTCTGTTTCTTTACTTGGTGGCGCTGATCTTCCAGTTGATAAATGGAATGTTGATGTATGTATGACTGGAGCACAAAAAGCAATTGCAGCTCCTCCTGGAATTTCACCAATATCTGTTAGTGCTAAAGCTAAAAAATACATGATAGAAAATCCACCAGCAACAATGTATTTCAATTTAGCAAGATATTTCAAATATTATGATGAGGAAAAACATACTCCTTTCACACCTGCATTACCATTGCTTTATGCATATAGAGAAGCATTAGCAATAATGTTAGAAGAAGGATTACAAAATGTCTTTAAACGTCATAAAGTTTGTTCTGATGCATTATACTCAGGATTAAGTGCAATAGGTCTTACTCCATTTGCTAAAGAAGAAGATCGTTCAATTTCAATTGTTGCATTAAATTATTTAGATGGACTTGAAGACAAGACTTTTAGAAATACATTAGCTGATAAATTCAAAGTTTTAGTTGCAGGTGGATTTGGAGATCTTAAAGGTAAAGTATTCAGAGTTGGATGTATGGGAGAAGTTAGTCCATATCATGTTATGAGAACTATTTCTGCAATTTCATCTACACTAGCAATGATGGGATATGATATAGATACTAAAGCAGGACTTAGTACTGCAGAAGAAAAACTAAAAGCTCTCTAAACCCTGTTAACTTAATATTAGGAAATTCGAGACCGATCACATTGACTTTCAATAAAGGCTCATTAATTTTAGTAGACTATACTGCAAAGGTAAAAGATAGTAGTGAAGTCTTTGATACGACTATTGAAGAAGATGCAAAAAAACATTCTATTCATGAGCAAAATATCAAATATCAACCAAAACTAGTTTCTATTGGTGAAGTTTCTTATCCTGTTCTTAAAGGATTAGATGAAGCTCTTGCAAAAACATCTGTAGGCGATAAACTTACAGTTGAAGTTACACCTGACAAAGGTTTCGGTGAAAGAGATTCTAAAAAAGTTAGAATGATTCCTATTAGAAAATTAGGCGAAGATGCAGAAAAAGTTTCAGTAGGTGATACTATTGAAGTTGATAATAAAAGAGGAATTATTCGTTTTATTGGCTCTGGTAGAGTCCAAATAGATTACAATCACAGATACGCAGGAAAAACAATTCTGTTTGATGTAAACGTAATCAAATCTCTTGATTCATCAAATGACAAGATAGATGGAATTCTTAAAAACAGACTTCCAGTAGAGGACACAAAAATTGCATTTGACTTGAAAGATAAAGAAGTTAGCATTAGTGTTCCTGAGGAAATTTTACGTGCTGATGGTTTACAAATAATGAAACATTTTATTCAATTAGATATTTTCAAGTTTGTTACGACATTGGACAAAGTGAGTTTTGTTGAAACACATGTCAACAAACAAACTCAGGAAAAGAAATCTGAAATAAAAGAAAAAGCGCCTGAACAAAAGGCTGCTTAAATTAAATCACTTTAGTACTTTTTGCAAGATTTAGTGCTTTTCTTTCTGTCATTTCTACTTCTTTTAGAATCGTATATCTCTCAGGTCTCAAGTCTTGTGCAATGATTAATGCATCTACTATCTGATCTTCATTCAGACCAATTTGTTTTGCGGTTGTTGGTGCACCTACATCTTTCAGTGTTTTCATAATTTTTTTCCAATCTTGACCTTGAAGTTTTGCAATCATTATGGAACCCAATCCACATTTCTCACCATGTAATCCTTTTCCTGGTGCAATCTTATCTAATGCATGAGAAAAAAGATGTTCTGCACCCGAACATGGTCTGCTACTCCCTGCTATACATGATGCAACCCCTGCACTAATTAGAGCTTCAACAACAACTCTTGCGTCTAGTCCTTTTTTTGCATATTTTTTTGAATTTTCCATAACTATTTTTGCACTCATCATTGCCAAATCTGCTGAATATCTTCCATAATACTCACCAGTTCTTTCGTGCCCTAATTGCCAATCTTTGACTGCAATTATGTTTGCTACTAAATCCCCACATCCACTTGCAAGTAATCTGGATGGTGCTTTTTTGATTATATCAATATCTACAAAAACCCCAAAAGGAGCAGTTGCAACAATTGAATGAGGTTTATCGCTTTTCACTGAAACAAATGGGCTTGCTATTCCATCATGTGATGCTGCAGTTGGTACACTAACAAATGGTATGTCTAAATTAAAAGAAACCATTTTAGCAGTATCCACAGAACGACCTCCTCCAATTCCTGCAACTAAGTCACTATGATCTTTTTTTACATCCTTTTGAATTTTATTTAGACTGCTAATCTGATTATTTTTTGATGTATGCCAAACAAATTGAATTTTTTGTGATTTTAGTGATTTTTCAATTTTTTCTTTAAGAATTTTTTTTACATGAATTCCTGAAATTAATGATACTTTTTTTGGCTTAGTTAAATTATATAGAAATTTACCAAATTCACCGATATTTTTTTCACCCACAACAATTTGTCTAGGTAATTCCATCGTATGCGATTGCATGCGATCTTGGTTTTTTGTCATTATTTATGATTTCAGGGGGATCAAAAAGTTATTTAAAAGGGTGAGATGCCACATACTTTATCTTAATAGGTGTATTTTTTGTCGAACAACGTTGAAGAAAAAATTTTGCATGGGACTACCACTGTAGGTATCAAGGCTAGAGACGGTGTTGTATTATGTGCTGATATGAGAGCCAGTGCAGGTTATTTTATTGCAAATAACAATACCATGAAAATTCAAAAAATTGATCTGCATGCAGGATTAACTTTGGCTGGTGGGGTAGCAGACGCACAAAATATTGTTGATATTTTACGTTATCATTCTAATTTACATAGAGTTGAAAAACATAATTCAATCTCAATTCATTCACTTGCAAGACTTTGCTCATTGATATTCCATCAAAATAGAGGTTATCCGTTTATGGCTGACATTTTGGTTGGAGGTTATGACGCAAATGGTCCTGCATTGTTTAATATCGATATGTTTGGTTCTGTTGAAGAAAAATCATATGTTACAACAGGTAGTGGTTCACCAGTTGCTTATGGTTTACTTGAAGAAGAATATAGAGAAGATCTTACAATTGAAGAAGCAAAAAAAATAGCTCTACGAGCTGTCAAGTCTGCAATAGTTAGAAATATTGGTACTGGCGATGGAATTAATATCGCGGTAATGGATAAAGATGGATTCCGTCTTTTAACCGATGAGCAAAAAAAAGCAGTCATCGAACTTTAGTGATTTAATGCAAAGAAAACAACAACAAAAAGAATTACCTTCTAGCCAAAACATAATGGCCTCCATACTGCAAAGTATTCCTAAAGAAGCAAATGTTACAAAAATAGAATACGAAGGACCACGAATTGCTCTTTATACAAACACTCCTCGCTATCTAATGGAAAATAATGAAACAATATCTAATCTTGTTAATGTAATCAAAAAAAGAATTGTTGTAAGAACTGATGAATCAATTAGAAAACCTGAGGATGAAGCTAGAAAAATTATTGCAGAATGTGTTCCAAAAGAAGCAAATTTACAAGGAACAATTTTTGATACATCTACTGGTGAAGTCTCAGTTGAAGCAAAAAGACCTTGGTTACTACAAAGAGATGCAAAAGAATTCAATCATGTTGAGGTTACTGAAAAAACAGGATGGAAACTACGTATCAGAAAATCAACAACTATACCTTCGCGTACAATTCAAACAATTAATGCAACTCTAAAACAATCTTCTTCTGAGAGAAGCAAACAGCTTAAACAAGTTGGTGATGAAATTTTCAGACCTAGACTATCTGATAGAACTGAGGTTTCTCTTTATACTCTTGGTGGATTTGGTCAAGTTGGTAGATCTTCATTATTATTATCTACTCCTGAAAGTAAGGTCCTAATTGACTGTGGAATTAATCCTGGTGCTCGTTCACCAATGGATGCATTTCCAAGATTAGATTCTCTAAATTTAACATTAGATGAACTTGATGCAATAGTAATTGGACATGCACACTTGGATCATACTGGATTCTTACCAACATTGTGTAAATATGGTTACAAAGGTCCAATTTATTGTACAGAGCCAACTCTTCCTATGATGAATCTAATTCAATTAGATGCAATCAAAGTAGCTACTGCACAAGGCAGAACTCCAATTTATGCAGAACGAGATGTTAAACAGATCATGAGACAAGCAATTACTTTACCATATGGAACTGTTACTGATATTTCTCCTGACATAAAATTAGTTTTTGCAAATGCAGGTCACATTCTAGGTTCTGCCTTATGTCATTTTCATATTGGAAATGGTAATCACAATTTTGTTTATTCAGGTGATATTAAATTTGGAAAAAGTATTTTGTTTGAAGCTGCTAGTTGGAATTTTCCAAGAGTAGAAACATTGTTAATAGAAAGTACCTATGGTCTTAAAGAAGATATCCAACCAAGTCGACAAGAAGTAGAATCTGCTTTCATTAATGCAGTAAACAACACTTTAGCAGACGGAGGTAAAGTTTTGATACCAATTCCAGCAGTAGGTCGTGCACAAGAAATTATGATGGTAATTGATCACTATATGAAATCAGGAGAAATGGTTGAAGCACCAGTATTTACAGAAGGAATGATTTCTGAGGCATCAGCTATTCATGAATCCTACCCAGAATATCTAGCAAGAGAGCTCAAACAAAAGATCTTAGAAACTGATGATAACCCATTTGATTCTGAATATTTCACCAATATTGAACATGCAGATACTAGAGAAGAACCAATGAGAGAAAATTCACCATGTATTATCTTAGCAACATCAGGAATGTTAGAGGGAGGTCCTGTTTTAGAATATTTCAAAAATATTGCACCAGATAAAAAGAACAAAGTATTGTTTGTTTCTTACCAAGTTAATGGAACTATGGGAAGAAGAGTACTTGATGGTTCTAAACAAGTATCAATGTTAGGAAAAGAAGGTAAAGTTGAAGTTGTTACTATCAATTGTGGTGTTGAAAAATTAGATGGATTCAGTGGTCACAGTGATTATAATCAATTAATGTCATTTGTACAAAGACTTAGACCAAAACTTCGAAGAGTTCTGGTTAATCATGGGGAACGTAAGAAATCAGAAAATCTTGCTATGAATATTAGACGAATGTATAGAATACCTGCTCATTATCCTCAAATCCAAGAAGCAATAAAATTATTTTAGATCGTATTCTGGTTTCCAGATCTTTATGCTAGATGGAGCAACAATAATTCTTTCCTCTCCTAATCTTGCAATATCTGCATCAGCAGTTTTTGCAATAGAATACAACTCTTCAACTACTTTACGAAGTTGCTCTACATCTTTTTGTGCTAATGGTGTGACTCTTAAAATCAAAATCATCCCCTTTTTGATGTCTTCTTTGATAGAATGAACATCACTGATGTCTCTAATCGTTATAGCCTTTAGATATGTAGGGTTTTCTTGTTTTTGCATCCTCGATGGAAATGCGATCTACTCCTTCAAAAACTCTTCTTTAATTCTAACTATTTTTTTAAAAATTTCACGCCTACATTCTAAATTTAATGTAAGATTGTTCTTCTGCATTTTCTGTACTAATTTCTTTAGATAAATTATCATCTTTGACTGTAACAATTCCTTGTTGATCTTTTGGTGCGTCTGAATATCTTAGAGTTATAGATGATGCAAATTTTACATGTTCTTTTGCATTCTTACCACGTAAAATTGAAACTGGTCCCATATGATCTTTAACTTCAAGTAAAATATCTCCTGGCAATGCTATTGCTTTGATCATTTCATTTTCATCTTTGTTTCTTCCAACAACAAATTTTGTTTCTTCATCTAATCTAAAATGTCTTCCAATCTTTAACAAATCAACATCATTAATAGTTGGAGTTTCAATATGATCAAACAAATCTTTTGCCTTAACTCCAAATTGTGGTTCTGTTAACAAACAACCACCACCTGCATTAGGTGGATTTTCAATTCCATATTCTTTTGCCATCTGTAATTGATTTCTTCTTGTTCTACCTTTAATCATTCCAAGATTTTCTCTTTTGATCAATCCTTCTTTTTCAGCATCTGTTGCTGGTAGTAATGCAGCTGATAATGGTCTTACAATTTTTCCAACAAGACCTGATTCTTTTTCAATAGTTCTTAATGCAGGTCCATGTTGACTCATTGGACGTTGACCTAATACTTCACCTGAAATAATAAATTCTGCACCAATTTCATCCATGTGTTTTTTTGCAGCATCAAACATCATGGCTCGACAATCAATACATGGGTTAAAGCCTGCACCAATTCCATGTTTTGGGTGCTTTAACATCTCAATGTATTCATCACCAAGATAAACTGTCTTTAAATTTACATTAAGATCATCAGCTCTTTCTCTAATTTCAAATCCACATCCTCGTCCACAATCAAAATCACAAAAAGGAGTTTTTATTGCAACAGCTGAAACTTCAAAACCTTGTTCTTGCATCATTCTGACTGCAAGTTGACTATCTAGACCTCCTGATAGCAGCGCAACTACTTTTTTCTTCTCTTTTTCTTCTGTCACAACGATCTGTCGAAATTTCCATATACAAACTTTACATCATACATAAATTGAGAAACAGAGATTTTTTTGTGTGAAACAGCGAAGAAAAAATCTTCTAAAATATGCCCAAAAGATTGGTTGTGATACACTAGTGACATTTGAGCCTGAGAACTTGTTTTACATGACTGGATTTTGGGGCGAAGCAATAGGATTGCTTGAAAAGAATGGAAAAACAACTATTATTGCACCAGAACTTGAAGTGGGAAGGGCAAGAGAAGAATCTGAATACTGTGATGTAATTACAGCAGAACGTGGAACTGGATTGGTTACTTCTCTAATAAAAAAAATTAAGAAAAATCGTGTTTGTACTGATTGTCAAAATTATTCTATTATGATATCTTTGAAAAAATCTATTCCAAAAATAAAATCATCTACAGAACCATTTTACAATTCTCGTATAATTAAAGATGAAAAAGAACTCCAAATACTCAAAAAAGCTTCCAAAATTATTGACGAAATGTTCAAGATTTGCTCAAAAAAGATGAAAGTAGGTCAAAAAGAATCAGAATTGCAAACAATTTTGATGCAATATGCACTAGAACAACAAATGTTTGACACAGGATACAAATCAACGCTTAATCCTTTAATTATTGCTGGAGGTCCTAATGGTGCATTACCTCATGCTCAAGTTTCATCAAGAAAATTCAAAAGAGGTGATCTTGTAGTTACTGATATTACACTACGATACAAGGGATATGTTTCTGATGCAACTAGAACATTTGCACTTGGAAAAATTTCATCACAAGCCAATGCAGCATATGAAATTGTTAAAGAATCTCAAAAACTTGGTCTAAAAGCTGTTAAACCAAATGTAGATTGTAAAGATGTAGATTCTGCATGTAGAAAATACATTGAAGAAAAAAATTATGGTAAATACTTTATTCATTCTACTGGTCATGGAATTGGATTAGAAGTACATGAACTTCCAACAATTTCCTATAGAAGTGATACAAAATTAAAAAAAAATATGGCAATTACTGTAGAACCTGGAATCTATATTGAAAACAAATTTGGAATTAGAATAGAAGATTCTCTAATTGTTAAAGAAAAACCAATTGTAATGCACAAATTTACTAAAGATTTAGTCACAATTTGAGCCTAATCATAAAAGTCTACTAGATCAATAATGTATTTTGATTCTTGGTTATTTGATGTAATTTCTCCAGAACTCATATCAACATTCCAATCATAATTTGTTTCTCCTTTATGTGATTCAAAATTTAACATAACTTGATATTTTTCTGAATCTATACTTGATACAATTAGTTCTACATTGGTTTTTTTGTTGTCATAAATTTTTTCATCTGGGTATTCTTCGCTAATTTTCATTGAAATTGCATCCATTACAGTTAATCCTGACTCATTTGGTCCATTATACCCCATCAGGGCATCTACTGCTTGTTGTTCTTCAAATACTAGTTCTGGAAAACTACTTTCTAAATCACTTTTTGTTAAATCAGGAACTATGAAAATTATAAACAATCCAATCAAGCCAAGATAAATTGGTGCTCTTTTTCTAAGAAATACTTTAAAATCATTCTTTTTTGGTTTTTCTTCTTTGTCTTTACCCATTTCTATCTCTCCAAATCTCTAGTATTTTGCTGTTAAAATTAAAACTTGCCATGGAAATAGAATTCTTCCATTTTTCTTTGTGTATAGAGTTGTTTTCTCTTTGACTAACTGCTTCAATTCTTTTCTTTTTGAATTTTCTAATTCATCTAATTTTTCTTTTAGAGGCTTTGCAATGTATTTGATATAATTTTTCCAATAATCCTCAAATTTTCCAGGACTATATTCAAAAATAAATTCTTTTACTACTATCTTTGAGAATCCAGCTTTACTGATCTCTTTTTTTAATGCAGATTTTGTACCAAATCTATCAAGATTTGGTGAACCAGGTGGTACATAATCTGGAATAAATTTAGTTACTGAATCTAAAATACTGCTAAAAAAAGGAACGTTTTCCTTATTTCCATGAACTGAAATTCCTATTTTGCCAGATTTTTTGAGGCTATTTCTAATGTTTTTTAATGCTTTTTGGGCATTTGGAAAAAAGAATAATGCATACTGACAAGTTACAATATCGAATTTTTTTAAAAAACTAAACTTTTCTGCATCAATATTTATAAAATCTAAATTTGATTTTTTTCCATTCCACTTTTTTGCTATTTTAATTGCAGTAGTAGAAGTATCCACACCTACTACATATCCAGATTTTCCAACTTTACTTTGAATTTTTTTTGTTACTACACCTGTACCACATCCAAGATCTAATACTGTGTTACCTTTGTTGATATTTACTAATTCGATTAATTTTGTAGTACTTTGAAATGGCCCTTTACTTACACTAGCCCATCTTTTATGATAACGAGGAGCAACCTCATTCCAAATTTTCATATTTCTTTGTTTATAATCAGAATGATTCAATTTCATTTGTAAAATTACTTGCTCTATGATGTATTTTATGTAATCTCTTTGAGATCAAATTTTAAAATTCTACCAGTTTCATGATAATATCTATGCTCAATTTGACCTAATTTTTCTTGTAATTTTTTGTCTTTTGATTTATTTGATTTTTGTTTAATTTCTTTATAATCTAAAATCAACCTTCGAAGCTCTGATTTTTTCATTTAATTTTTTGCTCAATTTGTTTTTTGATAAACTTTGCAATTTTCTGTTTTTTCATCCATCCAGATGTAACAACTTTTTCAGAATCTACAATAACTACCTGATTATTTTGAGGATTTTTTTTATATTTAGATAAACCAATATCATTTGCTATTATAATATCTGAATTTGATTCTTTTAATTTTCTTTGAGCTGATTTAATTAATTGATTTTTTGTAAGATTTGTTTCTGCCTTAAAACCTACTAACAATACATTTTTTTGATATTTTTTGATCTGATCTATAATTTTTGGTACTTTTTTGAGGCTAATTTTTAACTCATTTTTTGAACTTTTGATCTTATTCTTACTTAGGTTTACAGGAATATAATCTGCAATTGCTGCACTCATTATTACAATATCAAATTTTTTCTTTAATTCTGTTTTTACAGCATTATGCATTTCTTTACTAGATGTAACATTGATAATTTTTGCACCCTTTGGTGATTTTTCTTCTCCAGGTCCATACACAAAAGTAACTTTAGCTCCTGCTGAAATTAATTCTGATGCTAAACTTACTCCTGTTTTTCCTGAACTTTGATTTGTAATTACTCGTACAGGATCTATATGCTCAATTGTTGGTCCTGCAGTCATTAACACTTTTTTATTTTTTAATATTGATGAAAATCCAAATTTTTTCAAAATATGTCCTAAAACATCTTCTGGTTCTGGAGCTTTTGCTTTTCCTTCAATCATTTGAGGAGAAATAAAATCAATCTTATTTTTCAGAAATTCTATATTCTTTTTTACTGCTGAATTATCATACATTGATTCATGCATTGCCATACACATTAAGATTGGAATTTTTGATCCAAATCCTACAGTAAGTACAGTGGAAATCGGTGTATCATCAATACCATTTGCTAATTTTCCTAATGTATTTGCAGTAGCTGGATATACTATTATTAGATCTGATTGATTGTAATCTGCTAATCTGATATGTTCTAATTCACCTGTGAGTTTTGTAATTACCTCGTTTCCAGTAGCCCATTTGAAATAATCAGGTTGAATTAATTTTGTAACTGCATTACTTGTGACACATGTTACATCTGCTCCATGTCTCATTAGTAATCTTGCAAGTTCGATTGCTTTGTATGCTGCTACACTTCCTGCAACACAAAGCACAATTCTTTTTCCAGATAATTCTACACCAAATGAACTAACAATATCTAAAGATGGATGATCTTTTTTCTTTATCTTTTTTTTAACTACCAATTTGCTCACGTAATTTTTTAAACTCTTCATCACTCATTGAAAACCAATTCTCTGCTGCAGGAAACGTGCCTGATTCTATGTCGTTTTTGTAATTCTCTAGCGATTTTACAATATCTTTAGATAAATTCATGTATCTTTTTGCAAATTTTGGTTTTATCTTATCGTACATTCCTAGTAAATCTTGAACAACTAGTACTTGTCCATCACAATTTACTCCTGAACCAATTCCTATTGTAGGAATACTGATAGTTTCAGAAATTATTTCTGCTACTTCATGACTGACCATTTCTAATGCAATGCTGAACACTCCTGCCTCTTCAAGCTCTTTTGCATCTTCAATTAACTTCATTGCAGTATCTTTTGTTTTTCCTTGTACTTTGTATCCTTGTGAAAGCATTGTTGTTTGAGGTTGTAATCCGATATGACCCATTACTGGAATTCCTATATCTACAATTGCGCTAATTGTTTCAGACATTATTGAACCTCCTTCAAGTTTTACAGCATCAGCTCCTGCCTTGATTAATCGACCAGAATTTTTGATAGCATCTTCTATACTTACTTGGTATGACATAAATGGTAAATCTGCTACTAGTAACGAATTTTGTCTTGCTCTACTAACTGCTTCTGTAAACATACACATTTGATCCATTGTCACAGGAATTGTATTTTCATAACCAAGCATTACCATTCCTGCACTATCACCAACTAACAATACATCAATTCCTGCTTTATCACATAGTGAAGCTAAAGTGTAATCATAACTTGTAATTACTGAAATTTTCTTCTCTTCTTTTTTCATATTTAGGATATCTTGTACTGTCTTATGCAATTCTAGCTCTCCTTGTAAGATTATTTTTTATTTGAATTACATTTTCTGCAAGATTTTTTTTATTATCAAAATCAATAACAATTTTTCGAAGAATTCTTTTATTCTTTTTAGATAATTTTTTTAATTCATCAATTAACAAATCAATTGCTCGTGTCACATTATCTACAATTGTAATATTAGCAGTTTGTGAAGTTCTAGAAAGAGGATTCAGATCAAATGTAATCACAATCTTTCCTACTTTCCTAAGTGCTAGAGTTCTATCTCCGTCTTCTAGAGGTACAACTACAACATCAGCTGTAAAAATTCCATTTTTATCTACAATTCTTCTGGCTGAATCAATATCTGGTAGTTTTGTGGATAAAGTGGGATTTATGCCTAAAATCTCACTTGCTCCATTCTTTTTTAGTGTCTTAATTATTGCCTGTTTTCTTTTTTCATTAGCATAAAACAGATTTACCTCAAGTTTTGCTTTGATCTGCTTTGATAATCTTACAATTTGTTTTGGACATAATGCTGCTATATTCCCATTAACTGAGATCACAGGCATTTTTGCCAAAAGAAGTTGTGCAGCTGCAGCTTTAATGGCCTGCTTTGAAGCTTTACCTGTTTTTTCTCCAAGTAAATAATCAAATGCTTCTCCTCTTCCTTGAGCTAAGAGTCCTTCTTTTGCAACTAATCCATTATCAAACCCATTAACTAATTTTTCACGAATTAAAAGTGATTTAGCTCTTGGATGTGATTTAGGAATTAAAGGCATATAATTTCAATTAATTGTAAAGAACTCTTGCTCCATTTTCATCCAATTCTGATTTTATTATTATTCCATCAGAATATTTTTGTAAAATTTTTAAAACTTTATTTTCATCTTTTTTTGGGATCATTGAAAAAACTGTCTCTCCAAAAAATGCAATTCCACATTTGATATTATTTTTAGATAATTCATCAACTAATTTTTGCATTCTTGGAGTCATAACATCTACATATTTTGCAAATTCTAATGACATCTGTTGAAAATGTTCATAATTTTTTGATTCTAATAATCTATTTACCATTTTTCCACCAAGACCATTAATTTGAGATAAACGTTCTTTGATGAATTTATTTGTAGAAATTGGAGAAAAACATATCATAATTATGGAGATCTTATCTGTATGGATTTTTTCTACACTACCAATTCCTGGAGCACCAGGTTTTACACGAATTTCAAAACCACCATGAAATGATGCTAAAACATCCCCTAACCCAGTTTTACAATTAACTTCTGCATTATGCGCGATTTGTCCAATTATCATTTTATCTAATTTTGTTTTAAGAGCTTGATCTAATGCAAATGATAATGATAATGCAACAGCACCACTAGAACCTAAACCATATCCTACTGGAATTGATACCTCATGCTCAATATCAAAAAACTTGTTTGAGAATTCTCCAAGCTTTAAGAATTCATTTAAAACAAATTCTGAAATATCTGTTTTATCAGATTGATATCCCTTTGTTGTGATTCTAAAGTTTGATTTTTGATTGTTTTTTGTATCTACTTTTACTTTTGTTGTTACTCCTTGTTTAATTGAAAATCCGGCTCCCATAGATCCTAAATTTTCTAAACAGTTTTGATTATCATCTAAATGAGCCTTGAAAAAACCTGTAATGTGTGCAGGGCAAAATGCTGTAGCCTCCATTGATCTGAGTATAAATTTTACACAAAATATAAGAATATGGCTTAAATTAATTATATTAGTATAAATTGACTAAATTTATTCGACGCCTGCAAAGAATTGGAAGTAGCCTCTTAGTGTCATTACCAAAAGAATGGGCTGATGCAAATAATCTTGATAAAAGTAGCCAAGTTGAACTTGAAACCGGCCAAGACAGTATTTCAATTTCTGCAAACAAAGAGACACGCCCAACAAAAGAACTTGTAATTTCTTATCCATTACCAAAAGAAGAAAATATTGTAGCTGATCTTACTGGAGCTTATCTTTTAGGATATGACATTATTCAAATTAATTCAAAATCAATAATTCCAGGAGAAGATAGAGAAAAAATTCGTAATTCAATGCGACGATTAGTTGGAATGGAAATCATTGAAGAAGATGCATCTAATATTAATATGCAATTTCTTTTAGATGCAACAACATTAAATCCAGAAAAAATTCTCAAACGAATGAGTTCAATTTCACTTGGCATGTATGATGATACATCAAATGGATTAATTTCAGATGATAAATCAAATCTACAAACACTATCAAATCGTGATGTTGAGGTAAATAGACAGTATTTTTTACTTGTTCGTTTAATTCGTAGTACACTTGTTGATAGAAGATTAGCTAGTGCATTTAATCTAGAAAATATTGATGTTCTTGATTATAGAGTTGCAGCAAATCTTCTTGAAAATGCAGGTGATTCAATTGTTGAACTTTCTACTTTTATTTATAATTCATCATTATCAAAAGAACACTCAAAAAAAATCTTTGATGTAGTCAAGGACTTTAGCAAACTTGCAGAAAAATCTATTAATGCATTTACAAAACCTGATAGACTTTTAGCTATTGAAGCAATATCTTTACATAAAAAATATGAAGAAAAACTTAGTAAATTAAGAACTACATTTGGTGATAAAAAACAAATTCCGATAGATTTTCTTGATTTGGTGTACATGTTTGAACGAATTGCACAATCTTGGGCAGATGTAGCAGATCTTGTACAGCCTATCTATAATGAATGATTAGTATAGTTTCTTTTTAGTAGCATATGTCAAAACTGCACAGATTGTTTTTGAATCTTGAATTTTTCCAGATTTTATCATTCTGAGCAACTTTTGCATATCCATTTTTACTACAGATAATATCTCATCATCATCTAATTTCAAATCTGCAATTTTCTTTAGTCCTGAGGCTACAAAACAGTGAATTATCTCAGTATTGTAGCCAATTGATGGATAGTAAGTAATCAACGGAGTCATCTTTTTTGCTCTATATCCTGTTTCTTCTTCTAATTCCCTGAATGCACATTTTATCGGTTTTTCTCTTTTTTCTAATGTTCCCGCAGGAATTTCTAAAACATATCCATGTGGAAATCTATGTTGTTTAACAAGAATTACCTTCTTTCCTTCATCAAATGCAAGCATTGCTGCAGCACCTCGATGTTCTATCATTTCACGTTTTACTTTTCTTCCCTCTATTTTTCCATCATATACACTAAGACCTAAAATTTTTCCTTCATAGATTTTCTTTTTCTTCATAGGGAATCTTAGAAATTATTATTATTTAATTTGTTTGATATGTTAGATGTAGTCTAGATGATTTTTTGAAATCATTAATAGCACTTTCTAACCATTTGCTATAAATGGAAATTTTTTTTGGAATGAATAAATCAGCTGATTTTACATTTTTAATGTTTCTGACTTTCTGTGTTAATTCATCCATCTTGAAAATACTATCACTATACATAAACAAGACAATTTGATTTTTTGCAATAAAAGGAATTTGTAAATATGATTCAGAAAATATATTATTCATATTTTCTAATGTTTCTTTTAATTCACCTTCTATCCAGGTGAGAATAACATGTGGAATAAAATTATCAATTTTTTTAGGATCATAAATTAAAGTAAATTGAATTCCTTCATTTTCTTGTAGCTTTTCAATACATCTAGTTATTGTTTTTGTTGATAAGTTTGTATTCTTAGAAATGCTTTCAATTTTCTGTCTAGGATCTTTAATTAATTCTTCTAGTATTTCTAAATCTGTTTTTGTAAGATTTGAATTAAATCCTGGATTCTCTGCTTCAAAAATTGATAGAACTCTGACGTCCTTCATTAATTTACTTACAAGTTCAATTTTTTGTTTTAAATTTTCTTTTACAACAATACTACAAACTGTAATTCCTCCTATACACGGTACTACAAAATATGGTTCACCTACTAGACTTACTTGTTCTAAAATCTCATTAATGCTTTCACCTGATACAACAAAATACAAAACTCCATAACCTAAGACTGGTGGTTCGACTTTAATGAAAAATCCTTCAATTATTTCGTTTTCTTCCATTTTTTGAATTCGAGCATGGACTGCTCCACCAGATACACCTAATTCAATGCCTATTTGCCTGTCTGATTCTCTACAATTATTCAATAGTCTACTTAGAATTTTTATATCTAAATTGTCCATTTTATCATCTAATTAACTCCATAGAATATAGAAATTACTTATTTGATATAAGATTGTCTATAATGTAGTGTTATCTATATGATACATTAAATATTAGACTATTTTACTACTCCTGTGGATTATCGATTAAAATTAGCAAAAAGAATGCTATTCAATAAAAAAGGCAGTTTGATTGGTGCAGTTTTAGCTGTAACCATTGGAATTTTAGTAATCCATGTAAACTTCGTAATCTTTCAAGGATTGTTTGATGCTATAGTTAGGGATATCAGTGATTATCGAAATGGTGATGTTTTAGTAACTGATGAAGCTGATTATATCGATAAATCTGATTTGTCACTTGTAAATTGGTTTGAAAGAATTCCATTTGTTGAAGCAGCAACACCGCGGCTTTCATCGACGGCAGAAATGAATATGACAAAAAATGGAAAACTAATTGAAGAAACAAGAATACCAATTGTAGGTGTTGATCCGTTTCGTGATATTAGAGCATCCACTGTTCATGAGACTGTTTCAGAAGGAAATTATGTATTTTCAAGAAATTCTATTGTATTAGGATCAAATGTAGCAAATGATCTAGGAGGAGCAGAGGTAGGAGACAGTGTCAAAGTTCTTGTAGTTGATAGATGGGGAGAAGATCAAATTAGACGATTTACTGTTTCTGGAATTGCAAAATCACCTGGAGGTCAAGGATTTGATTATACAGCTGTTGTACATATTGATACTTTGCGTGATATGTTAAGTAGATCTGGTGAAACTGGTTCATTTATGGTAAAACTAAACGATCCTTCTAAAGCATTTGAAGTAAAAGAATTCTTTTTGCGATCATTTCCTAATGATGATTTTCTTGCAGAAACTATAGAAGAATCAGCTGAAGAACAACTTGCTGGTTTTAGATCTGGTATTGCAATGATTAACATGATAGGCTACTTTGGAATGATGTCATCTGCATTTGCTATTGTTACAATTCAAATGATGTTAGTAAATGGAAAAACTAAAGAAATCGGTGTCATGAGATCAATTGGAGCTAAAAGAAAAGATGTTCTAATTATTTTCATTTTTCAAGGAATGATTATTGGAGCAATTGGTGCTGGAGTGGGAACTGCAGCAGGATTAGGTTATACGTTTTACGCAAAGGAAACAAAAATGTCATTTAACAACAGTCTCCCTCTTGAGGTTACCTATAATTGGGAAAAGGTTACTCAGACTGCTTTAACTTCCTTTATCTTGGCAATTATTGCTTCTCTATATCCATCGTATAGGGCAACTAAACTGTTACCTGTGGAGGCGATGAGAACTGTCTAAAGTACTTGAAATTACTAATCTGAGTAAGATTTACGGAGAAGGAGACAATAAAGTAAAAGCTCTTGATGATGTATCAATTTCAATTGAACATGGAGAAGTTGTCTTAATTGTTGGAAGTTCTGGTTCTGGTAAATCTACATTACTAAACATGATTGGATTATTAGATCATCCAACCAATGGAAAGATCTCTATTGATGGAGTTGATACTACAACACTTAGTGATAATAATATTTCCTCATTTAGAAATAAAAAATTAGGTTTTATCTTTCAATTTTCTAATTTACTCAGTGATCTTTCAGTACTAGAAAATGTATTATTGCCAAGACAAATTGGTGGAACTGGTAATACTGCTGAAAAAGAGGCTATAGATTTACTAAAAGCAGTTGGACTTGAAGATCAAATGTATAAACGTGCAAACAAAATTTCAGGTGGGCAAGCTCAAAGAGCCGCAATTGCAAGAGGATTAATCAATAAACCTTCAATTGTTTTAGCAGATGAACCGACTGGTAACCTTGATTCAGTAACATCTGAAACAATTGTACAATTAATGAAATCAATGGCAAAAAAACTTAATCAAACATTTATCATAGTTACACACGATAGACAACATTTTGGTAATGCAGATAGAATAATAACAATAAAAGATGGTAAAGCCTTTGAAGGTGATCAGCCATCTGAAATGGAGGTTATTGCATAATTGAATCTTAAGCTATTCTTATCATTGTCTATTATTGCACTTGCACCATTTGTTTTTGATAACTCATTTGCTCAAATAACATCTGGTGGCTTTGGTGAATCTCCTTTTAAAAGAGATTTTGGTGATGTTAAATTTTTAGATGCATACTTTGGTACATTAAATCAGAAAATTGAAGTTGAAGCAGGAGATGGTAATGTTCCATTTACAGTTGTATTTGCAAATGTAGGAACTCAAGATATTACAGGAATTCGAGGTCAGTTATCATTACCATTTGGTTTTTCTGCATCTGATGGACCTGATTCTATAATTCATGCAGATAGTGATTCTAATTCATTAGCAGGGAAAAATTTTCATTTAACTTTTTTTGTAAATCTTGATAAAAATGTAAAAATTCAACAGTATCCTGGAACTGTAAAAGTTGATTATTCTAGATTAAGAGAATCTGGTGTTCGAACAGCATTTTCTGATTTTAATTTCAAAGTGACAGGTGATAGTGTGATCAATGTAAGAGCATTAGAGCCATTTCTCACATCTTTAAGAACAAATGATGTAATAATTGAAATTGCAAATGATGGAAGTGCCCCAATTTCTGGTGTAGATATTGTTGCAACTAATACACAAACAGAACTTGCATCAACCTCATCATCAACTACTAATATAGAAAATGTTGTTATCTTAGAATCAAGCTGGGATATTGGAAATATTGATCCAAAGTCGGTTAGATATCTTACGGCAACAGTATATGTACCTGAAGAACTTAAAGGCGATACTTTACGAATTCCTTTATCAATTTCATACTATAATGCACATGGTGATAAAACAAGTATTTCAAAGATTGTTGATTTTTACATTAAAGGATTAATTGATCTTAGTATTTTTAATGTCGATGTAATTGAATTATCTGGCACACAGATGGTAATTGGTGAAATCATTAATGAAGGAAACGATGATGGATTATTTGGTTTTGTAACTATTGATCCTCGTGGTGATTCTAATATCAAATCAACTACTCAATTCATTGATGAAATTGAAGTTGATGCACCTGTGCCATTTAATTTACCAATTGAATTTGATGGTGAAGTAAAATATGGAGAACATGAAATTATCATTACTGTAAGATACAAAGACAGTGTTAGAGATGAGATCTTTCTTACACATGATGCAACAATTTTTGTTCAAGAATTATCAAATGATAAAACAGATAATCCTGATTTAACAATGATAATCATTCCAGTCATTTTGGCAATTGGAGCAGGAATTTACATTATACGTAGGCGTAAAAAAACAACAATTAAGGCAAATTAGAGATTAAATTATAAATCTAAAACAGGAAAATAAGATTAATCCAAATTGAGATCTAGTATTATTGTTCTAATTTCTGTTTTAGTTGTTGGGAGTATTATAATTTCTCTAGGTTTTCTTACAAATCAAGAGTATGTTGAAATCCCTGAACTTTCTAATCAATATGAAAATTTAGAAAAATACAAGAATGAATTAGAAAAAATTAATCAATACAATCAACAAATCCTAAAAGAGTTAGAAGATCAGTTTAAAAATTCTGATGATATTCATCTGGAACAACTAAATGAAGAGATTGAAGTAATAAAACGAGTCATTAATGAAAACAAAGAAGAACTTGAGCAAGTGATTATAAAATTATCTAAAATTGAATCTGAACCTTGATCTGATGATTATTTAGCTCTTGTGAATTTACGTCATAATTATATAATATTTCAAGTATCTATTGTTAGGTATGGCAAAAGGGGTGTTTCTCTTCCTAGCAGGAAGCATTGTGGGATTTATCACAACTCCATTTCTCTGAGGCAATTTCTAGACCGTAAGATTATAAGCAATTACTAGATCTTGCGATCATGCCAGGAAATGAGATTGAAGTTCCAAAGGAATTACGAGAATTTATGTTAGAAGATGCAGAAGAAACTATTCTTGGACAAAAAAATGGTGCACACAAACAATATCGTTATGGTAATTTACACATCAGAGAATATGATGATAAATTTTTAGTACATACTGATAAAATTGATCCTAGACAAGATCCAATTGGACATTTAGTTCATGATGCACCTGAAGTCTTAATTGGTTTAGCATGCGCAGTTTTTGGTGGTTCACAAATTGCAAAAAAATTTCTCAATAAAAAATCAAAAAAATCCACCATTTCTGGTAGTTTATTCTCATCAATTATTTCTGGATATTTAGGATATTTAATTACAAAAAAAATTAAAAATTATTTGGAGTAAATTTTATGTCTACTGCTAGAACACTACAAGTACTCATCAAACTTTTACCTTCAATTTTTGCATTACGTAGAGATAGAAAAAAATGGATTAGTCATGAAGAAAATGAAATAGATTTAGAGCAATTTCGAAAAAATGCTCGTAAAGTACTTGATACATTCATCTCGTTAGGACCTGTTTACATAAAATTAGGACAATGGCTTTCTTCCAGAGCTGACATCTTACCTCAACCTTACTTAGAAGAACTTGCAAAACTTCAGGATAGTGTTCCTCCTGCCCCATTTGATCAAGTTAAACCAATAATTGAAAAAGATATTGGATTAATTGATAAAAAATTTGATGAAATAGATCCTAATTGTATTTCTGGTGCATCATTAGGACAAGTTTATCGAGGATCAATTTCTGGTCAACAAATTGCTATCAAAGTAAAAAGACCTGGTATTGAAAAAGTTGTAGCAAAAGATCTTAAAGTTTTAAAAAAAATTCTTCCATTAGCATTAAGATTTGTTGATCCAAACTTACGATATTCAGCAAAAGCTATGCTCTCCCAATTTATTGAAACTATTCATGAAGAAATGGATTATACTGTTGAATCTGAAAACCTAAAGCAAATCAAAAAGGATATGGAAAAAACCAACAAAGTAGTTGTACCACTAGTTTTTGATAATTTTTCCTCAAAAAATGTCATTACAATGGAGTATCTTCCTGGAATCAAAGTTACAAATGTACAGGCACTTGATGAGAAGGGAATTGATAGAGAACAACTAGTAATTGATGTTCACAAGGTCTTTTTTACAATGCTTCTCAAATACTCAATTTTTCATGCAGATCCCCACCCTGGAAACATATCTGTAACTGATGATGGAAAACTCATTTTGTATGACTATGGAATGGTTGGGCGGATAAATAATGAAACAAGATTCAAACTAATCAGATTATACCTTGCACTAGTTGAAAAAAATCCTCCAAGAGTTGTTAATGCTATGAATGATCTTGGAATGTTAACTCCTGGATACAATAGAACAGTAATTGAGAAAGGAATAGAACTCTCAATTCGTTCTATGCATGGAAACAAGCCTGATGAAATGGAAGTGCAAAGCTTGATGGAACTTGCAAATCAAACTATGAGTAAATTCCCATTTGTATTGCCAAAAAATTTAGCTTTGTATATGAGAATGGCATCAATAATTGAAGGAATTTACAAAACACATGATGTTGATTTCAAGTTTGTTAAAGTTCTAAGAAATATACTTGAAGAAGAAAATTTAATTCCACGAGCATATGTTGAAGAATTAAAGATTACCTTCAATAGTTTTTCAAAATCAATTGATACTGCACTTAGAATTGGTCCTGATATGAAAAAATTAATGGATGAAATTCAAATTCATATGAAAAAAAGAAAACCTATGGTTTTAATCAGTGGAAGTATATTTGCATCTGCAATTTTTATTGGTTCAACATTTTTGTATCAATCAAATGAATCTCTTGGTTTAACTGGAATGATTACTTCTGGTTTAATAATGATAGCTTCAAGTTTACTTAGAAAATACTAGTTTATTCAATTGAGATATTTTTTCCTTTTTTTGCTACAGGAATAATAATTGTAAGAATTCCATTTTGATATTTTGCTGATTTAATTTTTTCTTCTCCTTGTTTAATATCGATGGGAAGTTTAATTTTTTTATCTATGACATTTGGTCTTTGATTTGAAATTAACGACTCTGATTCTTTTTCATCAATTATTTTTTGTGCTTTAATAGATAGTATATCTCCACATAAAGTCAACTCAATATCTTTTTTGGCAAATCCTGGAACATCTATTACTATTTTGAGACTGTCTTCATTTAGATACATATCAATTGGTGGTAAGACAAATTCATAGAATTCTCTAGATTTATTTCCAATTTCCTTAATTACTTCTTTTACAAGTCCCATTTTGTGATATGTGTTTAATTTTTAGTTATAAATCTTATAGAATTTAGTTTAAACATATTTGAACTCAGATTTGTATTTTATGTGAACATATTTTAGAAGAACAAAAAGAAATTGGGCTATCTGGAACCTTCGAGAATTCCAGAATCTCCGTGAATTCTATCAATGTGTTTTGAAAGTTCTTCTTTATCCTTAAAAATTGATTCACAATAAGGACATGTATATTCTTCAGCCATAATCAGAAAATGATACGGGCTGTATTAAATAATTCGCAAATTATTAGACATGATAGATTTTTAATCAATTACCTTCTCTGTTTTGATAACTTATGATTATTGTAATTGAGGGTGGTGATCAAGCAGGTAAATTAACGCAATCAACTTTGTTGGAAAAGGCACTTAAAAAAAGAAAGATCAAAACAAAACTATTCCATTTCCCTGACTATAAAACTCCAATAGGAAAAGAAATTAGAAAATATTTGGATGGAAAAAGAAAATTTCCTCCTCAAGTCATTCATTGTCTTTTAGCAGCAAATAGATGGGAAAAACTCAATCAAATTTTAGAGGCAGAAGAGAAAAATTCTGTTCTAATTATGAATAGGTATTATCATTCTAATCTTGTTTATGGTTTAGTCAATAATATGAAGCAAAAATGGCTTGAGAATCTTGATGTTGGTTTACCAAAAGCTGATCTAGTAATATTGCTTGATGTTACTCAAAAAGAATCATTTCGTAGACAGAAAACTCATAGAGACAAGTTTGAAAAAAATGAAGAATTTTTAAAAAAAATCTCTAAAGTCTATAGAACAATTGCCCAAAAAAAACATTGGAAAATCATTGATGCAACAAAGTCTAAAGAAGAAGTACATGAAGAAATTTTGAAAATATTTTCAAAGAAAATAGGATTATGAAAAAAAAATATCTAGACATAATAGATCCAATTCATGATTTTATTCGTGTCTACGAACATGAACTATCAATAATTGACAATCCTCTTTTTCAAAGATTAAGACGAATTAGGCAACTTTCTGGTGCTCATTTAACATATCCTGCAGCTCAGCATACAAGATTTGAGCATTCATTGGGAGTCATGCACATTACAAGTCAAGCAGGTCATGCATTAAATGAAAAAGGATTTTTGAAATTAGATGATATTGAAATACTCAGGCTAGCTGGTCTTTTACATGATATAGGCCATGGACCCTTCTCTCATCTTTTTGAGGAAATAATTCAAGAAAAAAAAATTTCACATGAAGACTTTGGTAAAGAAATAATTCTCAAGTCTGAAATTGGAGATAGTTTATCAAAAAATGGTTTTGATAAAAAACTCATAACTCGAATTGCATTTGGAGATTCTAAATTTCAATACATGAATGAAATTGTTTCAGGTGCACTTAGTGCAGATATGATGGATTATTTGCTTAGAGATGGTTATTTTACAGGAGCAGAACATGCAAAAATTGATCATAAAAGAATTACACAATCACTTGATGTATATCAAAAAAAATTAGCTTTGGAGCGTTCTGCATTGTATTCTTTTGAATCAATGATGCATTCTAGATATCAAATGTTCAAGGCAGTCTATTTTCATAAAACTGTAAGAGCAGCAGAAGTTATGTTAATTGAAGCCTTAAGATTATCAGATGATGAATTTGGTTTTACTTCTTTTAATCTAAATGAATATGTTAAACTTACAGACGAATACGTTTTATCAACTCTAATCTCATCAAAATCTTCAAAATTAAAACGTGCCAGACAATTTGCACTTGATTATCAAAACAGAAAATTACTAAAATGTGTCTTTGAGCGAATCTTGACAAGTAGAACTAACTTGAAGAAAACACGAACTGATGAACTTAGAATAGCTATATCTAAAAAATCTAAAGTTGATGAGAATGAAATTTTTGTAGATAGTTCTGTTACTCCATCAATTCCTCTGGCACCATCCAAAAATGAATCAAAATCCATAATTTTGATCACAAATGAGGATGGAAAATCATCAGCAAAAGAGATGCCAATTTCCAAAATTCCTGTGGTTTCAGCAATATCTGGATTCATGAATATTCTCAGAATCTATACCCATCAAAAGAACAGAAAAAAAGTTGAAATTGCCGCAAAATCAATCATTGGTGATCTAAAGTGAAAAAACGAATAGTTATCAAATTGTCTGGAAAAGTTTTTGGTACCGATAATGTCAAGGCACTAAAAGATTATGCTGCATTTCTAGTAAAAATCAGTAAGATTTGTCAACCAATTGTTGTTGCTGGAGGTGGAAATATTGCAAGACATTACATCTCTCATGCAAGATCTTCTGGTGCTGATGAATCTACTCTTGATGAACTTGGAATTGAAATTTCAAAACTTAATGCAAAACTTCTGATTTATGCTTTAAAAAATAGGGCTTATTCACATCCCCCATCTACTTTACAGGAAGTTAGACATGCAGTGGATGATGGATTAATAGTTGTAACTGGTGGTTTACATCCTGGTCAAAGTACTAATGGAACTGCTGCATTAATTGCTGAAAAAATACAAGCTGAGCAATTCCTTAATGCCACTGATGTTGATGGAGTTTATGACAGAGATCCAAACAAATTCAAAAAAGCAAAAAAATTCAAACGAATTGAACTAAAAAATTTAAAAAATATGTTGGTTCATGAAGACTCTGTTGCAGGAGGATATGATCTGATGGATATTGTTGCTCTAAAAATCATTGAGCGCTCCAAAATTAAAACAAGAATCATAAAGGCTTCTCCAAAAATTATTGAAAAAGCCATTAAAGGTGGAGATGTAGGAACAGAAATTATTCTTCCTTCAAAATAATTACTCAGAAATTTCGTTTTGAATTGTTGGTCTTGATTCAGACCAAATCTGAATCTCTTTTCCAGAATATTCGGAAATTCCTGATTCTCTAAGTTTTTTATAAATTGATATTGCTTCTTCTTTTTCTACTGCCTTTGATTGGGCTTTTGTAAAACCATCTTTATCTACAATTATTGCTATATGTCCATCTACAGAACTAATAACTGCAGTAAATTCTTCTTCTCCAACTGGTTGAAATTTTCCATCAACTTTTTTGGTTGTCAAAGTCAACATACCAAATCCAGCTGCTTCAAACATCTTCATTTGTGATTTACTTGCTCTTTGTTTTCCTTGTTGCACTGCTTGGAAATACTGCATGATTTTTTCTATTTGTGATGATATAATAACTATCTCAACATTTAAGATATCTAGAGAACAAGCAAAAGTTATGAATCCTAAAATCTTTGTTGGTATTGCAGTTGCAGCACTTACTGCTATATTGGGGGGAATTCTTTTGATGGGACCTACAATGATTGTAGAGTCTCAAGATGAAGCTTTTTATGAAACTCAAAATGCTATACAAGTAGAACCTCTTCAAGTTGAACTAGATGAGATTTCTGTTATCAAAATTTCAGAACGATCAGCTACAATTAAGATTGCATTCAAAATTTCTAATCCTAATCCAGCTGCTGTGATCGTTCAAACTATGGATTATCAATTATTTGAAACAGGTTTTTCTGAGTATGAACAAATGTCAGGTGGTCAAATAGGAAGTAGACCTGAGGGAATGGTGGAATTTGGATCAAACTACTATGTACTTCTTGGTGATAACTCAATCATTCTAAAAGATACTATTTCACTGAAAAATTCTGGAAATACACCTGAATTATGGGCTAATCTTGAAGATGGTTCTTCAACTTGGAGAGTTACTGGGGATGTGTTTTACAATCTAAGTTCTATGACAAGCGGTCAAGAAAATGTACTTCATTTTGAATTTACCAAATAACGTCTATTGTATCATAAAATTTCAAAATTATGATAATTTGTTTTTAGAACAAAAAAATTGCCAAAGTTATAAAAGTACGTAAAGTGATTTTTTATCAAATGGCAGAAGCAGGTATGGCCGCATTTGGCTCAGCAGTAGGAGTAGCAATTGCACTAGCAGTAGTGTGTTTCGCTCTTCGTGGTAAAGGACATCCGGAACCACTAGATTAAACAAAGGAATAATTCCTTTTTTCATATTTTTCATTTATTTAGGTTAATCTTGTTTGCTTAGTCCAAACATTTTTCCTAGGGATATTTGTTTAGTATTTTTCTTTTTTATGAAACATCTTTCATAATATTGACAATCAGAACATTCTGATGATGGTTCTAAGATGGGTGTTTTTCCCTCTTTAAGAAGATCATTTAGTACTCTGACTCTTCTAATAACTTCCTCAAACATCTTTTTGTCTCGTGCTAATGAAAAACTTGTTTCTTTTCTGTCGCCAGTAATGTATACAATCACTCCATCAACTTTGTCATATATCCACATGCATGCATTAAGATATAGAATATCATTTGCATGAGGACTTTCTAATTCATCAATTGCTGATCTGAATAAAATAATAGAATCATCTACTATCATATCGACTTGCCCCTTTAACTTGATATCATCAATAGCAAATTCTTTTGGTTCACTACCATACTCTAATTTCTTTAATAATCCTGAGAGAAGTTCATTGAATCCTCTTCTTTCAATTTCATTAGGTTCTATCCTGTCATAATATGAACGTCTTAGGCATCTGACTACTTCATGAAGATGAATAGTTTGAATATCTTTAGAATCTACCTCAATTTCTAATTCTCTTCCAATAGAGCCTAATGCATTTTGTATGATGCTTTGAAAATCTCTATCTCCCATCATAATAATATCATCCTCAAATTAGATCAATATAGGTTAATTCATAATTTTATTTAGATACTTTGAAATTCTACCTGAAAATGCAAGTGTGATAAAATGAACTCCAAATCCTAATACTGCACCTATAATCAGATTTCCAGTTCCGTAATAAATTCCTAAAAATACTCCTAATGATGGCAGAGCAAAAATCAATGCCATAGAGATACTTACCCAATTTGTAAGAATATCAATTGATGTTTCGTTTTTTTTCGTTGGAAATTTACTCATATTTTATACCAGATTATTCTGTCTCTAAAATTAATTTTGACATAGTGGTTTCTGTTGGTATTTTTTGTTCAACTGCATAAGCAATTGCTGCAAGATTTCTTACCTCATATGCAGTCAGTTTTGTAATTCCTACTGTTGTTGCTAAACTAAACATCTTTGTGAAAGAGTTTAGTGATGCTTGATAAATTGCCATTTCAAAAGCTCTTTCAAATTCAGATATTGCATCTAATTCATTTTCAACCTGAGGAATCAAATCTTTGTATTTTGTATTTGAAAGTTCATTAAATGCATCTCTTATTGTTCCAGCTGACATCATTCTTCCTAGCAAATCTTTTGCAGCTGGAGACTGAATTATAATTAAATCCTGAATTTGTTGCTCATCTAGTCCCCAAAACTTTCCTCTAATTACACTTAGAATATTGTAAAAGTCAACATCCATTCCAATTAATTTACTTGCATCTATGTCTCCAGATTTGAGTGCTTTTACAAGACGTGTATACAAAATTTTATCAAAATATGTGTCAAAAATTTGAATATTTTTTTTATCTGCATACAAAGCTGCTGCTTTTGCAATTTCTTCTCCAAATTCTACTTGGTTTAAACTTGCAACTGTTTCTTCAAGATCTTTTGCAACAAGTGCTTTGATTACAATATCTCTTTGTTTGATTAGTTCTTCAGCACGAAGATTAATGTGAACTTCAATCTCCTCTTGAGATTTTCCTAAAACTTTTCCTTTTAGAATTTGTTTTAAATTAGAAATAATAAATTTCAAATAATAAGCATCTAAAATGCGTGATTCACCAGCAGTTTTTGCTATACTATAATGAACCTCAGCTAGATGACCTCTTAGGGCAGATTCAATACCATGAGATGTGTATGGTTTCTCTACTTCAGATACTGCCTCGCCATAAACTGTATTTTTAATTCGAGTCATTAATTCATCAAGATCTCTTGATTCTGCCAAAGTTTGAAAATCAACTTTTTTTAATAATTTTCCTCTTTTACTATATGATTTAACAGATGCAAATACGTTTTTAGATCCACCCATTTCGATTGTTCTCAATAAATAACTGATTTTAATGTTTGGCGTTCTCTTGGTTATGATAGGTTATTTTATTGAGGAATTTGATGGCATCTTCTTTTTCTTGTTTGGATAGTTCTAAAAAAGCCGCTAAAAACTCCTTTTGAATACCTAAAGAATCATCAGAAATTTCCCTTAGTTTTGATAGATCAAAAGGAAGCAATTCTTTAATTTTTTTATCACAAAAGGCTTTGACATATTTTTGAAGAATTGAATATGTGAAATTGGGACTTGTCATTAGAAGCCTAGATAAAATTTTCTCAAATTCTTTTTCAGCAGATTCCGACTTTGAAAAAAATGCTTTTAGTAAATTTCCTCTATTTTCAATTTCACTTATTGAAAGAGCTATCAAAATCCCCTTTTTGGTTAAATGATAATACGGGATCCCTTTTTCTTGAAGAACCTTTGGACCTCTTTTTAGAGGTAGTCTCCCATGTTCTTCTGCAATCCCCATTGGAAGTAAAATCTCATCCATATCTCGAAATATTCCTGAATAGATATTCTTCCAAGCTATCTCTTGTTTTTTTGCTATTCTTTGAGAAATTCCTGTTCTTGTCTTTTCTGCGGGGTTTGCATTACTAGCAAGTATTGTGATGATCGATCTTTGTCTATTTGCCTCTCCTGTTAAATCATCACCTTTAGTTTTGAATGTATCAAAAATTGCTAGTCTTGTGCCTGCTTTTGATTTCATTTACTAATCCTTGACTTAATTTTCATATTCTATGTTACTATCAGAATACACTAAAATATAATAATTTACTTTTTTACAAACTTTAATGTCTTCAATCCTTAAATGCTCTCGAATTTCGATAAAATTTAATGAAATCTAGGAACCATAAGTATGCTCTATTACTTGTGGTCGCAGTAGCCATTACAGCATCTGGTGCTATGTCTCAGGCATATGCACAAAGTGTTGAAGATGGTATGGATGGATATGTAGTAGGAACCAGTGGAATTTACACTGGTAACCCTAACGAATGTTGGTATGATGATGGCGATGGCGGCATGCTACCTTGTCTAGTTGACACAGGTGATATGGCATGGATGCTAACTGCAACATCATTAGTACTCTTCATGACTCCCGGTGTCGGATTCTTTTATGGCGGATTAGCCAGATCAAAGAATGTCGTCAACGTACTTGGTATGACCTTGATTGTTATGGGTCTAATGTCAGTACAATGGGTTCTATGGGGATACTCACTAGCATTTGGTGGAATTGATAATGATGCAAACATGTTCATGGGTAATCTAGACTATGTTGGCTTTAATCAAGTCTCAGCATGGGCACCACTCGGTGAAGTAGGTCCATGTGCAGATACATGGTCTAATGCTTACCAGATGAACGCGATGAAAGATGGAGACTATTGTAGTCAAGGTTGGCCAGGTACTGTACCTCACCAACTATTTGCAATGTTCCAAGCAACTTTCGCAATTATCACACCAGCTCTAATTATTGGCGGTTTGATTGATAGAATCAAATTCAGTGCAATAATCATATTCGTACTTCTATGGGGAACCTTCGTTTATGACCCAATAGCACATTGGGTTTGGGGAGGCGGTTACATAGGAGGAGGTTCAATAGACCTCGATCCAGACTTATCTCCATCATATGCATTAGACTTTGCTGGTGGTACTGTAGTACACATTTCTTCAGGATTCGCTGCATTGGCAGGAGCCTTAGTCCTTGGTAGAAGACTTGGATATGGCAAAGTGCCAATGGAACCACACAATATACCATTTGTAGTTCTCGGAGCTTCAATGCTCTGGTTTGGATGGTTTGGTTTCAACGCAGGAAGTGAAGTAATGGTAGACGGCATTACCGTAAGTGCATGGACTGTCACAAATACCGCAACAGGTATGGCTGCAGTTACATGGGTTTTGATGTCATGGGCACATACCGGAAAACCAAGTGTTGTAGGAGCTGCATCAGGTGCAGTCGCAGGATTGGTAGCAATCACTCCAGCATCAGGTTGGGTAGGTCCAATGGCTTCGATTATTATCGGTATTGCTGCTGGAACAGTTTGTTATGCAGCAATTGCATTCAAGAGTGCACGCAAATGGGACGACGCATTAGATGTATGGGGAGTACATGGAATAGGTGGTCTTACAGGTGCAATTTTGACTGGTACATTAGCTAGTCCACACGTTTGGGATACTGGAGACGGTATTGGCGCATGGACTGGTACTCCAGAAGGAATGGAACAGCAAGCAATCAGCATCATTGGTGCTGCAATATCAGTAGGCTATGCCTTTGGTGTTACCTTGATAATCCTCAAAATTATGGATGCCGTATGGCCTGGCGGAATCAGAGTCACTCCTAAAGAAGAGGAGATTGGCATTGATTTGGCACAGCACGGAGAAAGAGCATACGTCAACGAATAGAAAATCTCTATTTTCTTTTCTTTTTATTTTTCGATCCAAATAAATTTAGATTTGATCAATTCATCAAAATCATGTTAATCTCTACAACTAAATTAAATTCGATTCTTGATGATCCTAATACCTTAGTAGTTGATACTCGCTCTTTCAAGGAATATTCAGAAGGTCATATTCCAGGTGCTGTGAATTTAGATTTATTTGCATTTCATTGGATAGATACCAGTTCAGATGGAATTGAGAATTTCAACAAACAAACACAAACCCTGTTTTCATTTGTTGGAATTACCAATGAAAAAAAAGTTGTATTTTATGATAAAGTATCAGGTATGCTTGCTGCCAGAGGAGTTTGGATGTCAATGTATCTTTCTCATCCAGATACTGTAATGTTAGATGGTGGAATTACAAAATGGCAAAAAGACAATTTTTCCCTTGAGACAAAACCCAATCCATTTCAACCTTCACAATTTTCTGGAAAAGTCAACCCTGAAATTATTTCCGGGTATGAATACATTTTAGATAATATTGATACTCTCAAGATTATCGATGCAAGATCTGTCCAAGAATATAATGGAGATATTGTAAGGGCAGCTCAACTAGGTCATATTCCAAACTCTGTCAATATTGATTGGAATCTCAATATTGGCAATGATGGTACTTTCAAATCAGATGATGAATTATCTGAGCTATACCAAATGCCAAAGGATTCTGAGATAGTGACTTACTGCCAAGGAGCATATCGCGCTGCTAATGCATTTCTTGCACTAAAAAAACTTGGATTTACAAATATCCGTGTTTATCTTGGCTCTTGGGGAGAATGGGGAAATAAACCAGAATTGCCTGTAGAAAAATAATTTGATTTTCAGTTCCACAAAATACTATGGACTAATTACAGATACACCGAAAATGACAAAACCGAGCATAATGAGTGCTGGAATTGTTGTGATGATGGATTCTTTTGACATAAAATCTCTACTCCTTATTCTTCCAAGAATACTTGTTGTAAACCATTTCTGGAACTAATTGTTTGAATGGTAAAGAACCACCATCATACCACTTTGTAAAGAACTCATAGAGATGAAGTCTTAAAGACTGGATGTATACAATCAAACCCTCAATCATCATAATTCCTATCTGTCCTCCAACAATAAGTACAAGAGACTGTGGTGCATCAAGTCCTCCCATGGATTCATAGGCCTTGTTGACTGTAAGCAAAAGAGCTGCATGTACTAGAAGCATAATTCCTATTCGAGCATAACTGATTGTATGCGCCAGACATTCGATAGTTTTTCCAAGTAAAACTTCCATTATGACACTAACCATATCTCCACCATCATCTGGATGTTTTTTGTTGTGTTTTATTCCACCAACTATCATTAGTACAACACATGCAAGTATGATAATTACTGAAACTCTAACTACTACCCATACAACTGCCCATTCCCCAACTAGTACAGAAACCCAAGGAACAGCTTCTGTGTGAATCTTGGAATACATGTTCATTACATCGTATCCAGAACCAATTGCCCCCATCATCACTCCAAAAACTCCTAACCACATGAACAAATTAGGGATAGCTTCAAAAATCAATGCATCCTTATCTTTCTTTTTTGCAAAGTTACGAATTCGTAAAAGAAATGCCCATCCTAAATGAATAACTCCCAAGAAGATTGAAACTTTGAGAATCATGATTACTTGATCAAATGTTAATTCTGCTACACTGATAGCTCCTATCAACCAAGATATAGAATGAAGTGCTCCACCTTCATGTAACAATACTTCAAATCCTGCAAAATGATCTAAATGAAAACCAAAAGCTTCTCCTTGGAAGACACCCGCAACTGCACCTGCTGCACCAGACATTGCAAGCAGCATTCCCCATCTTGATAATTTTCCTTGTCCTTTGAATTTGAATAATAACCCTAATCCCATTAACAATAAACCGTGACCTACATCTGCAAACATTAATCCATAAAATATAGGCCACATGAGTGCAATCATCCATGTAGGATCAAATTCTCCTCTTCTAGGAATTCCCTGACTGTCTGTAATTACCTCGTACGTTCTAACCCATTTTGGATTATCCAAATGAACTGGAAGATTTGAAAGTGCTTCTTCATCTGTTACTTCTTCAGTTATTGATGTCCATTGACTTGTTACTTGTTTGAATTTTTTTTCCATCTTTTTGGGAATATATCCTTGAATAACTGCAAAGTTTTTGGTACCTCCTGGTTTACGTAATGTTTCAAGAACCTCTTTTGCTACAAATGAATTTTCATGCATGGTTAAAATTTGACCACGAATTTTTTTTGTAATAGAAGATAATTCTTTTGAAAGAGATTTTTGTTTTATTGTAAGTTCCTTTATCTTTGATTCTGCCAAGGAATATGCTTCACTTGGAGTTTGAGGGAAATCTTTAGGTATGCTAAATGGATTCGAGTTAAGAGCTCGCATTACTTTGAGAATTTTATCAGCATCTTCAATATCTGAAATTATCATAATAGCTGATTTTTCTTTAGATTCTAAATCATATTTGAAAATTGGTATACCCTCTAATGATCTTTCAATTTCTCCATAATCAGAAGAATTGATAACAAATAGATTTGTGTAAAAATACTTCATGGATCCAAAACCACTTAAATCAACTTTTAGCTTGCTTACAACTTGCAATATTTCTTTTAATGCTTTGAATTCTTCTAGAGAATGACTGACCTTTGAATTTTCTTCTAAAACTTTAGCTGCATTAGTGATACTGTCTGGAGTTTTCTCCAAATCAGAAATTAAATTTTCAATCTCATCAATATTGTATTTTTTCTTTTTTATCACAGTGCCTTTGAAAAGAATTTCCATGATGCCAACTCTCAGAGGAATATTTAGCCCCTTGATTACATCTTCAACAAATTGATGTGCTTTTTGTGCCCGTAGAAGAAGATCATCAATTTCAGGAGTAACGGTTTCATTTTCCATATCCATTTTATGAAACCATTCAAATTCAGTTAGACGTGATATTGCTTTTGGAGAATCGGTTCTTGGAAGTATTACACTGCCCATTAAAAGCTCTGCAACAGCCACACTTCCAACGACGAGTATTACATTATAATATCTTTCTAAGTCCGAATTGAAAATATGATTTTTTTGAATTATTTCAACTTCTCCCAAACATTAAAATCTATTATTGAATGACCACCACGTATTGGCACCTAATTCATCATTAGAACAAGCTATCGACAAAATTCTTTTAAAAACTGAGAAAGAAGTTCTATCCGATCTCGAAAATTCTGGTTCAGACTCTAAACAAACTCTAGATAATTCACTTCCTAAACTAGAACAAGAATATGATAAAATTATTTCAGATGGAAAAAAAGAAGCTGACAAAATTGAAAAACAAATTGTTGGCAGTTCTGATATAGAGTCTAGAAATAAAGAATTAATGTTATTAGAGGAAGCAGTTGATAAAGTCTTTTCAAAAGCATTAGATCAAATAGCAAATACTGATCGCAGTGGAGATTATGCAAATCTGATTAAATCTTTGTTAGATGAAGCAACTAAAATTTTAGGTACAACTGAAGTTACAGTTTTTACAAATGATAAAGATAAAGCCGTAGTACAAGCAGCACTATCTCAATTCTCAGGAGCTGAGTTATCATCTGATACAATTGACTGTCTTGGTGGAATTATAATAAAATCAAAAGATGGTGCAATGACATTTAACAATACGATCGATGCAAGAATTGAACGCATGAAGCCTTTAATAAGGAAAACAATCGCATCCACATTCGGAGTGGGAAATTAGAATATGGCAGCTCAAGGTAGAATTGTTTGGGTAAGTGGCCCTGCAGTTAGAGCCGATGGTATGTCTGAAGCAAAAATGTATGAGACTGTAACTGTTGGTAATTCAAAATTAGTCGGTGAAGTAATTCGATTAACTGGTGATGTAGCATTTATTCAAGTTTATGAATCAACTAGTGGATTAAAACCAGGTGAGCCTGTAATTGGTACTGGAAATCCACTTAGTGTTTTGTTAGGTCCAGGTATTATTGGACAACTTTATGATGGAATTCAAAGACCTCTAAGAGAATTATCAAAAGCTTCTGGCTCCTTTATCGGTAGAGGTATCACTACTACTCCAGTTGATATGACAAAAAAATATCATTTTGTACCAACTGTTAGTGTCGGTGACGAAATTTCTGGAGGGCATGTACTTGGAACAGTACAAGAAACTGATCTAATTGAGCATTCTATTATGGTTCCACCAGACCATCAAGGTGGAAAAATTACAAATATTATTTCAGAAGGAGATTATGATTTAGAAACAGAAATAGCTACATCTGAGAAAGATGGACAAACTATTTCACTTAAAATGTATCACAAATGGCCTGTAAGAAAACCACGTCCATACAAAGCCAGATACGATCCAACTGTACCACTATTAACTGGACAACGTGTTATAGACACATTTTTCCCAATTGCAAAAGGTGGAACTGGTTCAATTCCTGGAGCATTTGGAACAGGAAAGACTGTTACATTGCACCAAATTGCAAAATGGGCTGATTCACAAGTTGTTGTTTACATTGGTTGTGGTGAGAGAGGAAATGAAATGACTGAAGTACTAGTTGAATTCCCACACCTCAAAGATCCACGTAGTGGAAAACCACTCATGGATAGAACCGTCCTTGTTGCAAATACTAGTAACATGCCAGTAGCAGCAAGAGAAGCAAGTATCTACACTGGTGTAACGATTGCAGAATATTACAGAGATATGGGTAAAGACGTTGTACTTGTAGCAGACTCTACAAGTAGATGGGCTGAAGCACTTCGAGAAATGAGTGGTAGATTAGAAGAGATGCCAGCAGAAGAAGGTTACCCATCATATCTTGCATCAAGATTAGCAGAATTTTATGAAAGAGCAGGCCGTGTTAGAGCCGCTGGTAGTCCAGACCGTGATGGTTCAGTTACTTTAATTGGTGCTGTATCTCCATCAGGCGGTGACTTTACAGAGCCAGTTACAACTCACACAATGAGATTCATCAAAACTTTCTGGGCTTTAGATGCAAAACTTGCATACTCTAGACATTATCCATCAATTAATTGGATGAATAGCTATTCTGGCTATCTTGCTGACATTGCAAAATGGTGGGGTGAAAATGTCAGTGAAGATTGGTTAAGTCTAAGAAGTGAAGTGTATGGAGTTTTACAAAGAGAAGACACACTAAAAGAAATTGTTAGACTCTTAGGTCCAGAAGCATTACCTGATGAAGAAAAACTAATTCTCGAAGTTGCAAGAATGGTTAAGATTGGCCTTTTACAACAGAATTCATTTGATGATGTTGATACTTTTTGTAGTCCAGAAAAACAATACAAATTAATGAAATTATTAGTTAACTTTTACAATCAAGGTAAGCAAGCAATCAAAGAAGGTGTACCATTATCTGATATACGTGCAATGTCCATTATTGGTTCAATTCTTAAAGCAAGAATGGATATCAAGGATGATGAGATGCCAAAACTTGATCAACTTGATGTAGATATGAAAGAACAATTCAAATCAATTTCAGGAGTGAAAGTTACAAATTGACAGTAGAAGGTGGAGTTCAATACAGTAAGATTGCTGAAATCAAAGGTCCACTAGTAATTGTAGATGATGTTGAAAATGCAGCATTTGATGAACTTGTTGAAATTGAAACTAATGAAGGAGAAAGAAGACTAGGTAAAGTTCTTGAGGTAGGAAACGGTAAAGCAATCGTTCAGGTTTTTGAGGGAACAACTGGATTATCTATTGCTGGAACTAATGCAAAATTTGTAGGTAAAGTTATGGAAATGCCAGTATCAAAAGAGGTACTTGGTAGAGTTTTTGATGGATTAGGTAGACCAAAAGATGGATTACCAGATCCAATTGCTGATAAATTTGTCGATATTAATGGTGAACCAATGAATCCAGAACAACGTGAATATCCAAAAGATTTCATTCAAACAGGTGTATCTGTAATTGATGGATTGATGACTCTAGTTAGAGGACAAAAACTCCCAATCTTTTCAGGTTCTGGTATGTCTCACAATCTTTTGGCAGCACAAATTGCAAGACAAGCAAGTGTTGTTGGAACACAAGATGACTTTGCTGTAGTCTTTGCAGCAATTGGTGTGCAATACAGTGAAGCAGAATATTTTAGACGCAGTCTTGAAGAATCTGGTGCATTAAAAAGAAGTGTTCTATTTCTAAATACAGCAGATGATCCTGCAATTGAAAGAATCATCACTCCACGTGTGGCTTTAACTGTCGCTGAATATTTGGCATTTGATTTAGGAATGCACGTTCTAGTTGTAATTACTGATATGACAAACTATGCAGAGGCACTAAGAG
>JADHUF010000038.1 GCA_016784625.1 Candidatus Nitrosopumilus sp. | reverse complement strand
CATCAACAAATAACATTTCAGGACTACTAAGTTCAGCCATCATAGTATTGCATTCTTGACAAGGATCAAAATCGAGGTAAAGTTTCATTATTTTACGTCATTTTCCTTAGTATTTAGACTATTTTATGGATTGAGATAGAGGTGCCTCTTTTTTTCGAGGCTGCACCTTGTCAATTGCATCAATTAGATCTTGTTGAGTAATTTTGATTTCTTTGATATTTTGAGATTTACCATTGACGTATCTCTTTAGTGCCGTTATTGCTGCTCTATTTGCAACTGCAGAAATTTCTGCGCCACTAAAATCATCTGTCAACTCTACAAGTTTTGTAATGTTAACATCACTTGCAAGTGGTTTCTTTTTGGTATGAATTTCAAAGATTTGTTGTCTTCCTTTTGCGTCAGGATTAGGAACTTCAATAATTCTATCAAATCTACCGGGTCTTAACAGTGCCTCATCTACAATATCTAATCGGTTAGTTGCACCAATTATCAATACATTGTGTAGTTCTTCTAGTCCATCAATCTCAGTTAGAATTTGAGATACCACGTTTTCTGTAACATGTGAACCTGATCCACCACTGCCTCTTCGTGGAACAAGTGCATCTACTTCATCTAAGAAAATAATACATGGTGCTGCCTGTCGTGCTTTTCTGAAAATTTCTCTAACTCCTTTTTCAGATTCGCCAACCCATTTTGAGAGTAATTCAGGACCCTTTATACTGATAAAGTTAGATTCTGTCATTTTTGCAAGTGCTTTTGCAATCATAGTTTTACCAGTACCAGGTGGACCATGAAGTAGGATTCCCTTTGGAGTTTCTATATTAACATAATCAAATGCTTCTTTGTGTTTAATAGGCCATTCAACTGCCTCACGAAGTTCTTCTTTTAATTGATCTAGACCTCCAACATCATCCCAACTAACATTTGGGATTTGAACTTGAACTTCTCTTAATGCACTTGGTTTGACTTCTTTTAATGCATCTCTAAAGTCTTCGCTAGTAATCTGAATCTTTTGAAGAATTTCTGAAGAAACTTTCTCTTCATCAAGATCAATCTCAGGAAGAATTCTACGAAGAGATCTCATTGCAGCTTCTTTGGATAATACTTCCAAATCAGCACCTACAAATCCATGTGTAGTCTTTGAGATTTGTTTAAGATCTACTTTTTCATCAATTGGCATACCACGTGTATGAATTGATAAAATATCAAATCTCCCCTCATCATCAGGAATTCCAATTTCAATTTCTCTATCAAATCTACCGGGTCTTCGAAGTGCTGGATCAATAGAGTCTGGTCTGTTAGTAGCTGCAATCACTACAACTTTTCCTCGAGACTTCATACCATCCATTAGTGTCAAGAGTTGAGAGACTATTCTCTTCTCAACTTCACCTGATACTTCATCCCTCTTTGGAGCAATAGAATCAATTTCATCAATGAAAATTATGCTAGGGGCGTTTTCTTCAGCTTGTGTGAAGATTTCTCTGAGTTTTTCTTCACTTTCTCCATAGTACTTGCCCATGATTTCAGGACCGCTAAGTGAGATAAAGTGAGCATTAGTTTCTCCTGCAACAGCTTTTGCAAGCAGAGTTTTTCCTGTACCTGGAGGACCATATAGTAATACGCCTTTTGGTGCGTCTACACCTATTTTGTCAAATAACTCTGGATGTCTCATGGGTAATTCTACCATCTCACGAATTTTTTGAACCTCAGTTTTTAGACCTCCAAGTTCATCATATGTTATTCTTGGAAAAGATACATCAATTGCTTTTGTCATTGTACCAAGTTTGAATACTGTATTTTCTGTAACAATAACTGGTTTTGATGGTTTGGTACTAGTTACAATAAACTGAACTCGACTACCCATCTGCGTATTTAGAGAAATTGAATCTCCAGTAGTAAATACATGATTAAGATAATTGTAAATCATGTATTCTTGTAATCCTTCAGCTGCAATCTTTTCCGTAGGAGATAAAATAATTTGTTCAGCGTTTACTGCTTCAACTGATTTTAGGGAGATTTTATCACCAATTCCTGCACCAATGTTTTGCCGTGTAATTCCATCTATTTTGATAATTCCTGCACCATATTCTTCAGGAGCGCCTGGCCAAAGTTTTACATGTGTTTTTTTGTTATATGTTAATTCTAAGATTTGTCCAGTATTCCATTTTTGATCCTCAATAATTTTAGGATCAACAATAGCTCTACCTCTTCCAACATGTTGTTGTGTAATTTCATCTATTTTTAAAACAATTTCACTCATATCATTACCTCAAAAAAATTGGGGGGTTATTCAACCTCCACCATTTTGCCTTTGGGTTTTTCTTCTTCAACTAACTTGAAGACTATTTGTAAAACACCATTTTTGTAAGAAGCCTTTGCAGAGTTCTCATCAACTTTATGTTGTACAGGAACTTTTACATGGTATTTCTTTTCGTCATGTTGAGCTGAAAGATCTACAGTCTTGTTTTCAACAACGATTTTTACATCAGTCTTTTCAACTCCTGGCATCTCAGCTATGAGTTTTACTACTTTTTCTTTTTCATCGACAATTGTGTCGACAAGTGGTTCGCGTGTATCAGAATTTGGAAGTAGGCCTGGTTTGACATTTCCATATTCTTTTACAACAGGTTTTCCATCTGGACCAACAGTCATTGTATAACCGTAATAATATGGACCAGAGTCAGAACCATTTCCCTTGAATTCTTCAAAAATGTCATCTATGTTAAAAAAAGAGTTTGACATTCGTTTGAAGATTCTATCAAATTCGCTATCAAAGAACATTGTCATATTTATCTACTATATGTAATACATATGACATTATATAAAGATTATTGATATTTCTTTAATTTCTTACATAATCCTATTATAACTGACATGTTATAATAACCTTAATGAGGGTTTCAAATATGTCTGTGCCTGAGGTTGTAAGAGATATCATAACCAGAAATCGCTCAATTTCTGATTGTATGAAGATGGATTTGATAAACTATACAGCACTTGCAGTGAAGATTCAACCAGATATTGAAAAGATTCTAGGGAATTCTGTTAATCTCAATACGGTAGTAGTTGCAATAAAACGATATGCAGATTCATTTGAAATCAAAGAAGATGTTAAAGAAGAATCAGTTTTGAAAAATGCACGATTAGCATTAACTGATGGAATTATGGATATTAAATTTTCAGTAAAGGAATCAAATGAAATGGATCCTACAGTAATTTTAGATAAATTCTCCAAAATAACTAGTAACTATGATTTTTTTAGATTATCTGATTCTTTTAGATTCCTTACAGAAGATATGGAAGGTATTAGACAGATCTTCAGTAATGTTTCAAGCAGAGATGATATGTTCAGTACTGGTTTAGCAAAAATTAGAATTTCAGTACCTGTGTCTCAGAACCAATCAGATGTGGTTTCTTATGTTGCTGAGGTATTACATGCAAATGGAATTGAATTGGTGAATGCATTTTTCAGTCAAGATAACATCATAGTCATTTTAAATGAAAAGGATGCAGCTAGAGCTTACGATATATTACATTCAGATATTTTAAGAGCCTGATAACTCCAGTGAAAATATTTCTTATAGCATATATTCACCCAATCTGTGGATAGGACAAATTGGCTAGAAATAAGAAAAAAATTGTGATTTTGGGCGGAGGTTTTGCTGGAGTAGAATGTGCTAGACAATTAGAATCTGAATTTGGGAATAATTCTGAAATTGAACTAGTAATGATAAGTGAAGATAATTTTCTATTATTTACGCCCATGTTGCCACAGGTAGCATCAGGAATGATTGAAACTAGGCATATAGTTTTGCCCATCAGAACTATTTGTAAAAAAACAAAATTCTATGAAGGCAGAATTAAAAATATTGACCCCCATGGAAAACTAGTAACCTTATGGGGAACTGGAGATAAAAGAAGTATATCAATTCATTATGATTTTTTGATAATTGCACTTGGTAGTGAGACGAACTTTTTTGGAATGGCAGATGTGGAAAAAAATGCCTACACTATGAAGACACTCAATGATGCTGTAATGTTAAGAAATAGAGTTATCGATATGCTTGAACAAGCAGAAAATGAGACTAATCCAATTCTTCGAAAAAGTTTTTTAAATTTTGTTGTAGTAGGAGGAGGTTTTGCAGGAATTGAAACTGCAGGTGAATTAATGGATCTGCTTTTGGATGCACGAAAACACTATCCCACTATTCACAAGGAAGATCTCAAAGTTATTGTGTTAGAAGCATTACCAATGATCTTACCAGGATTTGAACAAAAACTAGCAACGTTTGCAAAAGAGAAGATGATAGAAAGAGGAATAGACATTAGACTAAAAACAGCAGTAACTAGTTTTGATGGAAATGAAGTTACTACAAAATCATTAGATGAAACCCCAAAAGACCCAATAGATGATTCAGAGATTGATGCGATTAGAACAAAGACTTTGGTTTGGACTGCAGGAGTTACTCCTGTTAATACAATCAAGAGATCAATGTTCAAGACTGACAAAGGTAAAGTCATAATTAATGATTATCTTGAGGTTCAAGATTTTCCAGGAGTATTTGCAATTGGAGATTGCGCATTATTTTTAGATTCTAAAACACAAAGACCGTTTCCCCCAACGGCACAAATTGCAGAAGCTCAAGCAAAAACAGCAGCCAAAAATTTAAAGGCATTAATTAAAAATTCACAAAAAGAAAAATTTGTATATCATTCCAAGGGACAAATGGCAATTATTGGAAAGAGATCAGGAATTGCTACATTTTTGGGCATGAACATATCTGGATTTTGGGCATGGTTACTATGGAGAAATGTCTATCTTTCAAAAATTCCAACTTTTGATAAGAAACTCCGAGTATTGCTTGATTGGGAAATAGATTTATTTTTTGATAGAGATATCTCTAGACTAAAACTAATGAAACGTAAAACTGAGAAAGAATACAAACTACTTGATGAAGTAGATGATGTTTGGTAAAAATTATTTTCTAATTTTATAAATAATTATTGCTGGTGCTACAAGGTACATTCCAATATTCATTAAAATTATTCCAATTCCATAGGATATTATTTCTTGTTCAGAATCAATCTCTGCATAGTTTAGAATTGATAATGTAGATAACATTGGAGTAATTGATAATTTTACAACTTCTTTGAAAACAGGGTATTCACGTTCTAAATCAGCAATTGTTGGTGAAAATGAGTAATAGATTTGATTAAATCCCATCATAAATACAGTTCCAGATTTTGTTGATAAAATAGTATTATCTCTAAGCTCTCTTAATTGTTGAACTTGTGGTGCTAATTCTGAACCAAATGTTGCAGTTGCTATTAGACATCCTCCATTTTCTTCATTATCAGATGTAATGGGCTGAGTTTCATCTATAGAGGAATCTTTGGATAATATTTTAAAAGAATTAACTGTTTCTTCAAATTTTGGAAGTTGAGAATCATAATCATCTGCACCATTACTATATGCAAGCGTATAATATTTTTCAGTATCATAAATCATAACTTCTTTAAATTTTATATCCAATTCTTCACCATTAGATGAAAAGTATCCTTCTGCAGTAATTATATATGCATGATTTTCACCCATGGATTTTAGTTCTCGTGAAACAATAAACAAACTTCCTTGTTCTTCTAATGGTTTTAGTGCTTCAGTCTTTTCAGAAATAAGCTCATCTAAAGTTCTTTGATCAGTTTGGCTTATTGTTAATGAGATTACAGGATTCATTACTCCCACTCTTGGTCCTATTGCTGCTACATCAGGAGCATTATCTTGTGTTTTATCAGGTTCTTGTAACAACCAACCTTCAGGTACGCTAAATGCAACTTCATGTTTAGTACTTTCATATTTTTGATTACCAGTTGGCTGAGTTACAACAGATTGTGTACGTTCAGGTTCTGGCAATTCAAGAATATTTGAAACTTCAGAGCGGTTAACAACTGTAGCCTTTGTAATTTTGACTTGTTGTGCATCTATTGGAGCATCTCTGTCATTTGTTTGAACTGCTGCAATTTTGTCAATAGTTTGATAACTTTCTTCAGTTACAATTCTACCAAATGCTGTATATTGTTCATCAAGAAAGTTAGAATTTTTATGAACTATGAAAAATTGTGAACCTGCACTATTTGGATCAGTTGATCTTGCCATTGACACAATTCCTCGATTGTGTTTGATTGTGTTAAATTCAGCATCAACTCTTTCATCTGGGCCACCAGTCCCCCATGTACTAGAATCACCACTAATTGTATTTGGGTCACCTCCCTGAATCATAAAGTCAGGAATTATTCTATGAAAAATTGTTCCGTCATAATATCCAGATTTTGATAATTTAATAAAATTTAGAACATGATTTGGTGCATCATCATGAAAAAAGTCTATTGTAATGTTTCCAAGATTTGTCTCTAAAATTACTACTGGATCAACTAACTCAGTTTCTGTAACTTGTGCAAATCCTTGACTTGTAAAACCAATTAAAAGTAATGAAGTTGTAATGATTAAAAATATTCTACCCAACAATTTTTTTCCCAAAGTGACCTACTTAAAAGCTAATTGTATTAGTTTTTAACAAAGCCAGATAAATCAACCGATATGCAATCTGAAGAGAAGATTCAGGCACATATAGTTTCAATATGGAGAGAATCTCAAAAGTTTTTTTCAATTGGTGGAAAAGAAGGCATGTTAGTATTGACTGACAAGCATTTGATGTTTGTACATAAGACAGAAGCTAAGATGAAATGGTGGAAAGCTATTACTCAAAGACAAGTAATTAATTTTATCAAATCAAAAAATACAATGATTCGTCATGATGGTTATGATGAAAAAGAACTCATGAGTGATTTGGAAGATAGCAGAAATATTGAATTAGCATTTGATGATATTTCCAGTATTAGTTTTGAAGAAAAAGTTTGGGGTAGCGCGTTATTATTAGAATATGAAAAAAATGGAAAGAAAGAAAAATTTCGATATGCAATAGCACAAGATTGGGTAAAATATCCTGCAAAAGAGCCTACAAAATACATGAAAGTAGATTGGAAGCCTTTTGTGCAATATATTAAAGACAGACAAAGATTTACAAAGTAAAATTGGGAAAAGTTTTTGCTGTTGGTGTTGGTCCAGGTTCACCAAAATATGTAACAGAAATTGTAAAGGAGATTATTCAGAATTGTGATATTGTGATTGGTTACAAATACACACTAAAGACAATTGAAGATTTGATTGAAGGGAAGGAAATCTATGAAATTACTATGAAAGATCAAGAAGACTCTTATCAAAAAATTCTTCCTAATCTTGGTGATAAAATATTGGTAATTCCATTTACTGGAGACGTGAATTTTTCTGAATCAGAAGTTGTGGATAGGTTAATAGAAGTTTTCGGTGATGTGGAAATTATTCCAGGCATTAGTTCAATTCAAGTTGCTGCATCAAGAGCTCAAGTTCCTCTTGATAAATCCAAAGTAATTACAATGCATGTTACAACACCAATTGAAGATAAGAAATTAGAATTACAAAAGGCGTTAATTGATGGGTTTAGTGTTATTTTGGTTCCTCGTCCATGGCCTAAAATACCTGAAAAACACTTTATGCCATCAGAGATTGCAGTTTATCTTCGAGAGCACAAATTCCCAACTGATAAAATAAAAGTTCATGTCTTTGAGGCAATAACTACTGAAAATGAGACTAGTTTTGAAGGATTTGTAAGTGATTTAGAAGGAAAGGAGTTTTCTGATTTATCAGTGATGGTGTTTAATCAAACAAGTTTGGATTCATATATGAATTACAAATGGCAGTGGAAAAACTAGTTACCTGCGTTTTCGCCTTCACCAATAATTATATTATTAGAATATGGAAAGACGTATGCTATGATTTTCATCCATGTATAATCAGGATCATATAGTCTGTAAAATCCTGATTCATCAAATGTTATACTAACTGATTCGCCTGGTGCAATTTCCCCTGATGAAATTCTTCCGTCAGGTGAAAATGGATTATCACGAGATCTGTGCTCTAAACCACTAATAATATTATGAGTTACTACATCATCATTTATTATTGTAATTGTGGTGCCAGGTTCTATTGAAATTCTATCTTGTGAGAAATATCCCAAAATTGAACTGCCTGAGGAGGCATAGGAACTTTGTCCTCCTCCGGTAGATGAGGCACCATTAAGAATGTGAATTGTAAGATCATTTGATTCTTCAGAGGAAGTCTGTACTAAAACAATTTTTGTAAGGCTAGATAATTTTGTCGTGTAAATTATTTTGTAAGCATCATCAGGGGTTGTAATACGGCCTGTAAAACCATAAACTACTGCATCTTTGCTTTCTTCAACTAGTCTTCCAAAGAAGCTAATCGAAGTATCAAATCCTGATGAACTTTCGATATCTCCATTAATTCTAATATAACGACCTTCACGCAAAAATTTTCCTTCTAAATTAGAGATTAGAAATTCTTCATCATCTAGTGTGATAAATCCATTTTCTGCAACAAAGTTAATTGAACTTCCACTTTGTTGTTGAGATGACAAACCTAGATTAATTTCTGAAATTCTAATTAATTCTTCAGTTACTGCAAAACCAGAGCCCTCTAAAAGAAATGCTTGATTCTCAGAAATTTCAGCAAATGTTTCATTGATAAAATATCCTGATGAAACAACAAGTAATGCTAATAGTGTTATAGCTAGCTTCATAATAGATTTGTCTTTTAATTTGGTTTATAATTTGCTACTAAGTTATTTTAGACTGATTAGGCAAATTCACAGATAATTAGAATCCAGGCATCTTAAGACCTTCATTTTGAATTAATTCTATCATGTAAAATTCAAGATAACCTCCTGCCAAAAGTAACCCTACTACAATTCCAATTTCAATGACTGTTGGTTTGATAAATGAAATAAGGTTAATTTTTTTAGTTATTGCTCTGATTAGGATAAAACTTCTAGATATTCCCAAAGAGTATGCTGCAATTTCCATCAACCCAAATGGTGATAAGAAAAGAATTGAAAGTGGTGGAATGTCTGCTATTTCAGGAGTAACAGATACTATTGAAGCAAAAGCGAATCCTGTAGACCAGGCAGAGAAAAGTCCCCATGCAACCCCAAATCCAGGAATAAACATTGGTAGTGCAATAGTTGAGTTGTGTAGAAATATGCCAAATGCATCAATATCTAAAACAAGTTCTTCAAATTCTTCCATGAAGGCATTTGCTTCTTCTTCACTTACAGAAGACAGTGAGCCAATTTGATATGCTGCAGCAAAAATTCCTAAAAATATAA
>JADHUF010000037.1 GCA_016784625.1 Candidatus Nitrosopumilus sp. | reverse complement strand
TATCGATATTTTGTAACACCATGAGAGTCCTCAAATGCTGAAGGATTGAATTCTGCTTTAAAATCAGACCAGTGAAGAAAAGAATCCTTACTCCAAACTACAACTTCATTTTCAACCATAGTATTTTGTATTTATCTTGAGAATAAAATTATTGAGATTCTTAATTATTAGAAATGAGGTGTTTGACAGCAGATGAAAACTAGGGTAGGTCAAGGCAAATGTAGGTATGCCGCCAAACTTATGACTCGTTTTAGATTAAGCAAAAATAGACTAAAAACAATTGTATGTACATTTTGAACACATATTCAATACACACTGAATAAAAAATAGGCTCAATTAAAACAGGCTTAGTTTTTTCAACCCTTTTTGACCAAATATCAAGACATGTTTTATTTTAAGAATTTTTGAGGATACTAAATATTACAAAATTGGAAGCAAGATCGGTTGCTGATTTGATATCTAACCGTAACTCCCAAAGAGCCGATGCAAAAGGATATCAAATTTGCTTGCTTTCCTAAATTCTAAACTATTAATTTTGGATAATTATACCAATCATCATGAATATGAAATTTTATATTACAATGGGGATTTCAATAATTGCACTAGCTGTAGGGTTTACTCTATTGTTTGGATAATAAAGTTCAATTAATAATTTAACAGTGATGAGAATTTAACAAATAATCTGTTTGTTCTTGTTCAGAATATAATTTAGGATTATTTTTTAACAATTCAAAAATATTTGAAAACGCAGGACAACTTTTATCTATTGAAAAAAATTCTTCACAATTAGGACATTGAATAACAGTGTGAGACCCCCAGTCACATTCTACGTCATCAATAATTTCAAAAATTACATCATCATTACAAATACAAGATAATTTATTTTGGAATTGAGAGATATCCATGATAAAATTTCTAAAAAATGAAATATATATTATTAGAAGTTTAGATGAATTAGTTACTATGACAGTATGCCCCACATGTAAACTTGCAATGGAATCTCATTCAACAGGAGAATTAATGGAATGTTGTATGAAACAAGTAAGCGATGAATTAGCAGAAGAGCAACCAGGAATTTGTCCTAATTGTAAACATGAAATCAAAACACATTCTAATCAAGAACTAACTGAATGTACGTTGGAATTTCTCAAATCAGGAATTACTGATTAATCAAGATAAGATTAAACAATAGACAAATCAGGAGATATTCATTGAATCAAATTACAAGAAAAACAATAACAGAATTTTCCCCAATGTGGACTAACAAGCAAGTTTGGGAATTTGATCAAGTAAATGAAAATTTAACATTTGATATGCTATATGCAGAACCAGGTGACTTTAAGGCAGACTCTTGGGACTCAAAATTGGCATTTCCAGACTCAGATATTCGAGATATTATATTCAAAATACTGGGTTATTTTGAGGATAGTTTTGAATTATGGATTGCAAGTAAAGGTCAAGGAAAATTAGATAAAAAACATGTAGCCTATCTCATGGCAGTAATAGTTGATGCAATGATTAGTGAAGAGATTTGTCTTAACTTTAGAATTGAAAATGATTGTTTGGTAGTTACAATAGACACAAAAGCTGATGTAATTGATTGCAAAGAATTCTTTGAAGAATTTTATCATCTGGCTACAGGTTTTAATTATGATATAGATACAGGAATTCCAGATGATGAGACAGAAGCTGAAATGTATCTTACAAGACTACAAGAAGAATTTGATGAAAAAATGAAACTAAAACTAGGAGACAAATACCTGAGTGAAAATAACGATCCGGATACAATACATGAGAAATGATATCCAAAATAGTAGAAAAGGTTGAAAAAAATATTGTCTGAAAGAAAACCATATCGTAATTTTAAAAAAAGAGAGCCAGTAATACCAATTGAAGAAAAAATTAAACAATTCATTATTAGGAATTCTAAAAATGGTTATTTCACCAAGGTTTCAACAATTCCATTTAAATTTGAAATTTCAGAAAGCAAAGTATGGGATATTGTAGGAGAATTATTAATTGACGGTTCAATAGAATCAATTCATGATGAAAATACAGGAGAGATGAAACTTTGTGAAGTTGAAAAAACATATTTCATAATGGATTTAGATATGAAAAGAAAAAGAGAGAAATTCAAGTCATTTAAGAAAAAACCAAAAGAGAAACTAAAGTGATTATTAATGGATGAAGACAATTACCCAGCACAATGTCATCCCGTAGCTAAACCAAAAAAGAAAAAATTAGAGAATATAGAAAATGAAACAGTGTAAACTATGTGGAACACCACTTGGAAAAGAACCGACTACAGAAGAATTAGATGTGCATTGGAAAAAACACCATAACTGGCACTGGGAATCAAACAAAGAAAAAACACCAGAAGAAGCATTATTGAAAAAACAGGATTAACCAACGTCTTGGAGTAGTAGTCGTTTATAGCATGCCTAGACTACTAAACGAAGACGTCAAATCTATTACAGGCTCAAAGTATAAAAGAAAATTGGCTAATTCTCCAAACATCTGTTTAATTGAGACAAAAAATAAAGATAATTTTTAGAATTTCTAATACTGGTGATTGATTTTTGTGCACAGATAATTAATGTGTGAAAATTATTTTTTACCTAAAAACTATGAAAAATTTACTCTTTATTTGTAATAGAAAATTTTCAATTAAATTCAATGTCAACAATACTTGCATATGATATCAAGGCACGAAAAAAGGTGCCAATGAATGACCCTCAACCATATCTTATGAAAAATGGTTCATGGGCACTAAAAGGAACTAGCTCTGAAACAGGTATCAAATTGTTTAAAATAGTTGGAAAGAACAAACCTGTGATCGAAGAAGATACTCATATTCACAAAACTGCACCAACAAATGGTATTTCAGGATTCTTACATAATCTTGTTTTTGGTCGAAACTGTGAATGTGGAAAACACTGCTAGTATCTATTTTTTTATTTGAATAAATTCATCTGTGTAATTCGAAGGTATTAATTTGATAATTTTTTAATGAAATACATGTCATTTGAGATAAATTGGTATAGAGAATTCTTTGGAATTTCATGGGCACATGAAAAAGAACGACTAGTAGTATCAACAGTATTTGAAGATAAAAAAGAAGCAATTGCAGTTGCTAAAGAAATTGAGAATTGGAGTGACAAATTTACTAGATTAACTATTATTGAAAAAGATGATGACGAGTTTGCAATTTGTTGTTATGAAGATCCACAAATATCAAAAAGCAAAAAACAAGTTGGATTATTTAGGACTGGAATGAGACAAAGTAGTGGATACGAACAAGCAAAACCAATGATTGAAGAAAGGCCACCACTATTACAAATTGCATATGCTGCAGATATTAGAGACATGAGAACATATGAGCAAATCTCAAGACTTGTTCCTATGAGAAAATGTAGAATTATTTCTGAAAAAGATTTGAAAAAACAAGAGTTCTTTTATGAAAAAACTGCAAATTCTCAAATAGATTAAAGTAGAAATTTCACTTGTGAAAATTTGAGGATCCCTTAAGTAATATTTATTCGTAGGAATTTGAGATGGTATTTGAGAATCTCTTAAAGAGAATAATGGATTCAGATCCTAACATTAGACATAGTATAATTTCAGATACTGAAGGAAATATACTATCTACTAGCCATCGAGAAGGAATTACAAACTATCTATCTCCAGAAGAGACTGCAGCATCCCTGAAAAGAGCTGCATCAGCATGGAAGGGAAGAAAAGAACTAAGCCCAAAGATTGGAAATGGCAAGTATGCCGTAGCCGCATTTGAAAAGATTACAAGGATGACTTTTCCTCTAGGTGAAAATAATCTGATTTTTGTCAGCATGGGTTCAGATCAAGTACGAACAGATCTTCATGCAGGTGGAGAACATCAAATTGTTGAGCATGTACTAAATATATTGAGTAAAGACCCAACTAGAGCATAATTATCGAGTTCTAAAAATTGTCAATGCTAGAGCACACCAAAGAATGCAAGTATCGAAACGACAACGATATGCCACATACAAATTGTTATTGTAAATGCCACAAAATTATCATGGCAGAATCAGGAGTAATGGAATCAAGAACTTTTTGATTCTTTTTTAGGATCAAAATTATCTATAATTTCAGTTACCATATCAATAAGAGTAGTTTTGATTTTTTCTTTTGACATTCCAGAGGTAGTCATTAATTTCATTTGATCAAGTAATGCAAAATGCATTCTTCCTTGAAGATAATCAACAATACTATATCCTTTTTTTGGAAATTCTGTTATGAATTGATCAACTTCAGAATCAGTCATGAAATTACCTAGGCATTTAGTAATGCATGATCAAAACTAATCATTGTACATTGAAAATGAATTTGTTCTTCAGTAGTGTATCCACAATTATGACAAAAGAATTGATTTGCTTGAGTGCAAACATTACATGTCTTCTTTACTTCTAATGCAGTTCCACAATGTCTACACGAATCTTGTTTCATGGTTTTGTACAGTAAATTATTCATTTAAAGGATTTGAAAATTAGATGCAACTAATTAGCTAGGTCTAATTTTAGCCTCAACAAATTAGAGTTATCAAAAATAATTCTCAACAAATACAATGAAATAGCAAGAGATTTGTTAAAAAATATGGTATTTTTTCTCATCATTCCATTAACTATAGTCGCAATTTCAGGACTAATTGGTTATTTCCTGTATCGTTTTGTGATTCATGATTACACTGCAAACAAGGCAGTAAACAAAAAACTCAAAGAATACAAAATTGACAAAACCCAATATCAAATTATCAAAGAATATTTGGAAATCAAAGGAGAACCAGTTACAGAAAAAGAAATTTCACATTTACAAAAACACTACAGACAACATGAACCAGAGCAATTCTTGGCAATGTATGATTATATCAGAGATAAAACAGGTACTGGTAAAAATTTAAAATAATTATTCATTTGGTATTGAAATAAATGGTGTTCCACCTTCACCGACTACCAGTGGCAGTTTACCATCCCATGCTTGAATCTTTAACCATTCAAAATAATTTGGATTTGTAGCTAATGCTTCATTGATAATTGCAATTGCTGCTGCTTCACCTCTGGCTTCTGCAATATTTGCTGCAGCAAGACCTTCTGCTGTTGCTTCATGTTGTCTTGCTTCTACCTCAATTCTTCTCAAATCATTTTCTGCTTGCAATGCATGTTGTTCTGCTTCTACCTTATCTTCAATTGCTCGTGCAAATAGTGGTGAGAATTGAAAGTCAGTAATTGAGACGACTTCAGTAATTATATTAAATGCAATTAGACGAGTGGTGATTTCTGATTCAATGTCAGCCTTTACAAGTGGTCTTTTTGTGATTAATTCTTCAGCATTATACTTTGCAGTTACTTGTTTTACAACTTCTTCTATTGCTGGTTGAATGACTCTATTTTCATAGTCTAATCCTACTTTTTTATACAAATGATGAATAGAGTCTACTGAAGGATGATAGTTGACAGTTACTGCAGTGGAGACAGTTTGCAAGTCTTTAGATGCAGAAGATGTAGATTTTACAAATTTTAATGTCCTAACTTCCATATTCACTACAGAGTCTGCAAATGGGACTACAAAGTGTAGTCCTTCATCTAATGGTGGAACTGATGTATCAACTGCATTCCAATGTAACAAAACACCTCGATGTCCTGCATCTACAATTTGGACTGCAGATGCAGTTACTATTCCAATAGCAATTAATGCGATAATTCCAATTAATACTGCCTTTGCTGCGCCCACATTGACGTTAATTTTTGGGCTTTCATAGCGTGACATATGAAATATGAAGGTTAGTTGCCATAATTATACCATAGCATGCGCAATTTTTGGCTTAACGTAGTTAAGGATTACTAAGAATTACTTACATTTCTTTAAATGTCTAAAATGATTTTTGGTGTACAATGTACAAAACACTCTCAATAGGACTTTTTGCAATGCTCTTTGTAGGGTTTTCAATAGTTCCCGCTTTTGCTGATGACATTAACCAAAGATTTTACGAGTTAGAGAGTGATTTTGAGCAGAAAAGACAGAGTATCTCTCAATACTATGATGAGCAGTATAGAGAACTAGAACAAGAATACGGAGTGATCAAATTAGAAGTAGTTCAAAAGATAGAACAAAATGATTTTTCAGATTCAGAAATTGATGCAATGTACAATGAGTTATTTTCATTTTATAATGAATCAAGAGCAGAAATTGATTCTGCAATGCTATTAGAATTTGAAGAACTAGAAAGAATGTTCCAAGAAGAAATTGAGAGAGTTGATGCAGAATATTCCGATTACGAAAAAGATACAAGATATGATGAAACGATTAATGATTATGATTCAACATATACTGATTACAATGCAGATGGAACTGCAGTAACTAATCATGATGAATATTATGATAATTATGAACAAAATGAACGTGAATACTTTGAATCAGACCCTGAATGGGTAGAGATTCAACCATTAGCTCAGAGAATAATGGATATTATTCCAATGGAGAAAATTCAAAGACTTTGGGAATCTCCACAACATGATGCACTAGTAGAATTAATTGTTGCTGAAACTAATCTCACTATAGAAGAAGCAAAAAAAGTAATTGCATTCTTTGAGAGAGTAGAAAGACAGGATGATTATCAAAAAGAAGAATATTATGAAAAAGAATATAGAGAATATGACTATGTAGAACCAACTTATGCATATGTAGAACCTCAAGTATACTATGATGATTCAGAGGTTCTCAGACTAGAGCAAAAAATTACAGAGTTGCAAGCAGAAAATGATACACTACGAAATGAGATATCAGAATTAAAAGTAAAACTAGAGCAAGTAAATGCTGTAGTAATGGAACAAATTAAGATTATTTACGAATGGGTTTTAGGTCAATAATTCTCTGAAAAAAAAGTCAGTCTCCCTTGCTTTGGAGACTCTGTAATGTGTTAAACTAGTTTATGTGAGCATTTGGGCTCTTCCAGCTAACACCGCGAGATGTCTCTGACTCAATGAAATGAGTTTGATAGTGTATGTGATAAAAAATCAGAATAAAAAATAGTTACAGTTAGCTCAACAAAGTTTTGTTATTTTATGCCTGAATTAATTGCGATCAAAATTAGTATGAACTTTATTATTTGATTATTGCTAAATAGTCTATGAGTGATAATCCAACTGAAATTAATTCTGTGTTTTGGAATGAGTCAAAAAAATCATGGGACCATAAATTAGTTAAAGTTGAAGAATATCACGGATTTGTAGAATGTCAGCAATGTCGTAGACCGTTATCACACAATATCAAATCAGATGGAGAGTTCAAAGTAGTGTATGTAGAATGTGGATGTTCTAAGAGATAGTAACAAATTATTTTTCTTCAGGATCATCTGCTCTATCTCTGACTTTTTTGAGAATACAGAATCGGCTTAGGCTTTTGAGAAATCCCATGATTTACCATACTCTTTGGGCTATTTTAATTGGATTATTATTAAAAAAAGACTTTTTGTCAAGATTGAATTAGAATTAATGTGAAAAAAGATCTAATCATTGGATTAGGAGTAGGCATTCCAGTGTTAATTCTCATGGTAATAATTGGGGGCGGCGGACATACCCCAGTTAATTTTGAAGATGAATACATAGCACCACATGTATTGCCAGATTCTGATTCCTATGAATTTTCAAATTCAGCGTTTACAGAGTTTGGTAAGTATGATGTTGAAACTAAACTAGCAAGTTATGGGAATAATCAAGGATTTTTAGCAAAGCCTGATTCTTCGGAGAATTTTCCAGGAATTGTAATGATTCATGAATGGTGGGGATTAAATGAGAACATCAAAGATACTGCAGAGAAACTTGCATCTCATGGATATGTAGTGTTAGCAGTTGACTTGTTTGGAGATGTTGCAATTGATGCTCAAAAGGCATCACAGATGACATCAGAATTCGATCAAGTAAATGGAATTAATAATATGAATAGTGCAGTAGAATATTTGAAGAATAATTCAGCTAAAAAAATAGGCTCCATTGGGTGGTGTTTTGGTGGAGGACAGTCATTGAATTTAGCTCTAAATAATGAGCTTGATGCATCAGTTATTTACTATGGAAAACTAGTAACTGATTCAGATGAACTATCAAAGATTAACTGGCCAGTACTTGGGATTTTTGCCGAACTTGATAAAGGAATTCCAGTATCCAAAGTAAATGAATTTGAAAAAGTTTTGAATCAACTTGAAATTAGTAATGAGATCATAGTGTATCCCGGAGTTGACCATGCGTTTGCAAATCCTACTGGTGAGAGATATGCACCAATGGAGACTGCAGATGCATGGGAGAAAACTTTGGGATTTTTTGATGAGAATCTAAAGTGATCAAGTAAAATAAAGAAACTATGCAGAACTAGGCAAGTTTCTAACTATCTTGATTTTTAAAAATTTATTGTAATGGATTAGGTCAGTTTTTTGCGATTATTTTTAATTTAGAAATAAAAAATAGTATTATTGGGCCCAACCCCAATTCACTAATTTTTGAATACTAGAGAATTTTACACATGCAGGATCCCCTGATGGCTTGAAGATCAAGTCCATTCCGGATTTACACTGAATATCTTGTGGCACAACTCCTTCTTTTAGTTGCTTTAGAGGAGAAAGACTTGCAAGATATACTTCTTCATGTTCAGATGTAACTGATTGAATACCAGATAATTCTTCGAATTCATAAATTACTGCATCTATAGAATTTACTACATCTAAAGGATCTGCTCTGATATCAAAATCAGACCATACTTGTTCATAGTATTCAGTAATTCGTTCTGAATCAATTGGGTCTACATCATCAATTGTTTTGAAGATTTGTTGAGATTGCCAAATGAATGCAGAACCATCTTGAAATTCTGCTATCTCTTCGATAATTCCATCAACTACAGCTTCTTTGTATTCAACTTTAGAGGTCTCTAAAAGTTGGTTGATTAATTGCATCTTAAATTCAGATTCATTGCTCAGTTCTGAACCCACTGCAAGTTCTCGAGCTTCTGAAATTATCTCTTTTGCATCATCGATTGCAACTTGAGCTTGTTGTCTACTTACATCTGTACTTGCTTTGTCTTTTAATTCCAATAATGTATTTTGAAGTTTTTGATCAAAGTCAGGATTATTCTTTAGATGCTCAGCCATAGTCTCATATAGTTCTGAGATTGGATGTGTTGCATGAACTACTGCTAGCTCAGTGTTGTTTTCATCAAGATTCATCTCTAATGCCCAAAAATGTCCCAAAGTCTCTTCCAAAGTTCCTGCAAATTCTAATTTTGCGTCTCTATCTGAATCTGCAAAGGCCAGTGGAGTAAGAACAATCATGGTTAAAATTCCCATAATGATTTTGTTCATTGTTTGAAAACTTTTCAGACAGAGTTTAAACCCTTGACTGATTCTAGAAGATGGTTTTATAATTTTATTACAAGAAGTTAGAATAAAAATTAGAAATTTTCATTGTAATG
>JADHUF010000036.1 GCA_016784625.1 Candidatus Nitrosopumilus sp. | reverse complement strand
GTTTTTAGAAATTATTTTTAAAAACTTTAAAAGTTCTTTTTCAGACATTACCATTCCAGCTTTCATAAAAGGTAAAGATACTGGTATTGTTAAAAGAGAATCAATATCTAAAATTTTAATAATTTCACTTACACTTTTTTCAAGCCAATCAGTATCATATTTTTCTACAATTGCTTTATCAACATTTTTTTTTGCAAATGCAGATGCTTTTTTTATTTTTTCAAAATGGCTTGATTGAATTTCTCCTTTTATTGTCCCAAACATGAAATATTGATAAAATGCCTCTACTATCCTTGCTTTTCCATAAACTGTGTGAAGTTGAGGTCTTGAGACTAACATGTAGGCGTAATTGAATATGATTTCATCATCCATTCCTTTCCAAATTTTTCTTCCTAATTGTTCAACTCTTTGTGTTTCCATTGTATTAAGAATGAATCCAAATGCATGATCATTGCTGAGAATCTTTTTACAAAATTTTATTCTCATTGCCTCATACCACAACGATGTTCTAAACTGACGATATTTTTGAAAATTATTCCCAATTCTTTTTTCAAGCGGTGTTAGGATTACTTTATTTTCTTTTAGTCTTGTTTTTGTTTCCATCTTATCTGAAATTTCAATTATTATGTTGTCTTTTTCTGACCATCTTCTTACGAGAAAAGTAGCAATTTCTACTAGAGATTCATTTTGAAGTTGAATTGTTTGCATTTAATTACCAAACATTGAAGTTATGATGTCGCTTACTTTTTGATATTCAATATTTCCCCATTGTGTGTAAACATTTCCAAAAACAAACTTTGCTGCATCTTTTGCAGACATTTCTTTATCTAATAATTTTCCAAATGCAATAGTCTCTCTTAAACTAGGTGAATAAAATAACTCTTCAACTGCAGCAGCTTGTCTAAGTACATTTGCCAATTTTATTGCTTGAATAATTTCTGATTCATGTTCTCCAGAAACATGTTTTTTGACAATTTCTAACTCTATGTCTTCTGGTGGATATTCTAATCTAATTCTTACTGGAAATCTGCTTAAAATTTGTGGTGGAAGTTCTTTTGTTCCACTATGTGTTAATGGATTTATAGTTGCAACTACAAACCAATTTTCTTTTGCAATGATTTCTTCTCCTGATGATTCTTTTAGTACAATTTGTCGTCTATCATCTAATGCTTCATCAAGTCTAAGTAAAACATCTGCTTCAGCTGAATTGATTTCATCCAAATAAAGCATGTTTCCTTCTCTCATTGATTTTATCAAAATTCCTTCATCAAAACTCACAGTTCCATCAGTTAGTGTTTTTGATCCAATTAGGTGACTTTCTCTAGTTCTGAGACTGAAATTAATGGATTCTAGATTTGTATTTCTGTTTTTTGCAAAATCTCTGACTAAAGATGTCTTTCCAGTTCCTTTTGGTCCTATAATGAGTACAAAAAGACCTGCATCAAATGCCTTATTTAGAATCTGAATTGAATTATTCCAATCAAGATATTGTACTTGTTCCAAAGTATGTTCTCATTGATTTCAACAATATTTAATATTAGATCTAACTTCCAAATGCTTCTTTTGTATCAATCATGTGCCAAAAGCTTCTACTTTTGTAAATGCTGCATCCATTCTTTGATGAAGTATTTTATTCCAGTCACCAAATCCTGTAGGATCTTTTGGGTAATTATTGTAATGTTCAACTAACCATTGATTTTCTTTTGATGTGAACCTTAATCCATCTGCAACAGTTTTATTCATTGCACCTCTGATAATCATTCCAACTTTTCCTAATCCTGAGAAGTCAGGATGTTCTCCTTTACTGATTGACTCAGCATCAAGTTTACCCAAAAAGTGTTTCATTCCATAACTGATTTGTTCATTAGACATTTGTTGAATTAATCGTCTAAAGAGTTCAAGACCTGCAGTTTTGTATCCATACTCTTTGATGTAATCTAAATTGTATTGCCAAAGACTAGCTTCTGAAACATCATTTGCTTCTAATGCTTGAGCTACATTGTTTCCTAAAATTGTACCTGCAATTAAAGCTGGTCCAATTCCACCTGCATCAATTGGTTTTGGCATCCATGCAGAATCGCCAACCATCATATACCCGCCAGATACCATGCAATCATTTTGTCTTCTAACTGAAACTTGGAATATTCCTGAATTATTGTTAATGTCTTGATCTTCTTCAGATAACTTTGCGTTTTTGATTGCAGTATTCCTATGAAGATATTCTTTCATTAATGATTCAACATTATCTTTCTTACCTAGTCTTTTGTTTCTTCTATCTAACAGAGATTTTTCTACTCCTAAACCAATGTTGACTTTGGTTTCTCCCTTTGGAAATACCCATCCATATCCACCTGGTGCAATATCTTGATCTAAATGAATAATACAATAATCTGGATCAAATTCAGTAAGATCTTTTTGTCCAGGTTCGAAATGCATGATGTACCTTCCAGTTGATTCTAAATCTCTTCTATCGATTCTCTTTTCTACTTTGGTTGAGTTTTGAAGTCCATTTCTAAGCATGGATGTAACCCCTGTTGCATCAATTACAATTCTTGATGTTTTCTTGAATGGTTGTTTTGTTTTGTTATCTACTCCTTGAGCCCCCACTGCTTGTTGTCCTTCATAAATTAGACCTGTTAGATTAATTTCATATTCAAACTCTATTCCCATTTTCTTACATCTTTCATTTTGAATTTCTGGCAGCTTTTGACGATTTAACATAAATCCATCACCATCAAAAGGAATTGAAGTTTCTTTATCTGGTGACAATGCCATGACTCCTTTTACGTCATGTTCAATTTCAGGTCTGGTCCATTCAACTTTGATTCTTTCTGACATGAAATCAACTGCTTCTTTGGAACATGCATCTCCACATACCCAACCTGCTAATGATTTTCTACCTGGCATAAATTCCGTATTTCTATCTATTACCAAAATTTTCAGATTTTGATTTGAATAATGAGAAATAGATTGTGCTGTAATTGTCCCTGCAAGTCCTCCACCCGCTACAATAACATCGTAATCTGCCACGATAATGAGGTTTGTCTATCCGTATTTAAAATAATACCATGATAAGATGCAAGGAATTCTTACAATGAAGTCTAATGATCGATTCAAAAATGGGGTCGGTTCGTCGCGGCTTCTTCAAGGCTTTCGCTCAGACTGGAGCGGCTAATATTTCCTCATTCCCAAATTAAATAATTTTGTTATTCCTATTTAATCTAGTTGGCAATTTGAAAAATCTCTGTAAATGTTTTGATTGTATCTTTTTTGTTGTAAATTGGTGTATGAATTTTTATTTTTATTGGCTCTTTTTCTTCAAATGTGATGTTTCCTTTGATTAATTCTTGTTTATCTAACCTCATGTGAAATCTGGAATCTATTGTTCTTTCTTCAATTTCTTCAACTAATTCATTGATCTGTTCAATTGATAATAATTCTAAGAGTTTTTTAATAAAATTTTGAGCCTCTTTTTTTACAATTTTTGCATTTAACATGATTATTGGATTATCAAAATGTCCTGTAGTTTCATGAATTATGAAATTTTCTTCTTTTATCTCTAGTACTTCTTCAAAAGCCTGGAATATTTTTGAAATATTTTCAGTTGCATGAATAATTACATCAACAGTTACTTCTATCTTATCAATCATAATTGTAAAAGAATAACACTAGTTGTTTATGCTTCAAGTAATATTGTTTCTTTGTCTGCAGTTCTAATGAGTTTTACTTTCTCAAGACCTACATGTCTTACTCTGATGACTTTCTTGAATGCTGCCATGATATCTGAATTTATCTTACTATAACAAGTAGCTTGGACAAATTGTTCGACTGTCATATCTGGAACTGTTTTGTTAATTACATCCCTTGCAATTAATCTAAGAGCATGTTGTCTAGATGTATTTAGTTGTCTATGTGTAAGAGCAATTACTTTGACTCTAAAGATATACCCATCTTTAGTTTTGATATCGATGATAAAATTAATTTTTGATGATCCACGTCTAACTAAACTACGCAAAAATTCTTTTGAATACTCAAATCTCTTGAAAATTGTTGATGCTTTATCCCCATCAATTTTATTAATCTGGAAATACATTTTGTATTGATGTTGTGAAGGATCTCCTTTTAGTATGTCATATAGTGTTACTTCTAAAACTCTACCTACTGCATTTTCATCATCTGTAATTGGAACATATGCAATTGGAACATTGTTAAATGAATCTGGAGCATCTACTGTGACCCAGCGTTTTTCTCTCCACTTGTCTTTTACTCGACCTTTTCTACGTGCCAATTATTATCGACCTTTGAACCCAAAATATAAGGGTATGTTACTAGATCTCAGTTTTTCCCATGTAACTTTGTAAAACTTGAGGAATTCTAATATGGCCATCTTTTGTTTGAAAATTCTCCATTATAGATACTAACACTCTCGTTGTAGCAACAAGAGTGCTGTTAAGTGTGTGTACATATTGTGTATCTTCATTTGTTTTATCTCTAAATCTGATTTTCAATCTTCTTGCTTGATAGTCTAAACAATTTGAACAAGAAACAATTTCTCTATATGCATTTTGTCCTGCCATCCATGCTTCAATATCATATGTCTTTGCTGAAACTTTTCCCATATCTCCAGTTGATAGTAACATTACTTTATGTGGGATTTCTAATTTCTGATAAAATTCTTCAACAACTGCTAATATTTTTTCATGCTCATTCCAAGAATCTTCTGGTCTTGAAAATACAAATTGCTCAATTTTATCAAATTGATGTACTCTGAAAATTCCTTTTTGATCTCTTCCATGTGCACCTGCCTCTTTTCTAAAACATGGGCTGACACCTGCATATCTTATTGGTAGATCTTTACCTTCAATGATCTCTTTTGAGTGCATTGCAGCCATAGCGTGTTCAGATGTTCCAATCATGTAGAGATCTTCTTCTTCAATCTTGTAGATTACCTCTTCAAAATCATCGGCAATTACTGCTCCTTCCATTGATTCTCGATTAATCATGTATGGGGGTTGAATTAGAGAATATTCTTTTTTTGCAAGAAAATCTAATGCATAATGAATTAATGATTGATTTAATCTCACTAGATCATTTTTTAGATAATAAAATCTTGCTCCTGCAACCTTTGCTGCTCTTTCCAAGTCCACTAAATCCAAATTCTCAGAAATATCAATATGATCATTTATTTTAAAATTAAAATCTGGGATTTTTCCCCATTTTCTAAGCTCTTTGTTAGCACTTTCATCTGCCCCAATAGGGACTGATTCATGAACCAGATTTGGAATTGTTAATGCCAATCTAGAATACGTACTTTCAATAGTTTCTTGTTCTGATTCTAACTTTGCAAGTTCATCTGAGACTTGAATCATTTCATTTAAAATTTGAGTTGTATTTTCTCCTGCTTTTTTCTTTTGAGATATTTGAATACCTACCTCGTTTTTCTTTTTTCTTAAATTATCTGTTTCTATGATAAATTCACGTCTTTTTTGATCAGATTTTATTAATTCATCTAAATCAAAATCTACAGATCTTGCTTTGAGCATATCTCGAATAACCTGTGGTTTTTCTTTGATTAATTTTGGATCTAACATTTTTCAATCACCTTTAATGCAACCTGGACATGCTCTAATACTTCATCAATAGTAGCAATAAGTTGTTTCATGTTCTTCTTACTTTCAAAATTAAAAACTAGTTTGTTATCAATATTTTCAACATAAAGACTCAATCCTTCTGGAAAATTTACATTATCAGGTTCAAGCGCTTTTTTAACGGTTTGAGCCTTTTCTTTTGATATGTTATTGAGAATTACTTGGACTTGACACGTTAATGACATTTACTTCTAAATAATTGAGAAATTCATCCAATTTGTCTTTAGTTATTTTTGCTCCTGCTGCTGCATCATGACCTCCTCCCATTCCATCAAATTTCTCAGCACCTGTTCTCATTAATTCACTGAGATTTATGTCAGATTTGCAACTAAAGGATTTTCTTGATGAAAATTTTATTGTGTTTTCTTCCCCCTTGGTTCTCAAAATTACAATTTTTCCAGCATTTTTTGGTGAACCTGCAATTAATGACGAAATAGTACCCGTCATTGTTTCTGGTACTATATCTTCACCATTTACCATTACACAAGTTTCACTCTCTGAAATTCTCCATCTTTCATTTGATAAAATATTCATATACTCTCTGATCATCTTTCTATATTCAATCAGAATACTTTCACCCTCTCTTAGTATCTTATTTCTATCTCCCATACATACTGCCATTCCAACACCTGAATGATTGATTCTTCCACATGAATTTAGCATAGTTGAAAATTCTCTTCCATCTCGCAAGAAGCTTCTCTTATCTTCTCTTGGAAATGTGTATGTGTATCCAATTAACTCTGACATGATTTCAGTAGCATTTTTACCAGAAGTAAATTTAGTAATTGATTCAATTACTAGTCTTTTTTCCTCCTCGTCTAGTTCTGCTGGAACTCTCCATCTTCCTCCATCTTTTAACTGAATTCCTGATGAATTTAGAAGAGAAAGACATGCATCTCTATTCCATGTTAAACCTTCGATAAATGGCTGTGAAGTAAATGCTAGGGCATCTGGAAGTGGTCTAGTTTCTCTTCCAACTAATAATAAATCTAAATCAATATCTACTAAACCTTGTTCTTTGGCAGTATTTGCAATCTCAAAATTTTTACCTGTAAATGACTTTCTTTCTCCTTGGTCTTGCCTGTCTCCTAATGCCGAAACAACTGCAATAGCAGACAAATCTGAATTTTTCTCATCAAGGGCCATGGATGCAAGATATGCCATTCCACCTGCACAAATCTCAACTCCTCCATCAATTCCATATCTCCAAGCATTGATGACATTTTGATTGTCTAACTCTTCTTCTGGAATTTGATGATGATCTAAAACAACCCAATTATCTTCTAATGTTTCATTTAGATTCTTTGCAAAACCTCCACCTAGATCTGTAACTATGTGGAAATCTCGAGAATCTGTTTTGAAAGATTCTACAATTTTTTTACTAAATTCTTTTGATGTTCTAACAGTACATTTAGCACCTGCTCTGATTAGGGCTTTGGTGATAATACTTCCAGATGTTAATCCATCACAATCAATATGCGTTGTGATAAAAATTGATTTTTTGGACTTAATACAATCTGAAACCTTGTCTTTGAAAAATGAAAGTGATTCATCTAACGATTTTGTCATTACTCTAATTGAGCAACTACGGATTTATATTTCCAGGTTTTAGGAATCCTTCCAATCCTTTTGTAATAAACAGATAGTCTGTGAACTTTGGCTTCGATTAGTTCCAAAGATCTAACATTTCTATTATCCCCTTTGTTTACTTTGAGGTGTTTTTGAAGACCTACTGCTTTATTGACCATATTTTCAAGATCTTCAGGCATTTCTGCTTTCAAATCATTTTCTTCAAGAATCTTCTCCATACTTTTTTTGGTAATTGGTTTTATTAGAGGAATTGAGTGTTGATCTCTTAGTTTAATTCCAATTTGACTAGGAGCTAATCCATCTTTGGAATATTTTACTACTAATCCTTCAATTTCTGCAGGACTTTGTGTAATCCAAGAAGGTGCACGTAATACAGCTGGTCTAATGGAGTGTGATTTTCCATGTCTGTGAGTATGCATTCGTCCCATGATTTGGCTGATTTAAGAACAGAATTAAACGTTACTTCTACTGATCTCGTACAATATATCAAAATTTGGGGTTCAGAATAAAAGTTAAATAAGTCACTGGCTTCAAAACGAACAGGTAAATCGATATGAATACAAGATCACTTTTGATAGCAACCATGCTAACTGTATTTTTCTTCGGTGCCATCGGTGCAGCATCTGTTGCATTTGCTCAATACATGGGTAATGTTGGTGGTGCAGGAGAAACAGGATCTTACACATTAGAAGAAGCACTTGAGATTCAACGTAGAAGAATCGAAGCTGCTGAAGCAAATCCAGCATCTGGTTCAGGAACTCCGTATCTTGATGCAGATGGTGTATTCGGAGCAGCTGCTATTTCAGCTGCCATCTTTGGTGGCATTGCAGGAGCCTTACTTCTTAAAGGAAGATCTGGCAAATACGCCGCAATGGGTAGAGGATAAAAAACTCTCACTTTTCTTATTTTATTAGTCCATTCTAGTGGATACTGATCTCGTACTTTCTGATAATAAAGGAAATGTATATATCGCACAAATAGAGCCAAAATATACAATGACTCCTATCGTAGGAACTTTCCTAAGCATTCTGTCATCAATTACAGGACAATTAGGACCAAACTATGATCCATTATTCTATGATGTAATGATTTACATCTTCGGAACCATTATGTTCACAGTATTCCTTCTTGGAATTATCTCATTTTGGTTACGTGTACACGGATGGGCTTACAAAGACAACCGTGAGAGATGGGTTGACGAATTAGATAGACACTTTGAAAGAGAAGGTATTGGTCTAATTCCAGACAACGGTAAATACTGGTAAAATTTCCTTTTCTTCTTTTCATTATTTTTAGAATCTTTAGTTGTGTTGTACATGAATTTACTATTTTAAAAAAACTTGATTTTTTACAAAGTCTGAAACATCTAATTTTCAGGTGGAAGGAAATCAGTATCTTTGGATTCATCATATGCCTTTGAAGTAAATACTGCTTTGTAGTGATATCCGTCTTGCAATGGATGATTAATGAAATGAGGTGATTCTATATCGTTGACAAAAATTGTTGATTTACCCTGATCCATGTCTCTTAGAGGAAAGTCCCACATCCACAAAAAGTGACCTATTTGAAATGGATATTCTTCTTCCCATTCTGCATAAATTGTTCCATCATTAGTTAATGTGTACATTGTTCTATGACAATCTCCATTATTCAATCCTATGTTAGCTGGAATGTCTGCTTTTTTTCCATCTATTATCAACTCCAATGTTGCCTTAATTTTATACGGTGTATCCTTATCATTAATGCAAACTTTAAGAGGATCATTTTGGCTAAATTGACCTTGAATTAGACTACTTCCTACACCTATTGATATTGCAATAATTGCAGTTATTGCTAGAAACTTTAGTGTTTTCTTACGTTTTGTAGGATCTCCCATTCCTGGCCAATTCATAATCTTGATTTTGGTCAGATTCCTTAAAGTCCTTTCTTTTATTCAGACATGTGTAAATTGCATCTAATTGAAACTTAATCTATTTTTATTTCCTGCAACAAAACTTACGTAAAACGTAATGATTATCTATAAAATGAAAAAGGTTGTGGGTTGTTTAGATTACTTGCCAAGGTCGTGTTGCAAACGTGATTACATATCCGACACCAATTATGATTGATTGGTATGCGATGTTGGTATATGGAATTGGTTTGATAATTGGTTCTCCTTCAACGACAACTGTTTGACCTGGACCAAGTCCTGGACCTACTTTTGCTACATTGAGTTGGGTGTGTACGTGGTATACACCTTCTTCAAGTGCTTTTGCAGATAGTGAATATTCAACAATAGAGTTTCCTGGAATATCAAAGACATTTCCTGGTGGGTCTCTTGCCAACATCTCCCATCTGTTTCCTGCATTAGTAGATTCTGAGAAAATGGATAGCCATCCTCTAAGGTCTCTCTCTACAAGACTGACTAGTGTTCCTTGAAGTGTCAAGGTTTCGCCAGTTTCAAGAGATTG
>JADHUF010000035.1 GCA_016784625.1 Candidatus Nitrosopumilus sp. | reverse complement strand
CTCCCATCAATTCATTTACGATTAATTTTCTATCTATCAAATAATTTAATGCGAATCTAATTTCCTTACTTGAAAATGGGTTGAATTCTTCAGATTCCGCAGGATTGACCAGAATACTATATGATCCTCCTGTAGAATCGAAAACCTGTAATCCTTCTCTTGCTTGATTATCTTCTAACCTATCTGATGAAATTGTATAATAATATACATCCAAGTTTCCATTTCGTACTTCTTCTAATGCTGTATTCTCATCTAGATACTGAATGAATTTAACTGAATCAAAAAATGTGCTTTTTTCTGCAAAAGATTCATTTTGCATTACCACTACAATTGAAAGAGCTAGTATGATAACTAGCAATTTTTCCATAATCATAATTTAAGATGCTTGTAATAAAATCTATATTATATCTCCTAAAACCTATATCAAGTAGATAAATCAAAACATACAATTGAAAATTCATCCTAAAATGATTGTTGGATTGCAAGGAATCATTGTGGGTGGAATATCGATTAAGGATTTTTCTGCTGTTACAAAACTAAATCTACTTGACTCTGAAACAATTTTAAATGAATTTATAAAAAATAATATTGGAACAAAACAAGATAATTCCTATTATTTTGAGAATGCTGATAAATTAAAAATTGCTGTTGCGTTACTTGAAAAAGGACTTCCTATTGATGAAATTTCCATTGCGCTGGATTGGAAAGATTTTGAGGGTTTGACTGCAGAAATTTTAACATCAAAAGATTTTGCTGTAATTAAGAACATGATTTTGACTAAACCTAGAATGGAGATTGATGTTATTGGTATTAGATTAGGCATTGCAATTTTAATTGATTGTAAACACTGGAAGCGTTATAGTACTTCAACATTAACCACTGCTGTTAAAAAACAGATTCAAAGAACAAAACATTATGTTGCAAAAACTCCTGGGGCAATAGCTGTGCCTGTAATTGTTACTTTGTATCAAGATAAAGTTGATTTTATTGAAAGCGTGCCAATTGTACCTATTTTTCAATTCTCTTCATTTGTAGATGAGTTTTATGGTAATATTGATCAAATGAAGACTATAAGAACAGGCTAGTAATGAAAAACAAAACTCCTCCTATGACAAATCCTTTTGTAATTTTTAATGAATTATCAAGTGCCTTTGAATAATCTTCGTAAATACTATGTCCCATAACTTTTACCTTGGTTTCATTTTCTAAGATTTCAAATTTTGCTGAAGTTAACTTTGTTTCTGCATTATTTGCAATTTCTAGTAACCATTTTGAAAGTTTGTCTGCACTTGTAATCAATCCTAACTGATAGTATCCATTTCTATTTCGAGCTTTAACTGGAGCATAATGTGTATCTGATGTACAAATCTCAAGTAATTGATGATCTTTTTCTGCAAAGCTTTCAATGATTTTCTCTCTTACGCCATTTTCCATGTTGTTAGCATCTGCCCACCCAAGAAAATATTTTTTATTATTAATTTTAAAACAAACAATCCCTAATCCCCCCATGCCCAAATCCTCTGTCCATACATCCATATCATCAGAATTTGCATACCCAAATTCAATTGGAAAACTATCTTTAGTAATTAGAGTGTCTAAACAAGATTTTGCAGCCTTTAACATGTCTTCTCCATCTTCTTTTGAAATTTCTTCTCCCATGGCATTGTGACAATCTACTGTAATTGTCCTAGTGTAATTTCGATTCTTTGCATATTGTTCAATTTCTGTTTTCATGTAACTTGGAATATCTTCCATTCCATGTGGAGATAATGATAAAAATAACAATGGATTATTCCCAAATAACAATCCTACCACTCTAGCTTTGTTTATTTGAACTGTTACTGGCTCTGTGCATTTTAGCCCCTCTTCTTTGACTTCACTATTTTCTAAATTTTTTAAATAATTTTCAACTTCATTTTTTGATGGTAAATTTAATGCATGATCTGATATGCTGTGCATAACCATTGCTGATGAGGCTAAGTTTTTGTAAATTAGATATGGGATATTACTTCCTCCTACTGGATGATATGGTCCTGGATGTATTTCTGGTAATACCATTCGAAACTCTGTTTTCCCATTTGGCGATGATAATTTTATTTGAGATGTGAATACTTTGGTTTCATTTGAGCGTTGTTCCATAATTTCTTCGGCTTCTGCAAAATCGTTTCCCTGAGATGCAAGATATGCTTGAATAGTTTTATGAGTACTCTCCATACCTGGCCTTCCTGCTCTATCTGTAAGTATTGACCAGACACTTGCAATAATCAAAAAGGATACCCCATATCCTAATGCTATTGGATCACTTAGTATTGAAAACCACATGTCTTGTGGAATCAATACGAAAAACATTGCTAATGGTTGAATAAAACATATGGCCCATGCTTTTTTAATGCTTACCCCCAAAGTCGTAGTATAGATTCCTATTCTAAAACTTGCAAAAAGAAATATCCCAAAAGTTACAAAAAATAATGATGTTTCTTTAGATAATACTAAACTTGCTAACAATCCCATCAAAAGTGTAACTTCCCATAACATATTTCCAAAAAGAGATGAATGTAGTGACTTTGAATATTCTTTTTTCTTTGTAAATCTAGTATCTAGTAGTTGTGTTAATGCTAATACTCCAATTACTATTGGAATTTTATACCAAATCTCATTAGAAATCAAATTATTCAAATATCCAAAATATATTGTTAGTGAAATTGCTACTGCAGTTGCTAATGATCCTACTAATGAAAAGTAATGTGAACCTGGATTAACTAAAGTAAGGGAAAACCTGTTGTGTATATTTGCAACATCGTCTGTGGATTGCATTGTTTCTTCACGGAGCTAAAAATATATCTATTGCCCATGAAACTGCAATTAGACTAATAGGAATTGATATTACAATTTTTGGATCAATTTTAAATCCTTTGGTCTCATCTTCAAAGAATCTCATGAGACCTCCACTTGATGCTGGAAGTGGTGCTGATTTTTTCTTACTGCTCATTATAATTCGAAAACACAGATTTTAACATAAAAACCTTATTGTTTATTCTTTATTTTTTCTTTAGTTTCTAATATCAAATTGATCGATTTCAAAATCTCTTGTTGTTTTTCATGATTGCTTTCCTGTTCCAGTTCTTTTGATAAATATTCCATCTTTTTTTCCAGAGTTTCTTCTAAAGTTGATTTTGTCATTTGCTGAGGTATGTCTTTTGGAATCTCTTTTTTTTCTGGTTCTCGCCCACAACTAATACACAATGCATGTCCATCTTTCATCACTCTTACACCTGAACAATATGGGCAATGTTCACTAAGTAATGTTGCCCCTTTTAGCAACATTTCGGCAGCTTTTTTTGTGAGATCATTTGACATATGTTCTCATTAATTTTCTATCTAAAAAATCCGATTATTTTTAATTTTTGATTAGTATCCAAACAAGGCTTAATAGTGCGTATAATTGAATTTATTTCGAACGAATGGCAGTAATTTGTAATATATGTGGTCTTCCAGAAGATTTGTGTGCTTGTGGTGAACTTGCCAAAGACAGTACTAAAATTATAATTCGATTAGAAACTAGACGATTTAAAAAAAAGGGTACCATGATTGAAGGATTAGACCCTAAACTAAACAATTTAGAATCTGTTGCTAAAGATCTCAAAAATAAATATGCTTGTGGAGGAACTGCAAAAGAAGGTTACATCTTTTTACAAGGTGATCATAGGGATACCATCAAAGATACTTTGGTTGGATTGGGATTTCCTGAAGATAGTATAGAACTACATTAGAACAAATTGCAAAATTCAAATAAAATTCTACAATCACTTGGAATTCCTTTCACTGCACTATCCTCTGTGATTTTTGGGCTACTACTTGTTTCATTTCCAATAGGCATTTTTGTTGTTTTTGAAAGTGAAATTGGTGGTGACATAAATTATGAATATCCTCTTACACATTTAGAACTTTTTGATGGGACAGAATTGTATCAAACTCCAATTGATGTTAGCATTGGTGATGTATTTGTTATATTGTGGACTTTTTATGCTATACTTTTTGTGATTGCAACATCAGGTCCAAAATATAGTTTTTTTAAATCACTTTCATCAATAATTTCTTTTGGAAAATATGATGTCAAATCAAACTATATGGTTGGCATAACAAAATGGGTCTCTATTTTGATTTTGGTCTCAATATTGATTAATTTTGTTCAAGAGGAATTTGGCATTACCACTCTCCCTCCTATTGTTGATAATGGTCTTACTCAATTTTTTTATGTTAGTCTTGCACCTTTGATAGAAGAATTTGGATTTCGTTTAATCTTAATTGGAATTCCGTTATTTGTAATTTATTCTCATAAATCTTCGGTGACATATTTTATCAAATGTTTGTGGAATCCAAGCATTCTAAACATTCATGATTCAAAAAAAGCATTTTCTTTGATTGTTTTTGTTGGAATTATTTTTGGATTTGCACATATTGCTTTAGGTGAACCTTGGAGTGAAGGCAAATTTGCTCAAGCTACTGCAAGTGGTGTTATTTTAGGATGGGTATATCTTAGATATGGTTTTATTGTTTCTCTTTTGATACATTGGACTACAAATTATTTTGTATTTTCATATGCAAATTTTATTTCACAATTAAATTTTATTTCAATTGAAGATGCATTTTCTCATTCATTGATGTCATCCCTAGAACTATTATTCTTCATTACAGGTGCATTATCCATTTCTATGTTAATCGTAAGTAGATATTATTCTAAAAAAGTATCTGATCTAGAGATTTAATGCTACTTTCAAGCCTTTGTATCTATTTCTGATTGTAACTTCTGTTACTCCTGCTGCTTCTGCTACGTCTCGTTGTGTTTTATTTTCTCCATTTGTTACACATGCAACATACAGTGCAGCAGCTGCTAATCCCATTGGATCTTTTCCTGCAGAAATTTTGAGTTCTTCTGCAGTCTGTAAAATTTTTGTTGCTTTTCTTTTTGTTTTTTCAGATAATCCAGCTTTACTAGCAATTCTTGAAATACATTTGACTGGATCAACTACTGGCATCCTTAAGTTTAATTCTCTTAATAATAGACGATAACATCTGGCAATATCTTTTCGTTTAATGTTACTTGCTTGTCCAATATCTTTTAATGTTCTAGGAGTTTCTGTATCCCTACATGCTGCATATAATGCTGATGCTATTAATGCTGAAATGGAACGACCTCTAACAAGTCCTTTCTCAAGTGCTTTTCTGTAAATGTATGCTGCTTTTTCAATAACTGAATCTCCTACTGCCAGTTTGTCTTTTAGTCTGTCTAATTCACTAAATGCTTGTCTAAAGTTTCTGTCTACTGGTTCATGAACTTGACTTCTACTATCCCAAGTTCTAAGTCTTTCAATTGTACTTTTCATAGCTGCTGTGAGCGGTTTTCCAGTTGCATCTCTATTTTGAGGATTGATGACTGTTGCTAATCCCATATCGTGCATGGCAAGCGAAGTTGGAACTCCTGCTCTACTTTTATTTTCACCCTCATTTGAAAATGATCTCCATTCAGGTCCTGATTCTTCTACTTTGTCAGTAATTACAAATCCACATTTTCCACAAAAATTCTCACCAGTATTGGCATCTGTAACTACTGTCCCCTTTCCACATCTGGGGCATTTGTCTTTCGGATTTACTGTTTTCACCATTTTTTATTCCACAAAACCTTTTATGATAATATTTAACATTTTCTAATTCATTACTTATAAGTCTGTTGATCATTTGATACGTAAAATACTCATTTTGTTATTTTTTTATGGATTATTTTTGGTTTGTTTCTAAAATTGTTCTAATTTTTTCTGCTATCTGTGGCTTTTCATTTTGTTCTAGTAGAAATTCTAAATCTTCAATATTATCTACATCCCACATGATTCTTTTTATAAATACCATTGCAACATTTAGTGTGTGTTCTTTGGCAGTATTCATATGGATTTTGTAACTATCTTCATCATAATGGGTCTCCATAAGATCTACAGGCATTCTGACTAGTGCGTTAGTACCATCAAATCTTCTTGATGGCACAATTATTGCAAAATTTGGTGGGGCTTGATAATTTAACATAAAATCAATATCTTGAGTTTTGATATATGGAATATCCTGAGGAAATACAATTGAGGCATCAAAACCATTTTCTAAAAGATACTTGTCTGCAAGTGCAACTGCGCTATTGACACTTTCTTCTTTTTCATCAATTATTATAACTGCATTGAATTTTTTTCCAATTTCAATTGCTTTCTCTTCTTTTGTTATTATGATTATTTTTTCAATTTGCGGTGATATTGATACTGTATGTAAAATTTCTTCTAACATAATTTTACACAAGTTTTCTATTTGATGTGAAGATAAATCTAAACGAGTCTTTGCATTAGAGAAAGTCTTTACGGGAATTATTGCAGCTATTTTCAAGTTACACGTGAACTTGCTTTAAAATGAAATTTGCTAATGCGTCTTCAGCTAATTTGTTTTTCATAGTAATTTTTGTTTCAAACACTTTCATATCCAAACTTTCAATTTTCTTTACAAGCATCCTATCTTTAGTATCTACAATAATATTAGAACAAACATCTGAATACATCTTTGCTAATCCATATGCATTTGATTCTATTCCTGCAGCTTGCATATATTTTGCTGTAGGTCCACTAATTGCATTATCTCCTATTAATGGACTAACTGCTACTACCTTTTTCTTTATTTTTGATAATTCTTTTCTGATTCCTTTAATCTGAAGCATTGGACCAATTGATGTTAATGGATTTCCTGGAGCTAAAATAACCATCTCTGCATCATGTATTGCATTTACAGCTTCTGGATTTGGACGAGCTTTATCTGCACCAATATATTGAATTCCTTCAACCTTATCTTTTCCTCTATGTTTTACCCAGTATTCTTGTAGATGTAAATCTCCTTTTTCTGTAGTTATTCTTGTCTCAATAGTGTTATCTGTAACTGGTATGATATTTGCAGCAACTGCAAATTTCTCACACATCCATTTTGTAATGTCGCTTAGATTCTTTCCGTTCTTTAACATGTTTGTTCTAATCAGATGTGTTGCAGCATCTCTATCTCCTATTCTAAACCAAGTTGGTTCTCCAAAAACTTCCATTTGACGTAAAAAGTTGAATGTGTCCTTTTTAACTCCCCAACCTTTTTCTTGGTCAAGTAAATCTGCTAAGCCATAAACAATAGTATCGATATCTGGACAGATATACAGCCCATAAAGCCAATAATTGTCTCCAACATTACTAATTACGTTAACTTTTGATTCTTGAGAAACCAGTCCTCTGACTAGCTTAACTGAACCTGTCCCTCCTGCTAAAACTGTAATCATACCATTTCTCCTAAAACTGTATAGTCTACCTGCGTTACTCAATATTACTTTTTCAAAAAATAGCGATCTATTATTCGGATAAGTTTATTACTTTAGTACCCATGCTTTTTTTCGTGTCTAGGGCTATGATTTTGACAGTTTTACTCGCAGGTCTAATTATTGTTGGTACTAGTACTACTGCTTGGGCTGCCCAATTAGATGCTAGAATTAACCCTAATAATGAATCATCTCCATTTTCTATGAATTATCAAAAAACTATTTTTATTGAATATCCAAACGGTGGAAATCTATTTGATGAATTAGTTGGAAAAGAATGGACTGTATCTGGTGATGCTAATTCTTCAAATCCTGGAGTTCAAGAACTAATGGATAAACTAAATCAAAGAATTAGTAGTGATGGAAGTCATGCAAAAATTTCAGACTTGAATGTATCTTATGATTTTCATCTCAAAGCAAGAAACATCAATACATCTGTTGATTATAGAGTAATTCTAGAAGGAACATTAACTGATTATGTAATTACAAAAGATTCTCAAAGATCTTTAGTTGATATGGGTTGGAGAGGACTATCTGTTGATGGTGAGATTGTAATTGATGATGTAGAAATTAATATTCCAATAAATTTACTTAGAGATCAAGAACCTGAAGTTTATACATTCTTTGCTGGAACTGAAGCAGAAGAAGTACTCAGTATGAATCTCATTAATGCAGACTTTATCTTGGAACAACCATTAACAAATTGGCACTTTTTGTTTGATCCAACAGGAATCAATGTTGATGCTGGAACATTTGGATTAGATGATGAAATTTCTGGATTTGTAGTATCTAGTTGGACTATGGGTGAAAGTAGTATTAGGGAAGGTAGGCAAGTTGAAAGAGTCTTTGAAGCAGAAATAATCTCTGATCAAAAATATGTTGTTAGAAGTGTACAATCATCTGATCAAGGTAACTTAGCTACTGTTGGTTTTGGTGCATTGGATGTATTAGATGGACTTGAAATTGCTGGTGTCACTCCAACTCCTCCTGAGGGATATGCAACAACTTCAACTGGTGGATTCCCAATTATGATAGTTTATGGTATGGCCGGACTTGCAGCTGTTGCAGGAATTGGTTTCTTTATCTTTAGTAGTCGATCACTAAAAAATGAAAAACAAGGTCAACAAGGAATTGATCCTAATAGACTTCAAGGATATGAAACAAGTGCATCATCTGGTGGTTATCAAACCAATAGGGGTGAAGCACAACTAAAAGATGATACTGATTATCAGCAAACTCGAAGCGTTTATGAGGAAACTCAACAACAAAATCCTCCCCCAACCACTTCTACTACTCAAGAGGCAGCATGTGGATGTGCAGCATCAGCAGAAATGGGTTCAGAATGTGATTGTGCAATGCAAGGTGCATGTCTTTGTGATGCTACTTGTGGTTGTAATGCAGAAATTTGTAAAGAACAAGTCCGCTCAATGAGTTAGAATTTTTAAAAAAATCATGTGTGCTGGGAGTAACCCTTCTTCTGTTTTCACGATATTTCGCTTTGCAGCCTACCTGAACTTAGTACAGGAACTTTGAGTTCTGTTTGGCCTTGCTCCATGTGGGTCGGCTTTTTTCATTCCTTTTATGGAAACCTCAGGTTTTGCCATCACTGTGCGCCATATTGGATTTTTTTCTGCTCCGTTGCCAATCATCTCTGATTATCCATCTCCGGATCACATTTCCTGTATGGAGGAAGGAGTTTCCTCTGCCGTAGCAGTGTGTCGTGCTCCAGCTCACATAGAAATTATATTCATTGATTGCATTTGAGTTTTACTTTTCAGGTTTTGTGCCTGTTATCAATAAAGTCCCAAACTCTCTTTTCCATTTCTTTTTATTTTTCAAATCTTTGATATGTTTTGTTTTCACTTTAAATCCTGTATTTTGAAACAATTTTTTCCATTCTTTTTTTGAATGAAGATGCATCTGTATTTTCATGATATCTGCCCATCTTACAGTTGCCTTGTTATCTGTGTAAAAGTCTGTTCCACAAAAAAATTCTCCATTAGGTCTCAATAACTTGTATATTTTTTCAAGTGCTACTTCAATCGAGTCTGCATAATAAAGTGACTCCATTGAAAAAATAAAATTAAATTTTCCTTTGTAATCCCAAGATTCAACATCAGTATGAACGAACATTTCTTTGATATTTTCTTTTTTCTTTTTAGCTTGAATAATCATCTTTTTGCTTTTATCAATTCCTACTGATTTTTTACAATTACTTTCTTTTGCAATTTTTCTTACTACCCAACCATTACCACATCCAACATCAAGAAATGTAAATGGTTTATCAAATGGTATAACCTGTAAAATTTTTGAGACATTATCCCCATGTTCTTTTTCCATTAATTCGGCTCTGCCATTTTGAGCCCATATATCAAACGTCTTCCTAACTCCGTCCATGACTATTTTTCCCTTTTTACTAATTTGAAGAGTTGTCTTACTGCAAGTTTTGGATGATGTGTTGCTAACTTGATCATATTTGATAATCCAAAATCAGCTTTTATGAAATCTAGAAATTCTTCAGCT
>JADHUF010000034.1 GCA_016784625.1 Candidatus Nitrosopumilus sp. | reverse complement strand
CATGGTAATGATGTAATTAATCCACTATCATCAAAATACTTTAATGCTTATGACTCAACTGTGGAAAAATTAAACATATTTACAAATCATATCCAAGAAATAATTGATAAAGACTATTCTCCTAATCAATTAGCAGGAAGTGAATTTTTAATTTTAGACACTGAAAAATTTGATGCAAGTGGCTCATTAGCTTATTTGATCTCTCTTTTTCAAAGAGAGCATGATCTTCAAAGTAGCAATATCATTGTTTTAGAGTATGGACTTGGAATTTTCAATGTTGGAATTCATGTATTGATGATTATGATAATCTTGAATATTCTAAAAAAACAATCTGAACGTGAAGTTCGCTTCCAAAAATTTGCATCTATAGGTGAATTGGCTGCAAGAATATCACACGATCTACGAAATCCATTATCAGTAATCAAAATGGGCGTTGATCTTTTAATATCAAACAATCCTTCGCTTCCAGAAGAAAAACGTATTGCACGTGCAAAAATGGTAAATAATGCAATTTCTCGAATGACTCACCAATTAGAAGATGTTATGGATTTTGTTAGGATTAGTAATCTTAACTTAGAAAATGGTTCAATCCAAGAAATTATTGATGCATCAATAAGGCGTATTACTATTCCAGACTCTGTTAAGTTAACTCTACCTAAAACAGATTATACATTAAATTGTGATAGAATAAGGATTGAAACAGTTTTTGTAAATCTATTAACTAATGCTTTAGATGCAATTGATAAAAATGGCACAATTGAAATCAAATTTAAAGACACTAAAAACTATCTTGAGATCTATTTTCAAGATTCTGGACCTGGAATTGAACAAGAAAACATGTCCAAAGTTTTTGAGCCATTATTTACTTCTAAACAACACGGAACTGGACTTGGTTTAGCAAGCTGTAAAAATATCTTAAAAGAGCACAATGGAACAATTACTTTTTCAAATAATCCAACTACCTTTTTACTAAAAATTCCTAAAAATCTTTAATTCATTATAGTTTTAATCGTAGTACTACTTTCAAAAATTTTCTGCGATACATGCAATTTTACTGTGTATTTGTCTTTGTCTACTCTGATTTCAAATGAATCACATAATGTACCAAGCTTATCTATTGCTCTTTTCTTTTCTGTCATTTTATAACCAGATTTGATAATGATTCCTTCTTGAATTAATGAATTAATTTTTCTATAACTTGATGTCTTTGATAATTTTCCATCTGAAATAATTTCTGAAATCATCAGTGGTTTTTTTAATGTCTTTTCAATAATTATTCTTGATTCTATATCTCCTAGTATTTTCAAAATTAATTCTTCTAATTCTAGATCTTTAATTGTTAAAATTACAGAACCATTTTTTTGTTTTGTAAATTCAATAATTTTTGATATACATTTTTTTTCAAATTGCAGTGTTTTTGTGCCTAAAAATTCTTCCAGAACTTGATGAAGTTTTGGAAAATCTTCAATTGATTGTTTAATTGATAGTCCATGTTTATTAAATAATTTCAGCATAATTCTTTTCTCAATATCTGAATCAAGATTTTCTTTAATTATTTTAGCTAATGATTTTGAAATAAAAAGATCTATTCCTGACATAATTCAATTCTAGGAATTACTTTATAAAAACGCCTTGAAATGATATAGTATGGTTACTGCAATAGTAGTAGATGATGATTCTGATACAGTTGAAATTTTTAGTTCTCTTTTAGAAGAATCTAATATCAAAGTTGTTGGTAAAGGTTACAACGGCAAAGAAGCCATTGAACTTTATGAAAAATATACTCCAGAGGTAGTCTTTGTAGATATTATGATGCCTGATGGAAATGGTTTTCATGCAATTAGAAATATTCAAAAAATAAATGATCAAGCCAAGATAATTGCAGTTACTGCAGATGTAACATCATCTACTGTAGAAAAGTTAGATGACTTGGAAATTACTGGCATTGTTTACAAGCCATTAGACATGGACAAAATATTACAACTAGTAAACAACTAATCGTAATTTCCCATACTTGGTAAATTTGAAATTTTAAAATAAAACAATTAATTGACATTTTCCAAATTTGGTAAATTTACCTAATGATTAAATTGAAAATTTTATTATTATTACTTATGAGCACTTTAAAGTACGTTGTATTATTTGGAGGAATTTTTACAACAATGTTTGTAACACTATCTCATATTGCAGAATATCTATTCATTCAACCATTGTTGATTTTACACGTTCCACCATATGCTGTTTTTGATTTTTCATTAATTGTACTAGTTTCTGCTCTTACTAGTTTAGTGCTTAGTATGGGAATGTATAGAATTCAAATTCTAAAATCTAATAAAAAACAAATCAATCACGGATTTATTGGAGCAATAATTGGAACATGTGCAGGTGTTAGTTGTTGTGGATCTATTGGATTTGCATTAATCTCTTCTTTTGGAGCAATAGGGGTAACTACAACCACATTTTTGTTTGATTATGAAACTCCATTACGATTACTTTCTATTGGAATTTTAACTGTAACTTTATTTTACATGATTAGAGAATTAAATATAGAATCAAAAATAAAATCACAAAAAATTACTCAGGAGATTCTAAATTGAGCGATTTAATCTCATTTCTTTCATCAAATGAAAAAAAGATGCTAGGTAAACACTTGAAAAAATCATGTACAGTTGAGGTGAGAACAAAATGAAAATATGTTCTCGATGTGAAATGATCTCATTAAGTGATAATGTAATAGAATGTCCTGGATGTAATAATATTTTTGCAGATTACAAAAAACAAAGTAAACAATTCAAAAAAGATCTACAAAAAAGAATAGAAAAAGCATGTGAAAAAGATACTAGTCATATCAATAACATGTTGTAATTGATTACTATCCTATCTTACAACAACTACGACTTTGCAGTCCTCTTGTAATCCAATAAATAGAAAATACTAAAACCCCTACTGAAATAAATTTCAACTCTAATCCTTGCATTGGAAACAATGACAGTCCTCCAACTGCGCCTAAAATTACTGCTAGAGGTGCAGTACATGCAGGGCATCCTGGAGTAAATGCTGCAAAAGCTCCTCCTAATACAGCTGAAGAGTTTGATTTTACAGAATTTGCCATCTTCATCTTCTTTATCTTAAATGCCATTAATGCAAAATTAATTCCAGCCAAAGCTGAAATTACTATTGTTAATCCTACTGATGTAATAATGAAAGAAGGCATCAATTCCATTGTGGTATCCAAATGAGAAGGTAGCATTGACATTGTTAAAAAATAATAAATTATTCCTAATCCTACTCCACTAACTATTGCAATTGTTGCATATCTTTTCATAGTCAATACATTTGAAATTAATTGTAATTTACTTTCCAAGTAGGATCTTTTACAATTAATCATATTTTAACCATTTTTCACTAAACAACGATTATTAGCCTTGAATCACTTTGTACAAGTATGACAGAATTTTCTTCAGAAGAAAAAATTATTCTTGTTCAATATGGTATAAAAAAATATGAAAATGAAGAAACTGTAACTGAAAAATTAAAGACTATTTTATCTGAAAAAGACATTCAAAGAAATATTGATACCCTTATTGGAACTCAACGAGTTAGACGAATAGGGCCTGAAATCCTTCAAAACAATGAAAGTCATACTGAATTGCCTAATTTACCTGAAAATCTAAAATCAATAATTGATTCTCTTTAGAATCCACGTAGTCCTTGTGGACGCATAATTTCTGGATGTTGCTTCATCCATTCTATTTTGTCTAACATTTCTTGTTTATCTTGTGGGAAGGTACCCTTGATTGTATATGCATTTGAACCATGATTTGCTCTAAAGACAATCTCATCTTTGGTTTCTATTTGATTAATCAAATTATGAAGTTCTTCTAATGATTCATCATCATCAATTTTAATAAATGACTCTTCAAACTTGTCAAGAAATTCTTGTTTTATTCCATTTTCTAGATACAAAGTGAGAGCCCCTACATATTGTGGTGAACATGCATTAATCACTTCAGCAGTACCTTTGATATGTTCTTTAGAATATGTTCTTCCTCCTAATCCTAAAATTATCATGCATGACATGATATAGCCTGCTTCTTTTGCCTTGTTAACTGATTTGATAATTGTTTTTGCAATAGCACCTTTTGTTACTTTTTTTAGAATTATATCTGAACCACTTTCAATTCCTAGATAAAACATATCAAGTCCAGCTTCATTCATCTTCTTTAGTTCTTCAGATGATTTTTTTAGAATATTCATTGGCATTGCATAACAAGAAATTCTTTCAATCTTTGTAAATTTCTCTTTGATGTATTTTACAATTTTTATCATAAATTCTGAATCAAGATTTAATGCATCTCCATCTGCAAGAAATACTCTCGTAGTGTCAGGCAAATAATTTGCCATCATATCAATTTCTGCTTTTATCTCATCCCATGTTCTTTCAGAATATTCTTTTGATCTATACATATCACAAAAAGAACACTCGTTAAATGAACAACCTAATGTTACTTGGAAAATTAATGACTTTGATTCTGAAGGCGGTCTATACATTGGGGCATCATAATTTAACATCATTTCTTCTTCAAAGAAATTTACTTGATTATGTTTTTTATCCTTTCTATTGTGAATTAATCCCAAAATACCTTTTAGTAGTAAACTAGAAGAATTTTCATAACTCATGGCAAATGATCCTGACGCAAAAAGGCTGCTTTGGTTTGTATTTGCAGCTTCGCGGGGAGGACCAAATAGATTAAAAATTATTTCAAAATTAAAGGAAAATCCACATAATACTAATCAACTAGCAAAGGAGATGGGTCTTGATTACAAGGCTATTCAGCACCACATTAGGGTGCTTGAAAAAAATAACATGATAACTAAGGCTGGAGAAAAGTATGGCGTTACATATTTCATCTCTACCTTTCTTGAGGTAAATATGGAGACATTTGAAGAAATTGAAAGAAAATTGGATAAAAGTAAATAAAACCTCAAGGAGTGTTTTTCACTAAATGGAATCTACTTCCTTAGTTTTGTCTGTTGTCTCAATTGCAAATATGGGCATACTTGGACTTTTGATATGCATATTTGGAAAAATGTATGGAAAAACTCGAGCACAGCTTCCATTAGGTATGATTGTTGTTGCTGGAATGTTATTTTTACATAATGTAATTGGTGGTTTTGCTTATTTCTCAATGGAGGAGATATTTTCTCATGAAATATTTCCATACATGTTAGGAGTAGGAATTGCAGAACTTGCAGGATTGATAATATTCCTAAAGATTACTTTAGACTGAGTTTAATTGTAACAAAAAATTATCTATATTATGTTACAAGATTATCTCAAACTTAACAAAAATATTCTAATTGCAATTTTATCATCAATTTTTATTTCTGCAGCAATTGCCCAACTTTTATCTGATCAAGCAGATATTCTAAACTCAACATATACTACAATTGCAGACTATTCAATTTACTTTTCAGTTTTTGGTATATTGTACTATTTTGATAACAGAAAAAAATATCGTATTAAATCTGGCGGTATAGATACTGCAAAATTAAAACATGATCTTATAAAATTAATAACCTCACTTGGAATTGCTGAAGTTGTTTATACAATTGCTAGATGGGGTTTTCAGTATTATTTTCTAACAATAGACTATGATCCGTACTTGGCATCAATCATATCACAAAGTATATCCGCAATAATTTTCTTAATAGTAGTTAATCTAAATGTGAAGATAGTGAGGTTGTATAAAGATGGGAATTAACATTTACGTTGATGGTTCTGGAGGTACTGATAGTGGGTATGGATACTTTGTAAAAGAGACAGGTGAATCATTTTATGAAAAAAAATCTGGTATTACTAACAATCAGGCTGAATATTTGGCAATAATTTCTGCATTAAACAAGTATGTTGATTCAAATGATGAAATTACCATCTACAGTGATTCTAAAAATACTGTAAATCAACTAAATCATGAATTTGCAATTAATAATGAACAACTTCGTAATCTAGCGCGAGAAGCTTGGGGTATTATAGGAAAATTTTCTAATCTTTCAATAGTATGGATTCCTAGAAATGAGAATCTAGCAGGAAAAATGCTGGGAAGCTAAAAAATCATAGATCAGAAATCTCTATGAATAACTTTATTATATAAAATCCTTAGATCCAACTTACATGGCAGAGTCTGTCTTTTTATCGCCAAAATCAATTGCAGTAATTGGTGCATCTGACAAGCGAGGAAGTGTTGGAGCTACTATTACCTCAAATATTATGAATGGTTTTACGGGAACTGTTTATCCAATTAGTCCTTCAAGAGACACTGTCTTTTACAAAAAAGCATACAAGAGTGTTTTAGATGCACCAAAATCAATTGATCTTGCAGTTATTGTTATCAAAAATACCTTGGTTGCACCAGTGTTAGAAGAATGTGGTAAGAAAAAAATCAAAGGTGTTATTATCATTACAGCTGGTTTCAAGGAAGTTGATGAAGAAGGTGCAAAACGTGAACAAGAAATAAAAGATATTGCTAAAAAATACAAAATACAAATCGTTGGACCAAACTGTCTCGGTGTCATGAATCTTGATCCAAAGACAATGATGAATTCTACTTTTCTTAAAATTACTCCAAAATCTGGAAAAATTGCACTTGTATCTCAGAGCGGTGCAATATGTGCTGCATTAGTTGAAGATGCTAGTGCTCAAGGAATTGGTTTTTCTGCAGTAGTTAGTCTTGGAAACAAAGCTGTAATGAGTGAAGTTGATGTTCTAAAGATACTTGCAAATCATAAACAAACCGAAGTTATTGTGATGTATCTTGAGGATATGGGTGATGGCCAAGAATTCCTTAAAGTTTGTAAAAATATTACTAAAAAACTCAAAAAACCAGTTCTTGTTCTCAAATCTGGACGTAGTCCTGAAGGTGCAAAAGCTGCAATGTCTCATACTGGAGCCTTGATGGGCTCAGATGAAATCTATGATGCCTTACTAAAACAATCTGGTGCAATTAGAGTTGATACTATGGAGGAACTCTTTGATTATGCAACAGCATTTTCTAAACAACCACTACCCTCAGGTGGCGATTTAGTAATTGTCTCAAATGCAGGCGGTCCTGCAATCATCTCTACTGATGCATGCTCAAAAACCAAAATTAAGATGGCAGACATTACTAGTGTCAGAAAAAAGATTGATGAGGTAATTCCACCTTGGGGAAGTTCTAGAAATCCTGTTGATATTGTAGGTGATGCTGATTTTAATCGATTTCATAATGTCTTAGACCGTGTACTCAAACATCCAAAAGTTGGCTCTGTTATCACAATGTGTACTCCTTCTGGTACATTAGACTATGATAAACTTGCAGAAGTTATAGTTGAAATGTCAAAGAAATACAAAAAGACAATGCTTGCAAGTTTGATGGGATTAGATGAAGGAATTACCAATAGAGAAATTTTAGCAAAAGGAAATGTTCCATATTATACATATGCAGAAGGAGCAATCAGAACTCTTGCAGCAATGATCAGATTCTCTAATTGGGTCAAATCTCCAAGTGGAAAAATTACTAAATTCAAAGTAAACAAAACAAAAGCAAAGACTATCTTTGATAAAGTCAAAAAGGAAAAGAGACCTAATCTCTTAGAAGAAGAAGGACAAGAAGTTCTCAAAGCATATGGTTTACCATTACCTTCAAGTGCACTTGCAAAAAATGAAGCTGAAGCAGTAAAAGTTGCAAAGAAGATTGGTTATCCAGTTGTAATGAAGATTGCATCACCACAAATTATTCACAAATCTGATGCAGGTGGTGTTAAAGTAAACTTGACAAATGATGTTGAGATTAAATCTGCATTTAAAACAATTATCAAAAATGCTAAAAATTACAACAAGAAAGCTGAGATTAAAGGTGTCTTAATTGTAGAAATGGTAAAAGGTGGCAAGGAATTAATCATTGGTTCAAAACTCGAGCCTGGATTTGGTCCAGTAATTATGCTTGGAATGGGTGGAATCTATGTAGAAGTTCTCAAAGATGTTACATTCAAGCTAGCACCAGTAACTGAACTAGAAGCAGATGATATGATAGCATCAATTAAGACTCAAAAATTACTACAAGGCGTAAGAGGCGAAAAACCTTCAGACATAAAAAAACTATCTGAATGCATTCAAAGATTATCTCAACTAGTTTCTGATTTTTCAGAGATCAAAGAATTAGATATGAATCCTGTATTGGTAATGGAAAAGGGTAAGGGATGTCGTATTCTAGATGTCAGAATAGGTCTCTAATCGAAATTTATTCCTAAATTTTCACTAGTCCCTATCTAGAATATTTATACATCATAAATGTGGATATTGTTACATGGCTAATGTCTTAAAGACAATTAGAACAGGTGATGATTATATACAAAGTCTTAGAGGTCGTGATCTCAAAATTTACTTGTTTGGAGAATTAGTAAAAGAACCTGTAGATCATCCAATGATTAGACCATCAATTAATGCAGTTGCAGAAACATATGATCTTGCAGTACGTAATGAAGCACTTGCATCAGCTGATTCATCACTTACTGGATTGAAAGTTAATCGATTTTTACATATTGCAGAAAGTGCAGAAGATTTAGTTTTACAAAATAAAATGCAAAGAACACTAGGACAAAACACTGGAACATGTTTCCAGAGGTGTGTTGGAATGGATGCACTGAATTCTTTACATTCTACAACTTTTGAAATAGATGAAAAACATGGAACAAATTATCATCAAAGATTCTTAGAATTTGTAAAGATGATGCAACAAGAAAATCTTGTAATTGGTGGTGCAATGACTGATCCTAAAGGTGATAGAAGCAAAGGACCAGCAGAACAAGATGATCCAGATTTGTTTACTAGAGTAGTAGAAACTGATGATAAGGGCGTCTATGTGTCTGGTGCCAAAGCACACCAAACTGGTTGTATTAACTCACATTGGATAATTTTGATGCCAACAGTTAGACTAACTGAAAATGACAAAGACTGGGCAATAGTTGGTGCAGTACCTGCAGATGTTAAAGGAATTACTTACATCTATGGTAGACAGTCTTGTGATACTCGTAGTATGGAAGAAGGTGACATTGATGATGGTAACGCAAAATTTGGTGGACAAGAAGCATTGATGATTTTAGATAGAGTGTTTATTCCATGGGATAAAGTCTTCATGCATGGAGAATATGAATTTGCATCTATGCTCATAGAGCGTTTTACTTGTTATCATAGACGTAGTTATGTATGCAAAACAGGACTTGGTGATGTACTCATTGGGGCTGCATCAACAATTGCTGATTATAATGGAGTAGAAAAGGTATCTCATATCAAAGACAAAATTGTTGAGATGACTCATCTTAATGAAACAATCTTTGCTGCAGGAATTGCATCATCTCACCTAGGACACAAGATGAAATCAGGTGTATATCTAAATGAAGATATGCTTGCACAAGTTTGTAAACACAACGTAACTCGATTCCCATATGAAATTGCTAGACTTGCACAAGACATTGCAGGTGGATTAGTAGTGACTCTACCATCTGAAAAGGACTTTAGACATCCAGTGGCTGGTCCATTACTTGAGAAATTCCTTAAAGGAAGAAAGGGTGTTGATGTTGAAAACAGAATGAGAATTTTGAGATTAATTGAAAATATGACTCTTGGCAGAAATGCTGTGGGTTATCTTACAGAATCTATGCATGGTGCTGGTTCTCCACAAGCACAAAGAATTCAAATGCAAAGACAAATGCAAATTGGCTACAAAAAGAATCTTGCAAAGAATCTAGCTGGTATTACTAATGATATTGTAGAGCCTTCAGAGCCTTCTGATTACTTTAACCGAGTATTCAAAACAAAAGACTCTGTTTTATAGAGAATCTTCAATTAGAAATTTTATTTTATGCTAGTTGTTAAATGGTTCTACTCTTGTTGAAACTTATGATTCCTCAGTATTCTTTTTTAGTAATTTTTACGTAATTAGATTACAAAGCAAACAGGACGATCTATTGCTTTTTTTTGGCATAATGTGAACCTGTTTGCTTGAATACTAGAGATTATTCTTCTTTATCTTTCTCAGAAGTTTTCTCATCTGTTTTAGTTACATCCTCTGAATCTATTTTTTCATCTTCTATAACCTCTGATTTTTCTACATGTTCAGAATATTCAGAATCTTTTTCTATTTTATCAATATCTGGCATTTCACTAGTGTCTTGTTCTTCAGAGTCTAGTGATTCTAAGAATGTCAATTCTTTTTCTTTTTTTCTCTTTGTTACTTGTTTTAGAACCATTATTCCTATTACAACTGCAATGATTACATAGTTAATTGGTGGTTTTAGTAATTGGGTAACATATCCTAC
>JADHUF010000033.1 GCA_016784625.1 Candidatus Nitrosopumilus sp. | reverse complement strand
CAGGCATGAAATGAGGGTTTAGAATTTACAAAAATATTCCCTGCATCAATGGTATGGACAATGCTGTTCTTTTTCATCTTAATTCCAATAATCGGCATAATTGCAGCATATCAAATTTTTATTGGAAGAATGATTAGACTTTGAAAATAGACAATACGCTTAAGTTCATAGATTCATTCGGATTGTATTGAAACCTGTAATAATTATTGCAACGGGGGTTTAGAATATGAAATGTGATCATCACTATGAATGTGATGGTGATTTTATTATTTGTAAATACTGTGGACATGATACTGAACATGGTCTAATATGCCGTATATGTAAAAAAGGTGGAGGAGGGATATTTAAGAAAAATAAAATTGTTTTAATCAAAAACAAGTTTGTTCATCAATCTTGTTACGATGATAAAATAGATCTTGAAAAACACACATCTCCATCAGATGGTGAGATTAATCCTGATTTTAGTAAACGTGAATTTAATTTTAATGATGGTTTAGAGAGTGTTGTAGAAGTATCATATGAAAAAGAACGTGAAGTGGATGTAAAGTTATTTTTTAGTAATAATGATTGGACTATTTTTAGTAGAAACTATAAAGAAAAAGTAGGGGATAATTTTGTTCGTTTCATTATTGAAGTTTCTAAAAAAACAAATGCTTCATTAATCTCTGGAGGAAATTATGATTTTAATGATGATTTTTCTAAAGGATACAGTTTATTTGTTTTAATGAAACATGGAGATAAGAAATTACTATCACAAATTTCAACTATTTTAAGAAGTAAAAAGTTTGGATGTTTACCTACTACTTTTTCAATTCACGCACATCTCAATGATGAAAATCCAACAGAAGATTACGCAAAACAAATTCTTTCTGAAATTACTGACGAGTTATATGACACTCTAAAAAATGAATCTTGATTTAGGTGAACAGTAGTTAGTTTTCATTCAAATGTGTAATTTTCAACTGTGAATTAGATTTTGTTCTGTACTCATTTAACATATCAATCCAGTTATTTTTCCAATCAATGATTTTTGGATTTGATTGAAAGAACCTATCTAATGATTCATTGTTAGTGTAGAAATCAAGTAATGTGTAGAAATAAAATGATATTGTGTTTTGAAGTGATTCTAATTCCTTTACCCCATCTTTTTGTGTAGCATAGTAGAACTCGAATTTATTCCACCTTGAATTACCTACCATTACATCTAATCTCTGCAGTTCTGCTATGGTTTGTTTTTGAGTTTTAATTGATTCATTTAATGATTCTTTGATTTTGAAATCATCTTTTAGTATGTTTGATGATTCAAATAATTCATCATAACACTTTTTCTCAATACTCCATTGTGAAACAATATCCATTCCAGAATTGAATATGTCGAGTAATTTGGTCCTAAAATCATGTTCAATGTACTGATGATCAACCAATATTCTAAGTTCTGGACTATCAATACTCATCTGATGTATCTTACTTGTTTCAATAACAAATGGATACAACAAACAATTCAATAATTGTTTATCATCATTTACTACTTTTCTTAATTCATTCCATTTAGAGAATACCAGTGGTAACTCATCCTGGTTCAATTGAATTATCTTGCTTATTTTATCAAATAAGATTTTTGTTGGTTGTTTTTTCTCTAAGTATATTGGGGATAATATGATATTGATTAGTAACATGATGCCAAAAATTGATACTCTTTCTACATCTTCAACTGAATATAATAAACCGTATTCATACATTTTTAAGATTAATTCCTCATCTTTTTCCCAATGTTTCTGAATTTCCTTATCATCATGTTTTGCATATGCAAGTAAAATTGGAATTGATTTAATACAAAATTCTAATTTTGTTTTCTGTAGATTGTCTATTAATTGAAATGTTTTGTTGGTTCCAAATGGATTAAAATAATTCATGTAGAAACTTAATGATGGATATTGTAACTTGAATATCTGTTGAACCTGTGAATCAATTATGGTTTTTTTATTTTTGAGTTTCACTTTGTTTGTTTGTTTGTCAAGATGTGGATTCTGAATTGTATAATTTTTATTGATATAATGAATACACAGTTGCCAAAAATCATCATCTGATAGTTTGTAATTAATAGATTGTTTGATTCCCTCATCAGTCAACCCGTAAAACTTTTCACTTCCACCAGATTTTGGATTGCAATCAACCAGGCCAATCCATCCATCTTTTAACAATTGGTTGAATGTTCTGATGATTGTTGATTTATCAGTGGTTCTGAATTTGGAATATTCTTTTTCAGTTTTAAATTTCTGTCTTATTTGAAAGTGTGATTGATTCCCATTTTTTATAATTTCATTTACAACAGTTCTTTTCAAAATACCGTAATCATTATTTTTCAATTTTTGTGGTTTTTTGAGTGATCTTATGCCTGTTTTATGATTAGGGGTGGCGTTATGTATCAACAACATCATTAAACAACACTCCTATAAAAGAATGGTACCTTGGTATTTTCATGGATAAAGAAAATGAGTATGAATTTAGACCTCGTATAAGTGAGACAAATTTTCTTCTAGTTCAAAAATTAGCAAATAGTCCTGTTACTCACAGTTTCGATAAATCACTAAGCATTGTTCTAAAGGAGTTTTCTAAAAAATGAATTATTCTATTTTGAATAAAAGAAAATTACAGGTGTGCCATCCACCTGTAATTTCAGAACTAGAATCCGCCAACCTGTTGAAGAATGAGGGATGCTTACTATGAGTAAGCAAGTTCTTGGTAATAAAGCAGGGTACTATGAGAAGATTCAGGCTTTTGAAAAACTATTGCAGATTGTTTTTGTAATTGATTATAATGATAATGGTGCCATCAGATCAATCAAGTTTGATGAAGAAAGGAAAAGATTGTATCAAGTTTCAGGTTTGGTTTCATGTTATGTTAACACAATCAATACCAGAATAAAATGCCCGATTTGTGTCAACCATAAGAAAAATCATCAATGTAAAGTTTACAAATCAACTCAAAGTGTTTCTCTTCATTTAGTTTCTAGTGAACATAAACAGGATAGTTGCCCAGTTGAAATTCAACAAGGATTGAAACTTGTAGAGAATCACAGTTTGATGTTACAGATGAAAATGTTAGGAGAAATAAGAAAATGATTACAGGTTATACAATATTTTCATCAATTATAAAAAAAGAAACTGCAGATGAAAAGTTTTGGCGATATTATATCCGAAGAAATATTCTAAAAGCAGTTACAATATTGATTTCAATTTCAGATGATTTGGGATGCATGATTTGTGGTGAACTATCATTGAATTATAACAGCAAGGCCAGTTTGGCACACCATATTAGATTTGGACATTTCCATCAAACAGAAGATTACATTCTAGAAAATATCGTAACCAAGGAACCTGATGAGTTAGAGGAAATGATGGACAATGAGTAAAGAGAAAACCAATGTTCAGATTATGAAAAGAGAAGTTTGTACTACTTGTATCCGTACTGCAACTTATAGAAAATGCCAGGATTGCAGAAAACCAAAATGCATCATGTGTATTTGTAAGTGTAAAGCGATCAAAGATTCACCTACTAGAAACAATAAATCAGTAGTAAAGACGATCAAGAAAAACAAGAAGAGGTTGGTCAAAAAATGACCTGGAAATGTTTTAGATGCAATTTATCTTTCAATGAAAAATCCATTGCCAAACTGCATGATGATGTGAATAATCATTCAGTTAGAAAAATTGAGGTAGATAACTAATGTCCATCATACAATGGAATGATAACTATGCATTGATTGTATGTTTTGCCCTATCTGCAGTAATCATGTTGGTATCATTTGGAATGATTTTGAAATGAGAAAAATGATTACAAAATGTTACTGTGGTTGTCATTGGCAAGGCGTGAATAATTGTCATGGATGTAAAAATAATTTTATTCATAGGAATGGTTACTAATGACTGTTGAAGCATCACAAAAACAGCATTATGTTGAATTGTTTAGAAAACATAATTTCAATTGCTTTCCAATCCCAACAAACCAAAAGGTCGCTGACAAAAGATACAAAGCATCACAAACAACCTCTAACCAACCAATATTAGAGAATGAAAATTATGGAGTTTTGCCAACACTTGGTTCAGGTAATGCTATAATTGATTTTGATAACAAAGAACAGTATAGAAAATTTGCTGAGAAAAGAATCAATGAGGGATACATGGTAATTGAAAGTCCACATGGTTGGCATCTTCCTGTTGTTGGATTATCAGGTAAGGTGTCTAAAATTGAATTGTTTGATTACAAGATACAAAATAAAAAGATAATTGAAATCCAGGGCAAGGATCATTATTGTGTTGGTGTAGAATCAGAAATACTCGATAAAGATACTGCACAAATTATCAAATATGTCAATAGAGGCAGTGAAAAAATATTAGATGTTAAAGGAATGGACTTTCATAAGTTTGTTGATGAACTATGTACATTTTGTTCAGTAGAATCAAGGAAAAAATCATCACGTTCTGGTTACAAACATCTTAGAGAAAGATTCCTTGCAGGTGAAATTCCATTAAAGGGTTCATCAAATGACTATTTTCACCAATCAGCAATACAATGTAACACTGATGGATTATCATTAGAAGATGCAACTGAAAAAATCAAAATAATTTATCACAAGTGGTCAATCAGTGATACATTTAGTGATAGACCTTGGAGTAACATTGAGGCAAAAATTCAAGAAGTATATGATAACAATCAGGTGATTGAGAGAGGCCATCCAAAAAAGGATTCTAAAGAAAATGATTTAATCAAACTTTGTGAGGATATTATAGCAGAAAGGAAAATCTATTCTGATGAAGAAACAGATGAAATTTTTGAAGTTAAAAATTATTGTTTGGTAAAAATCAACAAAAAATTACATAAGGAATTACAAGTAAAATACCCTGGTCTTGAAGAAAAACACCTTAATGAAATCAAGTTTAGATTAGTTGGCCTAGCCCCTGATGTACCTAAGGGAAATAAAGATGAAATTGCATTCATAGAGGGCAAATGGAATACTGTTGAAAAGAAAATTGTTCATACAGATGATTTGGCAGATATGGGATTTCCAGAGTATCATTATCTTGCACCTACAAAAGAAAATGAGCCTACTAAATTCATCCAAGTTATGTTTAGTAATGTAGATGAATTAGAGCATCCAAGAATAAAGGCAGGGCTCAGGTCAGCGTTTTCAAATTATTTAGATCCTAAAATTTCTATCATTCATGGTTTATCAGGTGTTGGAAAATCTGCAGGATTAGAAATTATGGTGAAAATACTGAAAAAGTTTGAGGATTATGCCATGAGTGTTGAACTAAATCAATTACTTAATGATCCATTCATTAAAGCAAAAATAAGAAACAAAAGATTACTTGTACTTCAAGATCTACCAGATAATTTCAAAGATTTTGAAAAAATTAAAACTCTAACAGGTGAGGGATTGAAAACTGAAAGAGGGTTTCATCAAGATATGGTAGAATTTGATAACAGGTTGAAGATTTGGGGAAGTGGTAATTATTTGGCCGAAATTCCAGAAAAAGAAAAAAATGCCATGTATTCTAGAAGATTAAGTTTAGTTCACAATACAAGAGAGATTCCATATGAAGAAGATCCAAAATTTGTAGATGGTGTTGTAGAGGCAGAAGGTGAAAAAATTGTATCATGGATATTGAATTTGAAAGATGAGGAATGTCAATATGAAGATAGAAAAACAATACAAAGTGAATGGGAAGATCTATCATCACCTGAAATTGGTTACTTGAAAAGAAATTGGGAAATCAAAACAGATGTTACTGATAGTACAATATCTGTAATGAGAGTAAAGATGGACTTTGAAGCAAAATATCAAGTGAAAATGCCATTAAAGGTATTCAAAGAAACTATGGAAGAACAAGGATATGTTATTGTCAAAAATGTAGTAAAAAATATCCAACAGATATTGCAGAAAGATGGAACCCCACAAAGAGACAATAAATTACAAACAGAAGATAATTCTTGAATCTCTGTACTTTAATTCGTGCCTAGTGTACGCCCTCTGTACTTTAATTTTTTAAGTACAGAGATTTGTGCCTGAGTGAAAAATAAAAATTTCAAAAACATTGAAACTTTGAATTATCTAGGCGTGAAATCACCAAAAAAAAAATTTTGTTTATTGGCAGAATTAAAGTACAATAGTACAGAGAGTACAGTCCAGTGTACTCACTTGTGCCTAGTGTACTTTAATTTCCTGTTTAACAATCGGAAACTTCTTGAAATGTACACAAAGTGCATCTCTCTGTACGGTGTTAGCGTACAGAGACCGTACACACGCCTAAGTCACGCCTACTGTACTATTGTACTTTAATTTTACAGAATATGGAAATAAAAAAATAATTGAAATCATTCATAGTTTTATGTTAAATATCTCAATCAGTTTATTTTGTTGTGGGAAATCCCTTTACAGAAATATTTGAAACTGCAGGTAAAGCAACTTATGCTATCTTTGCAATTGTATTAGGAATTATAATCATCATGGCATTGGCTTCTGCTTATTCCAATAACCAATCAACAATCAATCATAGTATGGCAGAACTATGTGGCCTTGACAGTACAATTCGTAATAATCTTGATCAGGCGTTTATGGATGCTTTACCTGATGAAACTTGGGACCAACTCAAAGCAAAAAATATTCTTCATAAAGTATTGTTAGGTGAATCCATTATTGATTCAGAATATCAAATTGTTTTAGATGTTCTAACAATTGCTCAAAAGAAGAAACTAAACATTGGTGATTTAGAAATTAGTTGCAATCTTATTCAACCCCCATAACCTTAAACCAATTCTAATATATCAAAACAATCACAATATTATCATGTCATTTGATATTAAAAAAGCAAAGACATCATTAGGAATCAATTCTAACATTGATGTTCATTACTGTATGATGTGTCATGGAATGTGGGAATGTAATTGCCATATGTGCTGTGATGATAAACCCATGATGTGTATTGATTGCCATGCCAAATACCTGAACAACAGAGGTATTACAGAAGATCTAAACAGTCCACCACATTTGATGAGCAACGAATCTGGTTGACTGAGTAATACAATTTGATTTTAACTCTAACAAAAATTCATTATAGATGATTTCTCGTGTGCCTCACGCTACGTATCGCTAAAAAATGTACTAAGGCTTTAAGAAATTAGGTAGAGAAATTCAAAAACCTCTCACAAAATCTGTTCGGATATTCTGACACATATCCCTATAGGAAAATTTACGAAAAAAGAATTTCAGAAAAGAATCAGGCATGGTTTTTCTTGTTTAATTCTGATTATAATGGCATTATTCTAGCATCCTTGGTTCAATTCATGCCTAGATTCTGATGTTTTACACCAAAATCAATCATAATGAATTATCATTATGGTTAATCTAATCAAATATTCTATAATGAATTATTATTTGATACAATGAATATCTATTATGATGCATCTGCAACTGTTTGTTTTGATTTCCAATTGTTATACGAATCATTCAGTTGTTTAGGTGTCCTATTTGCATAACCTAGATCTGGTATCTCACCTTTATCTTGCATACCCATTACCTCAATGTGTATTTGTTTCCAGGATAAACCATCTTTTCTCTTTTCATCCATCATTACCATTACCTTTTGTTTAATCTCTTTCAATTCTTTACCTGCATTACGTTTTTCACCTGCAGTTGCAGTATCCACTTTTGGTTTCATTTCCTTATTGATGGTCCATGTGATGCCAGTATCTTTTCTAAAATCTTCTAATGAACTCTTATGATGAAATGTAGGTAATTCAAATTTCTCTTTCTTGAATTCCCTATTAGGATATGTTACATACCCCTGGTTCTTTGGTAAATCATCTACTCTTGGTATTATATCATCAAGATATGCCTTAAACTCTGGATCTCTTTCATGCCAGTACATTGTTTTTAGTTCTGCATCTGGATAGAACTTTTTTGTTATAGACAACCTACGTTTCTCTATACTATCAAATATCCATGTCATATCTTCACCAACAAGATTCCTAGATGCATTTTTCAATACAATGGCATTACTCTGGTGTTTTACACCCGAATACAAATCATCTGGATTCTGATAGTCACCTAGAAACCAACACTTCATGTGCCTCATTTCTGGTACAATATCGAAGATTGCTTTCTTTGATTTACCTGCAGATGCTTCACCTGATAGCCTACTGGATGGCACAATGGACCTTAATTCATTACAAACTATTGCTACCTTGTGCCATGATTTCTGTTTCTTATTCCAATATTTTTTTGGTTTACCAACATCAGATTCACTCAGTTCAGTGAAATAACCAGATACGTTCATCAACCAGGGTAACATTCGGAATACCTCTTCAATAGTTTGGAATTTGTCTAATGTACCCTCAAAGATAGTTGGATTCATCACTACAACTCTATGTTGTTCTCTGGCCTCCAACACAATCTTTGTGAATTGCTCTCTAAAGGTTTCTTTTCTCAATGCAGTAGTTGCAGGTGTTATGTGGCGTACCTGGATTAGTGGTTTTACCAAGGTATTTGGTTTCACCATCTTAGTAACATCAACATCATCCCAGGGTGAAATGTATGGTTTCACATGCCCATCATTATACGCTTGATTGTATTCACGCCAATCTTTCCAATAAACTGCATTGAATTTATCCAATGATTCCTGGTTTACTTCAATGTACTCTGGAACCATCCAGGTTATTGGATATGCTCTTTTACACTTACAATACAACAATTCACCATTGACAAAATCACCTGCTTTATCCAATATTCTAATTTGATTATCGCCAGTGAGTATCTTGATTAGTTTCTCTAATTCCATATCCAACAAACATTGTTTTAATTCATCTGGGTTCAATCCAATATCGACTGAATCAATATTCAATTCACGTTGTTTTCTATCAAAGAAACACATAATCACTTTCTTGAAGTTATCGTGTTTAGCACCACAATTCTTGTTGATGGCCCAATAGAGATTTTCAAAAGAACGAGCACCCCATAAATGCCAAATGTTGATTCCCTCTCTGTAAAGATCTTCTGCAGATTTATCAACTGCAACACCTTTACCACTACCTCTCATTCCAGTGTAGAAAATAATTTGTGGTTCTTCATAATTTAACAATGATGTTGATGCAAGTTTTTGTGGTTTTCTACTTGGAAATGGCATTTTACAAATTACCTACCGAAAGTTTTTTCTTTTCAGAAACAATTACAAGTTCAGGTGTTTTCAACTCTCTAGCAATTTTCCAACACATCACTCTAATTGGATCACCAAAATGTTTCCAAGTTCTAAAAAGAGTTGTTGTTGTATTATCATAGTAGTTTAATGGTACATCTTTTGTATAATGTTCTGAATTCAGAATGTCACCTACAGTTTCAAAATATGGGTAGAAGTTACCATTCTTTTCATACTTTAGTTTTGCAGATTCAGTAAGCCATGTGGGATCTTCATTTGCATATGCTATACATTCTGGCACTGCAACACCAATTCTTTTCAGTGGTGTTTCACTGGAAATTTCATCTTTTGGTTTCATGCCAAGTAGTGGTGGTAGTTGTTCTATTGTTTCAGTATCATGATCAATTTCATCTGGATATTCAAAAAGATATTCTTCATTTACCACATACTTGTTATCTCTTTGAATTGCGTAAGTGGTCCTAAGGTATCCCCCCTGGAACCAAATTTGATTTAATTTATCTACCATTTCATCATTCAATTTTGTTTGAATTGGTTTATGTGAGAACTGATTAACCATCATTCCCTGGTTTTCACAATTTTTAATGATGCTAATACAATCAATCAGGTTTTCTGCAAACTGAAATCTATGTGAGAAATCTAAAAATCCCTCAATTATTCCAAGTTTAGCAAATATCTGATCTGCAACTTCCATTGGATGGGTATAGACCGATCTTGGTTGTTTATCTGCCACTCAAATCACCAGAAATTGATTCCATCATAGTAATATTGTATTTTTTTACAGGATGTACAAAACAATTTTTTAATTTGAATATTTTCAGAATGTCTAAATCTTACTGCTTGTTGGATTGGTATCATATGCTGTTTTGTTACATCATTACAATCCCTGCAAAAATCTGAAACTAGTGATTTGTTCTCTTCAACCTCTATGTTCTCAAAAGCATCAAAGAAATCATGAAACGTTTCTACAACTTCATTTGATTCTGAAATACCTGGTGGAATCTCTAAACTCATTTGCAATACCTGCCACAATTCAAACATCCACTTCTATCATGAAGTGATTTATGGCATCCACAATTTCCACAAAACAAACTATCATGTAATGAACTCACAAACTACAATGAAAGATCTGTGCTAATATAGTGCCCACTCAGTTTAATCCATAAATCATTACAAATATCTAAAATATGATTAATTAGGATTTACAGGACAGATATAGGATAAATTTTCCATAATAATCTATATTTCCTTAATTCATTTTCTACTCGCTTTGCATGTGTAAATGTTAAATATTCGACCAAAAACTGTTTTTCATGAGTAAACCATCTGATCTTGGTTCTTTGAAAATTGGTTCATACATTCTGTTGCCTCACTCTGATCAGCCTAGTGGAGAGCCATGTAGAATTGTTGAATA
>JADHUF010000001.1 GCA_016784625.1 Candidatus Nitrosopumilus sp. | reverse complement strand
GAAAAATTCTGGGTTTATCATCAAGGATCTAATTTTACCAGACATTCCAGATCAGGCTACCAATAAATCAGAAAGTGAAGTATACGCTGTCTTTCTTTCAGATCTGCATATTGGAAGTAAGTACTTTATGGAAGAGGAATTTACAGAGTTTATTTCATGGTTATCAAGTCCAGACTCAACTGCAAAAAAAATTCGTTTTATCTTAATTGCTGGAGATATAGCTGATGGAGTCGGAATATACCCAAATCAGGATAAAGAATTAGTTTGCCAAACCATCGAAGAGCAACTTACAAAAATAGATGGTTTGATTGAAAAGATTCCTAAAAATATGAAGGTCGTAATAATGCCTGGAAACCATGATCCTGGAAGAAGGGCTTTGCCTCAACCAGCTATACCAAAAAAATACAATTCAAGTTTATGGGAAAGAGAAAATGTAATTATGGTTGGAAACCCAGCTGTAGTTTCATTAAATGGTGTAAAGGTGATGATGTTTCACGGACAAAGTATAGATGATATTGTAAAGACCACACCAGGAATGAATTATGATAAACCAACAAATGTAATGAAACATCTTCTCAGGGCAAGGCACCTAAGTCCAATTTATGGAAGTCAGACACCTATAGCGCCTGAAATAGAGGATCTTTTAGTAATTGAGGATGTCCCAGATATCTTCCATGTGGGTCATGTTCACAGAGCAGAATTGGATATGTATAAGGGAATTTTACTTGTGAATTCTGGTTCATGGCAAAAACAAACACCATTTCAGGCTAGTGTTGGAATGACCCCAAACCCAGGAATTGCAATTATGGTGAATTTGAAAACTTTCCAAGTCTTTCATCAAAACTATAATCCAAATTCAGATAATATCTTGCAAAGTTAGATCATCTTTGAAGGTCTTTTTTACCATTTCAGATGAAATTGTAAGTTTGTATTTTTTTGTCCTACCATGAATTCCTTGATGAATTAGTCTTCCAGTAATAATTCCAGATAATTCAATTTCACTTAACATTTGTGTCATTCTCCTTTGAGTAAGATCATCTTGGCCAACTACTTTACAGAGATTTTTATATGATGAGTAAATCTCACCAGTAGAAGAACCGTTTGCCTTCATAATTGCAAGAATGATTAATTTCTCATGAAGTGGGTATGATTTGAGGGCTTTTTCCTCTCTTCTTTCATCAATTTTTTGGGAGGCTTCCTCTACGTGGTTTTTTGTAACTTTGTCTGATTGTTGTCGTTCAGCAATTTCTCCTGCAACACGAAGTAAGTCAATTGCTCTACGAGCATCACCATGTTCTTTTGCTGCAGATGCCGCACATAGGTTTAGGGCTGCCTCTTCTACAGAATTACCCACAAAGGCTTTATTGATTCTTTCTTCAAGAATTTTTTTAATTTGTTCTACATCATAGTTTGTAAAGACAACTTCCTCTTCGCCTAGGCTGCTGATTACTCTAGGATCTAGGTTTTCTTTGAAAGTTAGATCATTTGAAATTCCCACCAAAGTCAGAGATCCTTGTTTTAGTCGCTCGTTTGCTCTTGTAAGTTGATATAGAATATCCTTGCCTGTTTTTGCTACTAATTGGGCAAGATAGTCAATCTCATCAATTACAAAAATTGCGTTAAGTTTTTCCCCATTAATTTTACTAAGAAGTCTTTTGAAAACCTCACTTATTGCTAGGCCAGTTGTGGGTAGTTCTTTTTCAGTTAAGCCTAATTGCCTGCCTAGGCTGACTAATAATCCATAAAGTGTTGTTTCCTCTTTAGAATTAGAATATATTAATTTAATTGGAAAATTAGATTTCTCAACTCTTTCTTGGATTTTAGAAATTACTTTTTTTACAACTAATGTTTTACCAGTTCCAGGTTTTCCATATACTAAAAGATTAGATGGTCTTGATTGTTTTAGAATTGGTAATAATGATTGAGTTACTTGTTCTTGTTCAGTATTTCTATGTGGTATGTTTTCTGGAATATATGAAAAATGGAGTATGTCTCTGTTTTTAAGAATAGATTTTCCAGATTCTGCTGCATCAAGCATTTTATCTACAGGGTCAGTCATACTCACACACCTTTATTTCCTCTCAATAATATCATAACCATATCTGAATTAAGAGAGTATAGAATAGAATAGTAATTCTAGTTTAGTTTATCATTAACTAATTTTAGTTAGTTTTAGATTTTCTAAAAAATAAAAAAATTAAGAAAAATAGAGTGGAAATATTGGTGTGTGGGTTAAACCTAATTCATATTTAATTAACAAAAATGTTAATTTCTTGTTAAGAAATTACCTTAAAACCTTATTTTAACCCTCTAATTTCCATTCCAGGCGTTAAGAATAATATTAACATTGTGAATATGCTGGAATTAACCCTCTAATTTCCATTCCAGGCATGATACCCCCTTTAATTAAAATAATTTATAAAATATATTGTTAATAACAAAACCTCATCTAGGCGTGGCTTACGCAGTCAATATTAACAAACCACACAGTTAACAAATATTCTCGGATCATTTCAATTGTTAACATCTAATTTTTAAGATCTCAAAGATGGCTAAAAAACGTATTCGAATAGATATGGAGGATTCAGAAGGCGCTCGTTATGATATTAAATTAGAGGGGAATGTCACCCGAGAAAAGGTCCTTAAAATATTTGAAATGATGGATTTGATGAATATTGAAGAAGAGCAAGGAGTAACAAATATGGACTCAGTAGGCTCAAAAATCTGGTCAATTGTGGATAAATTCTTCCCTATGGGCAAATTTACCTCCACTAATATTCTTGAAAAATATGAAGATGAATACAACGAGCCAGTAAAACTTAGTGTAATCTCTACCTATTTATCACGATTTTCATCAAAAGGTAGGGTAGATAGAACTAGAACAGGTAGAGAATGGACTTATCAAACCATCAAAATAGGTCAAAAACAACAATAATCAATCAGAAATGGTGATTCTTCTTACAATTAATCTATCTTTTCCAAGAATTAACTTAACATATTCACCTTTTTGAATATCCATGTATTTTCTAAATTGTTTAGGAATAGATATTGTTCCAGCCGAAGTGATTTTCACTAAGACCTCATTCTCTTGTACAGACATATTATTACCACAATTTAATAATATTTATAATTTAATAACTTATATAATTATTAATTAATAATGAATTATCTATATTCTCTAAAAACTAGGTCAAATAACAATAATTAGACTTTAAAAAACTCAAGAAAATTCTTATACAATTATAGGATCAGTTTGAACACCATCAACTTTTGTTTTTCCTTTTTCAGTTATCGAATAAGTATATGGTTTTGTTTCTGTGTTTCTTTGGACAAACCCATCTTCAAATAATTTCTTCATTAACCGTGATGTATGCTCTCTACTTTTCTTTAATGTGATTTGGATGTCACGTGATGTCATAGCTTTGTTTGTGATTAAATGTAACACGTAATCTGTTGGGTTTGTAGGCACAATATTGGAAATACTAGGTGTAGAATTAGACCTTTTATTCAAAACTCTAGATTGACTAACTTCCTCTTCTTGAGTTTGGTTCTTTGTTAATTTCTCTAAGAATTGTTTTAATTCCAAGTTAGGATCTCTTGGTTTTTGCTCAATTCCTTGTATCTCTATGGCATCTAGGCGTATTTTCATATCAATTAACTGTCTTTCATAATACTCTAAACGCTCAGATTGAGATACATCAATCATCTCACTCTTAGATTTAATGAATGGACGTGCTTTGTAGAACACATACAACGCACCCAAACCAACCAAGAATGCTAAAATCACACCTAAAATCACATCAGGTTCAGGAATTTCTACTAACATCACAAATTTTATGCCTATGTCGTGATTTATCGTGATTGAACAATATTATTTCACACTTTAGATTAACATACTCACACACATCATCACAAACTACTCAAGTTGTTTTGGTTATACTCATCACAAACATCACATATTACATGCCTGTCGAACGAGCCTATCTATCACACTAATGACTTCTTCTTCTCTTTCCGGAAAAATCTCACCCTCATTTATCACACTAATTTGCTCAGAAAGTTTGGATATCACATCAATATCATCAGGTAATAGTATACCTAGACCACGAAAAAGTATGATTGAATAGAATAATGCAATTAATTTCCCTCTTGATTGCCCAACTTGTCTATAATACGCTCCTTTACTTATAGAAAATTTAGACTCTAGAAGATCCTTCTGATTTAAAATAATTTCAATTTGTCGCTCTGTAAATAGTGATTTTTTGATAATTTGACGAATAATATTGTTAAAATTAGATCCTTCAGACTCTGACATAGCTATACAAATCTGTATACCACCATTCCAATTAAACTTTAAAGCGTCATCTGCAAACCCCAATTATGACTGGAAACAAAGTAGAATCATTCCTAAAATCTGAATTAAAAAAGAAAAATGCATTATTGTTTGTGTTAATTGATTCTGAAGTGTCACAACTAGAGGCATCAAGTAAGCTTGCCAAGGATGTTGAAAAGATTGGTGCTTCCGCAATCTTAGTTGGTGGTTCCTCTGCAACTGATCAGATTGAGATGGCTCAGGTGGTTAAAGGAATCAAAAAAGGCATTAAAATTCCAATAATCTTGTTTCCTGGAAATGTAACTGGAGTTGTACCTGATGCTGATGCAATTCTATTTAGCTCTCTAATGAACTCAGAAAACCCATACTTTATCACCCAAGCACAAGCATTAGGAGCTCCAAGTGTTCTTAAATTTGGGTTAGAGCCACTCCCAACTGCTTATTTGGTGATAGGAGAGGGGACATCTGCTTGGTTTGTAGGTTCAGCACGAGGAATTCCATTTGAAAAACCAAAAATTGCTGCAGCATATGCCCTTGCAGCTCAATTTCTTGGTATGAGATTTGTATATTTGGAAGCAGGATCTGGTGCAAAAACCAATGTTACTCCTGAAATGGTAAAGACAGTAAGACGTACTTTTAATGGATTTTTGATAGTTGGAGGAGGCATTAAAGATGTGAAAACTGCTCAAAGCTTGGTTAAAGCAGGGGCGGATGCCTTAGTTATTGGAACTTTCCTTGAGAAAGGAGGAAGTATCAAAAAACTCCAAGAAATAGCAAAAGCAATTCAAAGAAGCAAGTAATAGAACTGTATTATGTCTGAAAATGATGCAATTTCTTGTATTCGTAGTATTAAGATGCCAGATTATTATCGTAATTATTACTCAAACCTCTCAACTGAAACCTATACCATCTATCAACATGCTGCGGCTGCAAAATCAACCCTTTTTGATTCCTCAGCTATAATTGAGCCTAAAATTGCATTTGATTTGGCAGATAGAGTTGCAAAAATGCACGAAATTAATATCACCGAACCGCTTAGAGAACTTTTAAAAATTCATGGAAAAGAACTCTCTGCTTTAATCCTCTCAAAAGATATTGCCCTGGGAAATCATTCTCTTCCTGATGCCACTTTAGAAGAAAAATTAGATCTTGCAGTCCGTGTAGGACTGGCAATTATTACTGAAGGAGTAACGATTGCTGCATTACAAGGAATTAGTGATGTTAAGATAAAGAAAAACAAAGATGGGACTGAATACCTCTCAATCTCTATTGCCGGACCAATGCGTTCAGCAGGTGGAACCGAATCTGCAGTAACTATGCTAATTGCTGACCATGTTAGAAAAGCAGTTGGGCTAGCAAAATACCAGGCAAATTCTTTTGATGATGAAACAGGCAGATTTGTTGAAGAACTAAGAATCTATGAGAGAGATGCCAGTAACTTTCAATTTCATATTTTAGATGAAGATATTATACATGTAATTTCTAATCTTCCAGTCGAACTTGATGGTGTAGATACTGATCCATATGAGGTTGTAAACCACAAATCCATGACCCGAATCAAAACTGATAGAGTAAGAGGTGGTGCTTTACGTGTCTTAAATGATGGATTGATAGGCAGATCTAAAAAATTACTCAAAAGAATTGAAATGTACAATCTTGATGGTTGGGATTGGCTCAATGATCTTAAAGGCGCAGTCCAGACAGGTGATAATCAAGAAGACGCAGGTGCTAAAAGAATGCGTGAGGTAATTACCGGTAGATCAGTATTATCCATGCCTAACAAATTAGGTGGGTTTCGATTAAGATATGGAAGAGCATGTAATACTGGCTTTGCAGCAGTTGGTATTCATCCAGTAATTGCTGAGATTTTAGATCATACAATAGCAGTTGGCACTCAAATTAAAATTGACATTCCAGGGAAAGGAGCAACTATAGCATTTGTTGATTCAATCGATACCCCAACAGTCCGTCTGAGAAATGGCAATGTTGTAAAAATTAGAGATGTGAAACATGGATTAGAAATTAAAAATGAAATTGAAAAAATACTTCATTTGGGTGATATACTAATTACATTTGGTGATTTTTTAGAAAATAATGCTCAACTTATACCCTCAGGGTATGTTGAGGAATTTTGGATTGAGGAATTAAAACAAAAAATCCAAAAATATGAGCCTAATGATCAATTTCTAAACCAATTTTTGAATAAAATACCTACAATTGATGAGGCACTAAAAATTTCTCTCGACTTCCAAATTCCATTTCATCCACACTATCTGTATTTTTGGGATATGATTTCACCCCAAGAACTTACTCAACTTCTAGAACCAAAAAAAATCAATGAAACATCTATTGAGTATCCTACACAAATCAAAAAAATTCTTGAAAAATTGGGTACTCCCCACAAAGTTGAAAATGAAACTATAATTTTAGAAAACCAAGAAGCAAAAATTTTCTTTAATCTACTGTTTAGAGAAAAACCAATAATTAGTGATTTTTCAGTTCCTCAAATTCTAACAAAATCATCAGGCATTCAAATCAGAAATAAATTTTCAACTTCTATTGGGGTTAGAATTGGGAGACCTGAAAAAGCAGCTGCAAGACAAATGAAACCTCCAACACATGTATTATTTCCTGTAAGTGACAAAGGAGGACCAACCAGAGATCTTCTTAAAGCATCAAGAAATGAAGATTTCTTTGCTAAAATATACAACAGACATTGTTCTAAATGTGATGAGCCATCCATTGGAATAAAGTGCTTAAAATGTGCCACAAAAACTACAATCATTTACAGGTGTTTTTACTGTAGAGATACCCACACAGAACCATTTTGTGAAAAATGTAAGCGTAAAATACCATCATATTCAAATAAAAAATTCCCATTAAAATCAAAATTACTTTCTGCTCAAGAAAAGATGGGGTTACGTGCCAAGGAACCATTCAAGGGTGTAAAAGAACTAATCAGTCAAGACAAGATTGCCGAACCCCTTGAAAAGGGACTTGTACGCCAAAACTATGGTCTAACAGTTTTCAAAGATGGAACTGTTAGATTTGATGCAACAAACTCCCCATTAACACACTTCAAACCATCTTGGATTGGAACATCAATTGAGAAACTAAAGCAGTTGGGCTATTCTCATGATATTGATGGAAATCCTTTAGAAAATTCAGAACAGATGATTGAACTTCGAATGCAAGATGTGGTTATTCCTTATGATAGTGGAAAATATCTTGTTTCTACTTGTAAATACATTGATACTCTATTAGAGAAATTTTATGGGAAATCTTCATTTTATAATGTAAAGAATATCGAAGAACTTCTTGGTCATCTAATAATTGGTTTAGCTCCACATACTTCTGTTGGAATTGTAGGACGAATTATTGGATACACTGAAACTCATGTTTGTTTTGCAACTCCAAACTGGCACTCTGCAAAAAGAAGGGATGCTGACGGTGATGCTGATTCTATCATGCTTCTAATGGATAGTTTACTTAATTTTTCAAGACAATTCCTTTCTGATAGAATTGGTGGATTAATGGATGCGCCATTACTTGTCCAACCTCTTGTATTACCACATGAATCCCAACCTCAGGCACATAATCTTGAAGTCATAAAATCAATTCCTATAGAATTTTTTGAATCCACCCTTAAACATGTTAAAGCATCAGATGTATCATCAATTGAGATTGTTGAATCCCGTCTTGAAACTGAAAGACAATTTTATGATTATTTCTTTACACATTCAACTTCATCACTAACCACTTCAAAATCTCGTAGTGCATACTCTACACTTGGTTCTATGCTTGACAAATTTGATATGCAAATTAGAAATGCTGAATTAATTGATGTTGTAAATCCTTCAGAAATTGTTTCAAATGTTATTTCAACACATCTTGTTCCAGATATTATGGGAAATCTTAGAGCATATGCAAGACAAAACTTTAGGTGTACTGGCTGTGGAAAATCATTCCGTCGAATGCCTCTAATCCAAACATGCATTTGTGGTCATAAATTAATTCCTACAATTACTCGAGGCTCTGTTGAAAAATATCTAAAACTTGCAAAGCGACTTGTTGAGAAATATGATGTTGGTGAATATCAGCGAGGAAGAATTCATGCACTATCTGATGAAATTGAACTAGTGTTTGGTAAGAATCAAGGAGACCAATCACTTCTCACTGATTACGCCTAAAATTATCTCAATTTGACGTATTCGTAGGCACCCAACTTGTTATCAAAACAAAATTTGACTTTTTGATAGTTTTTTCTGAAAGCCTTTACTTTTGAAAGTATTTTCTTTGGATCTTTTTTCTCAATAACTACTTGCTTAATTAAAGATGCAATTTCTTGCATCTCATTCTTTTTCATTCCTAGTCGTGTGATTTCAGAAACTCCTATTCTAATTCCTCCTGGATGGAAATAATTTCTTTTTGCCTTAATATCTCCTGGAATGAGTTGTCTATTTACTATAATGTTAGCTTTTTCCAAGTCTACTTCTACTTTGCCCCCATCAGCATAATCTAAAACATTGACTGCAATCTGGTGTGACATTGTAAATCCTTTGCTTTCTCCTAACACTTTGAATCCCATATCACTTAGTGCCTCTGCAAATGACTTTGCATTTTTTATTACTTGAGTAGCATAATCTTTTCCAAATTCTAAAGCTTCTGCAAAAGCAACTGCTTTTCCTGCCATATTATTAATATGATGACTACTTGTGAGGCCAGGAAATATTGCTTTTTTGATTGGTTCTTCATGTTCTTCAGATCCTAAAACTAATCCTCCTTGAGGTCCAAACAGAGTCTTATGAGTACTCATAGTCATAGTATCTGCACCTTCACGTAAAGGATCTTGGAATTTACCACCCGCAATTAATCCAGCAACATGGGCTGCATCATAATTAATATGCATATCATAACTTTTTAGAAAATCTGATAATTCTTTGACAGGATGTGGGAACAAGAATAATGAACCACCAAACATTGCTATCTTTGGAAGACGATTACTTTTCTTTAACTCCTTAACTTTCTGTTTTGTCTTTTCCACATCAATTGTCATTTCTTCAGCATTAAATGGATAAAATTCAATTTCTAATCCATGAACTAATCCTGCAGTTCCTGAATGTTCTTTTTTACCGTGAGAAATATGACCTCCTGCTGGAATAGAAGGTGCTAACATTACATCACCTGGATTTGAATAAGCTGAATATATGGCAAGATTTGCAACAACACCAGAAATTGGTCTAACATCAGCAAATTTTGTCTTGTAAAGTTTTTTAGCTAATTTCATACATTCAAACTCTACTTCATCAATGTAGATACAACCTGCGTACACTCTTTCCCCTGGCCAGCCTTCTGCATACCTATTACCAAAATCTGAAATTATTGCTTCTCTAACAGCAGGGCTAGGAATATTTTCACTTGCAATTAATGGAATTGAATTTTCAAACCATTTGTGGTGTTCCTTTAATTTTGTGAAAATTTTATTATACGATTCTTTATTTTTTGACTTGGCCATATTTTGCAACTTAATTTTCCCAATTTAAAAACACCGATGCTAGAAATCCACACTTAGATCTGCAAGGTATAAAAGGGGAATCAGGAGTTTTGGCATCTATGGGTATGCAAGCTACTTCAAAAGGCACTATGCCAGTTGTATTGCTAAAAGAAGGTGGCACAGAAACTAAAGGTCGAGATGCACAGAAGAATAACATAGCTGCATCCAAAATTATCGCTGAAATTGTTCGTACTAGTCTAGGCCCACGAGGCATGGATAAAATGCTAGTTGACTCCTTAGGAGATGTAACTATTACAAATGATGGTGCAACTATTCTAAAAGAAATTGATGTTCAGCATCCAGCAGCCAAAATGTTAGTTGAAATTTCTAAAACTACTGATAATGAAGTCGGAGATGGTACAACTTCTGCAGTTGTTCTGGCAGGGGCATTACTTGAAAATGCTGAATCATTAATTGATCAAGATGTTCATCCAACAATTATTGTTGATGGTTATAGAAAAGCTGCAAGAAAAGCAAAACAATTCCTTGAAAGTATTGCTGACCAAGTATCTTCAAATGATAGAAACATTCTAACTAAAATTGCAAAAACTTCAATGCAAACTAAACTTGTTAGAAAAGACTCTGTTCAACTTGCAGATATTGTTGTGAAATCTGTTCTTACTGTTACAGAAAAAGATGGTGAAAATTACATTGCTGATATTGATGATATTAAAGTAGAAAAGAAAGCAGGAGGCTCTATCAAAGATTCAAGTATTATACAAGGTATTGTTCTTGATAAAGAAATTGTTCATGGAGGTATGCCTAGTAAAATTGCTGAAGCTAAAATTGCATTAATTAATACTGCATTAGAAATTAGTAAAACTGAAACTGATGCAAAAATTAACATTTCAAATCCTCAACAACTAAAATCATTTCTAGATGAAGAAAATAGAATGTTAAAAACAATGGTTGACAAAGTTATTGGTTCTGGTGCAAATGTGGTTTTATGTCAAAAAGGAATTGATGATACAGCACAACATTATCTAGCAAAGGCTGGAATTATTGCAGTTAGAAGAATTAAAGAAAGTGATCTTACAAAACTTGCGAAAGCAACAGGTGCTAGAATTGTTACAAATCTTGATGATCTTTTTGAAAAAGATTTAGGTAGTGCAGATCTTGTTGAAGAAAGAAAAATTGAAGAAGACAAATGGGTATTTGTTGAAGGCTGCAAACACCCAAAATCAGTTACATTACTTCTTCGTGGAGGCTCACAAAGAGTAGTAGACGAAGTTGAACGCTCTGTTCATGATGCATTAATGGTTGTAAAAGATGTAATTGAAAAACCATCAATTGTTGCTGGCGGTGGTGCTCCTGAAACATTTGCTGCAACAAAACTCAGAGGCTGGGCAAAATCTCTAGAAGGAAGAGAACAACTAGCTGTAGAAAAATTCGCTGATGCTTTAGAATCAATTCCATTAGCACTTTCTGAAAATGCTGGAATGGATCCAATTGACACACTTACACTTCTTCGTTCAAAACAACAGAAAGGAGAAAAATGGACTGGAATTGATGTAATGAGAGGAAAGATTGCTAATATGAAATCAAGTGATATTATTGAACCACTTGCAGTTAAACTTCAAATTGTATCTGCAGCTGCTGAAGCTGCATGTATGATTTTGAGAATTGATGATGTGATTGCTACCCAAAAATCTCCTGGCGGTCCACCTGGTGGTGGAGAAGGAGGAATGCCACCTGGAATGGGTGGAATGCCACCTGGAATGGGTGGAATGCCTGATATGGGCGGAATGATGTAAATCATTTTAAAAAATTTCTTCAAAAGTTTATTTGATAAATATATTCACGAACAACATTGAATAAAACATCCTCCAAAATGCTTACTGGTTTTAAGTACATTTATCTAGTTGCATTTTTTGCATTACTTGCTGGACTGTTTCATCCATTAATTACTGACACAAGTTTTGTCGGTGTAATTATTGGGGTTTTGATATTATTTGTAGGTCTTGCTGGTGGGGTTTTACTGTACAGAGCTGCTACATCTGAAAATAGACGTGGAGTGTTTCTAGGAGGGGGGTTTATTCTAATAGTAATTTCTTTACACTACATCTTTCAGCTTACTGGAAGAGCCTAAACATCAAAGTATAGATAAAATTCATGCGGATGTGGTCTAATAGCTATCTCACGCTGATCTCTTCTCTCCAATTCTATTATCTTATCAATTACATCATTGGTGTAAATTGGATTAAGGAATTTTCTATCACTTTCTAACTCATCTAATGCTTCACCAAGACTTTTTGGAAGAACACCAATGCCTCTTTTAGCTCTATCTGATTTAGTCATCTTGAAGATATCATCACGTATTTGGTCTCCAGGGTCCATTTTCTTTTTGATTCCATCCATTCCAGCAGATGTTACTGCAGCAAATACAAGATATGGGTTAGATGAAGGATCAGGTGCTCTAAATTCAAGTCTTTTTAGATGTGCATATTTTTTTCCTGTGAGATGTTTTGGAACTCTAACAATAGCAGAACGATTTCCTGAACTCCATGCAATGTATGCTGGAGCTTCATATCCAGGTACAAGTCTATGGTATGAATTGGTAGTAGGATTACAAATTGCTGATAATGCTTTGGCATGATTAATAATTCCACCACAAAAGTATCTTCCAATCTGGCTTAACTCAATCTCATCATCTTTATCATAAAACATGTTTTCCTTTCCTTTCCATAAACTAACATTAACATGCATTCCAGAACCTGAATCCATTGCAATTGGTTTTGGCATCATTGTTGCAACCTTCCCATATTTCTGTGCAATATTTCTAATAACATACTTGTAGGATTGTGCAGCGTCTGCAGCATTTGTCAGATGATCATATCTGATATCAATTTCACATTGTCCTGCAGTTGCAACTTCATGATGATGATTATCACATAATATCCCAAAATTCCTATTGAGAACATTTACACATTCATTTCTGTATGGTGTAAGAGTATCTGATGGTGTACTAGGATAGTATCCTTCTTGTAACCCCATTGGGTATCCCTTTCCTTCTTGACTCCATGGTGCTTCTTTTGATTCAATTGAATAAGATTGCCCTTTATATGGTGTTAGAACATCCCAATGTACCTCATCAAAAACAAAGAACTCCACCTCTGGACCCCATGTACTAAAATCATATCCTTGAGTTCTGATGTATTCTTCAGCTTTTTGAGCAATTCCTCTAGGATCTCTTGATAATCTCCCTCTATTTTCTCCCCAATAAACATCACAAAGAAGTCTAGCTGTTTTATTTTCAGTCATCCAAGGAATTATTGCAAATGTATTTGGGTCTGGTTTAAGAAGTAAATCCGAATCATCAATAGTAGTAAAACCAACAATTGATGAACCATCTAATTTAGGCAATCCATCTTTCATTTGGTCAGGTGTAAACAAGTCAGCTGAAATTGTGGTATGATGAAAATGACCTGTAAGACCTGTAAATTGTAGATCGATAAACTGAATTCCCTCATGTTGAATCCTAGAGAAAACTTCATCAGGTGAATATGTTATTGGGATTGCTTCTCCATGACTTACTTTATAGGGCAATTTTTTACTTCAATCAAACACAAATACACGCACCATTTAAGGATTAGGTAAGAAATGTCCGAATCAAATCAAATCGATATAATCTCTTTACATAATACGGTTTTACGAGAAACTGAGGATGATTCTATCGCTGAAATTGATCCTAGTTTTTACAAAAACCTCTCTGACTTTATTGGAAATTTAAGAAAACAAGAATTTGATGGTGTAGAAAGTAAAATCAAAGATGCTTTGATAGAAATGGCAACTGAACTAACATCATTACTAATCCATATCAGACTAGAAAAAATCTCTAAATCGAAAGATATCCAATTTGGAAATCTTTTAGATGAAGAAAAATTCATTTTGGATTCTCAAGAGGAACAAAGAGAAAGGACTGAAATGATTCTTTCTGCAACAATTAATGGAAAATCAAAATTCCTGGAATCATTATCTCAAAATCACAAAACAAAGAAAATTGTTATTAGATTTCTTAAAGAAGTAGAAGAAATTGTAGGTGCTGACCTTGAAAAATATGGTCCCTTCAAAACTGAAGATATTGCTACAATTCCATATGAAAATGCTCAGGCTTTAATTGCCAAAAATGTTGCAACTAAAATCCATTGGGATGATTAGATAGAAATTATACCTGTTTATTTTCATATTAGATGTCTCATACGGGTGTTGATGTTATTGATTTTCTATTCTACTCAATTTATCCTGTAATTGGAATATTTGTTATTGAAGCTATAAGCAGATTAATCAAATCCCCAAAATGGATAAAACTATGGGTACAAGCAGCTGTATCAATTGGGTTTGGGATTTACTATTGGTTTGTTTTACCTGCACCACAAAATTTTCCATTAACTGCAATGGTAATGTTTGCACTTGCTATTGCCCTAATTTATCAAGGTAGACGTGCAAAAATTTCTCCTGAAAAAAGTCCTTATTGATTTTAAGATCTTCCAAAAATTCGTTTGAAAATATTTGGTTTATCTCGTCCTCCATCTCGTATGACTTTTTTCTCACCAAATTTTTTTGCTCGGATTTGACTTAGTTTTACACATCTATGTTCTTCTGGAAGTCTATGTTCTGAACAAAATGGATCCTTGCAATAATTACAATGAAATGGTAAATCTGTTAAATCTCCACAATAAGCACAATTTTCTGATATCACAATTTGATACATCATTTTTCTTTTAATAAAGTTGTTAGCGATTTTCTTGAAATTTTTTAACGTCTAAACATTTTTACGATGTTGAAATTAAATGCGTTTAGGTAATTTAGATGATTAAAGATAAAGTAGCAATAATTACGGGAGCAAGTAGTGGTATAGGATTTGCTACAGCTCTGGCACTATCAAAAGCAGGTGCAAAACTTGCTATAGGTGCTAGAAGAGTAGATAGATTAGAAAAACTTGCAAAAGACATCTCTGCTAATGGTGGTGAAGTATTTTATCAAAAATTAGATGTTACACAAAGATCAGAATGTGAAAATTTTGCTAAAGCAGTTTTAGAAAAATGGGGCTCCATTGATATTCTTGTAAATAATGCAGGTTTGATGCCTTTGAGTTTCTTCAAAAGCCTCAAGGTAGATGAATGGGATAGAATGATTGATGTGAATATCAAAGGTGTATTATATTCGACAGCAGCAGTAATTTCTCATATGAAAGAGAAAAAATCTGGTCATATTGTAAATCTCTCATCTGTAGCTGGAAGAATTGTTTTCCCAGCTGGAAGTGTTTATTGTGCAACAAAACATGCAGTTGCAGCATTTAGTGAAGGATTAAGGCAAGAATTTAGTGTACGCTCTAACATTCGAGTAACTAGCATTGAACCTGGGGTAGTAGATACAGAACTTAATGATACCATTACTGATGAATCATTACAAGGATTTATTGAAAATGCAAAAAAGATGAAAGCTTTACAAGCAGAAGATATTGCAAATGCAATTTTATATGCAGTTGAATCTCCAGATCATGTTAATGTTAATGAAATTCTGATAAGACCTACAACACAAGAACGTTAAGTTAACAAATATTATTTATTAAAATAATTATAATTCGTCTGATTTATCTTTCTCTTTTGTGAGATGTTCTAAAATGGCTCTTACTTCAACACCTAAATCTTGAGTATTTTTTGATAGATTCAACTTTTCAGGAATGTTATTTTTAAAATCTTCGTCTCCCATTTCGATATTTTTTTCCTGAATACAATCTAAATGATCTTGATCAGTAGCAGAAATTTTATGACAAATATTACAAATCTTCATGAATCTCATTATCAATACGACGATTTAATAATTTCATTTTGTGCCTCTGTGACAAGGGATCGTAGTCTAGCTTGGTATGATACTAGTCTGGGGGACTAGTGATCGCAGGTTCAAATCCTGCCGTTCCCATTATAATTTTAGAATTTTTAATAGTTTTTCAAAATTTTCTTGGGTTTTTTCTTGTTTGTATTGTTTTAACACTTCGATGATTTTCTTTTTAGGTGGATTTTTGTAAACTTTTTGAACTTTTTTTGCAATCCCCGATCCAATAAAAATTGCCTGAGTAACTGATGTGACATTTGATGGTCTTCGCTTAGTACTAGAACTTTCAAAATCAATTAAGGTAGATTTTATTTTTCCTACAATGATATGTTTTGAAATATTACTCAATTCTCCATGATCAAAACCCATTTGGTCTAGCCTATAACAATCTTTTAAAACATTTTTGATTGTCGATTTTAATTTTTTTGAACTACCAATTCCTTTTAATGTATTTACCCATTCAATAATTTTAACTCCTTCAAGATATTCCATAACTAAAAAATTTTTACTAACAGCAAACATTTTTGGCCCAATACTTACTGTGTTTACTAATTTTAGTAAATTTGCTTCATTTTTCATTCCATTCCTTTGTGAATCTGTTCTTCTAATTTTTAATGCAACCTGTTTGTTGCCCTTTTTTGCTAATACTACAACTCCAACATACCCTTTACCTAAAATTGATAATTTTCCAAGTGTGGTAGGACCTGTTAATGAAATTGATTTAATTTTTAATTTTTCTAATTCATTAATTCTTGATTTTATTTGATGATTAGTGGCTTTTGGGTATCCCAAAATTTTTGAGTATGGATCATTAACAAACTTCTTAATTGAAATGAAGGAGGACACCATCTGTTGAAATCAACTCACTTGCAGCCTCTTTAATTGATTTGCTTAACTTTTTGTCTCCTACTGAAACCTTGAAACCTCGTTTAAAATCACTTTGCAGTCCTTTTGGTATGTCATTTTGAAGATTCTTTTTCAAAAATTCTGTCATAAATTTTACTGCTTCAACATGTTTTCTTTTTTCTAATGAAATTATTTTCATATTCTTTCCAATCCACATCAATTCTGTACTTGCAAGATTTTTAGAAATGAAACTCTTAGCACTGTCTTCTCTAAAAAATTCTGGACCATTTTTTGGGTATATCTCTGAAATCTTTGTTGATTCTAACAAGAAAAAGAGGTAGACTTCTTTTTGTTGGTCTGTATGAGGTTTACTTCTTAACACTTTGAAACCTTCTAATTCTAATTGTGTAGATAATGATGAAGTAGCTCTTTTAATTTGTCCCCATATTATATCTGGGCTTCTAATTTTAAAGTCAAATTTTACTACTAACAAATTTTTCCAATGTTTTTTTGAAATTATTACTTTTTTATTCTTAAAAAATTTCAATGCAGGTTTTTCTTTAAAAGCCCTAGATGCAAGAATGAACTTTCCAACATTCTCATCAGAAATTGCTGCAGCTAAATTTCTATTACTGTCAATTGGGTCTATGATTACTATTGGTGTTTCAAATTTCTTTGAAGCCTTTCCAATAATTTGATTTTCTTTAACTTCAGATATTGATTTAATTACATTTGCAAAACTTCCAAAATATAAGACTAGAACTTCTGAAATGTAACCACTAAATCCCTGTCTTGCAATTTCAGCTCCATAAAGTCCATTTGACTTTAGAAATGTTTTTAGAATTCTAACCTCATTTCTCATTTTTGATGTTAATGATTTTTCCATAAATTTAGTATGAAATGGAGATCTATCTGCAGCACTTTTCCATTCTCCAATTTTTACATCATAAAATGGTACTACATTGATCTTAGTATTCTTAATTTTAGCCTCAACATATGGATGTTCAGAATACCTTACATATGGTGAATATTTTTTCAATGAAGCAAAACCAATTTTTTTTGATACCTTTTCAAATTTTTCTTCTGAAGTAGATTTTTTGAATCTGATAAAAATATCTACATCTGCATCTTTTGATAACCAAGTACCTTTTGCAAATGATCCACCAAATTCTAATCCTATCACTTCTGAAAATTTTTTGATTTCTTTTTCAACTAACTTAAATGCTAATTTAGCAATTTCTTGTTTTGATTTTTCTGCTGTTTTTGATGGAATAATAGTATTGGTAACTTTAAAGATAATTTGTTTCATTTTATTGCTTTGATCTCCTCTAAATCTGAATAGATTGGTCCATTTGGTGTAAGTTCACTCTTTTTCAATTTTATCCCAGTTACTTCTTGTATTCCAAAATCTATCATTTGTTGACTATCCAACTCTTTTGTTATGTCTTCTACCTTCTTTTTAATTCTAAATACTGTGATATGAGGTTTAAATGGTTTATCTGAAAAAAATCCCAAGGGCTCTAGTGCTTTTCTAACTTTTTTTGATAATTGAACTAACATGTTCCCCCCATTATCATCTGTCCCAATCCAAATTACTCTTGGAAACTTAGGTTTAGGAAATGCACCTATTCCTTTCAAGTTAATACTAAAGCTTGAAAATTCAATTGTACGTAACGCTTGAATAATTTTTTGTGTAAGATCTTCTGAAATTTCACCCAAAAACTGTAATGTAAAATGAAAATTTTTGGGTTCCACAGGTTTAGCATCAATGTTAATTTCAGTTTGAAATTTTTTTATAGAATTAATTACATCATTATTTGAGATTTCAATTGCTACAAAAGTTCGCATTATAACATTCTTCAAAGTATCTTTATAATAATTTCCGGTAGCTTCATAGACGAGACTCTTTTTTGATATGTGTTGACAAAACTAATTGTATGTTTAACAGGCATGCCTGGTGCTGGTAAATCTACTATTGCTGAAGGATTGAATTCAAAAGGATATGATATTATCAATATGGGAAATGCAGTTAGAGAGGAGGCAACAAAAAGAAACTTAGAACCTACTAGATCAAATCTTGGAAAATTAATGCTTGAGCTTAGAGAGAAAAATGGTCCTGGCGCAATAGCAGACTTAATCAAACCACAAATTGAATCCTCTACTGTCAATGTAATACTAATAGATGGAGTAAGATCTAATGATGAGATACAAGTACTTAGAAAATTAGGCACTGTAAAACTATTAGCAATTCATGCATCAACTGATACTAGATTTGATTTTTTACAAAAAAGAGGAAGATCAGATGATCCTCAAACAAAAGAACACTTTGATGAAAGAGATAGTCGTGAATTAGGTGTTGGAATCAGCAATTCAATTGCACTATCTGATTATGCAATATCTAATATTGGTTTAACAAAAGACGAGTTGATAGAAACTGCATTCAACGTTATTCAAAGTTGGATAGAATGAATATTCCAAACATTAATTGTAAAATAGAAATGTTTTGTTCAGTAAACCCTTCTGAAGATCCAGACAAAATCAAAAAAGTAATTTCAAATATTTTTCCATATTCAACGATAAAAACTGAAAATTTTTCAATTAATGCTCAATCCAAAGAATTAAGATCTCTTGAAAAAATTTATGAAACAATTCATACAAAACAATCTCAAAAAACCTATAGACGAAATCTTGAAAAAAATTTAGAAGATAATACAACTTGGTTTTATCTAAATAAACAAACAGCTTTTGTTGAAAAAATAGTAATTTGTGAAGAAGCAAATGAATCCCCTTTAGGACCAATTAAAGTAATTCTTACTTCATCAAATATTGATAGAATAATTGATTGGATTATTAGCTAAGAAAATTCAATCATTTCTGACTATTTTTTTTAGTTTGAATCTAAAATTCCTTTTTTAGAATTACTACTCATGTTTATGAAATTAGCCATAATTGGCGCAGTTTTATTAGTAGCAGTAATAGTATTTCCAAATGAAATTTATCAATTATTCCCTGAAACTTCTTCAAATGTAAAAAATGATCTTGAGAAAATAAAAGATAGTACCATTCAAAAAACAGAAACAACTATTGGTGCTGGTGGTAAACTTGTTAATAATCAAGTTAAGGATTTTACTGAAAGCTCAACTGATAGCATATCTGAAAGTATCAATAATCTAAGTGAATCTATGCAACAAACTATTGGTATAGGTGGTATCTTAGGAGACAGTCAAAATAATAATGAATCTTCTGTTAGTCGTACATCATCATATGAAGATCAGTATGATGGACCAACTACAGAATCAACTACAATACCAACTACAGAACCAATTTTTGATTCTATAACAACCGAAGATAAAACAACTCACACATTTGAAACACTATCACTTGAATCTAGCCAGCAATCAAATGATAATGTTATGCTTCACTATGAAGATACTTCTGGGAAAACAACTAGCGTCACTGTGACTTTACGAACACTTGAGAAAGAGCTCTTTACAGGAATTTTTTATTCTTCAATGTTTGAAACATATGTACAAGAAATAACAAAAACATCCTACTTTATTGATATGGTAATAGAGCATGAAGAATATGGAACAATTTCTTCATCAGTATTTAATCCAGTAGATAGCACTGATACTGTAATTAATGGTGTTTTCTCCAATTCTTAATTTCTAACTTAACTAAAAACTGAAACTAATTCAGGCAGTGTAATTACACTCGTATTTCTTATAACCAAATCCATTTCTGATGACATTTCGGTATTTTCTGGATTAACTTCTATCAATATTGCATTGTTTTGTTTTGCATAGATTGGTAATGTATTTGCAGGTGATACCACAAGAGATGTGCCAGCAATTACCATCAAATCACACTTACTTGCAGCAATCATGGCTTTTTGCCATACATCTTGTGGTAGAGATTCTCCAAACCAAACTACATCTGGCCTAAGTATATTTCCACACTTGCATAAGGGAGGAATTTCAGAAAATTCTGTTATCATTTCATCTTTAAAATCACAAACTGAACATTTGATCTTTATGACACTTCCATGTAATTCCAGCACTTTTGAACTACCTGCCTTTTGATGAAGTCCATCAATATTTTGTGTTAAAATTATGACTTCGGCAAATTTTTCAAGTTCAGCAATTGCCTTGTGACCTAGATTTGGTTGTGCTGTAAAAATATTCTTCCTTCTTTCATTATACCATTCCCAAACCAATTTTGGGTTATCATAAAATGCATCAGTTGTGGCTAATTTCATTGCATCATGATTTCTCCATAGTCCATTTTTTCCTCTAAATGTGGGAATTCCACTTTCTTGTGATATTCCAGCTCCAGTTACAAACACAATTTTTTTAATATCTTTAATGCGATCTTTAATTAACTCAAACATTTCATTTAATTTCTATTTCTAAAAGATCTCTTGCAGTTATTACTGAGTTATGAATTTTTTGTGCTTCTTTCAAATGTCCAGCTTCATCTTTGTATCTAGCTGAAAAATGAGTTAAAACTAAATTTTTTACTCTGGCATTTTTTCCTAAAGTTGCAGCTTGTTTTGCAGTAGAATGACATGTGTCTTGTGCTCTTTGTTTTTCTTCATCAAGAAATGTAGAATCAAATACAAGATAATCACATTCTTCAAAAAACTCTTCTAATTCTTCAGTTGGCATCGTATCACCAGAAATTCCTATTTTTTTACCTGGGCGTTTTTCTCCCAACACTTGTTCTGGCTTTATTGTTTTTTCATTAATAATAATCTCATTTCCACTTTGTAATTTATTCCATAATTCTCCTTCAGGTATGCCTAATTCTTTAGCTTTTTCAACATTGAATTTTCCAGGTTTGTCTTTTTCTTTAAATAGATATGAAAATGCAGTAACTGAGTGGTTTGCTTTACATGTATACATTGTAAACTTTTCATTCTCAAGAATTCTTCCTTCTTTGATAATAGTAATTAAAATGGGAAATGACAACCCAAAATTTAATATTTTAATATTTGCTGCAATAAATTCATCAATTCCACTTGGACCAAAAATTTCCAGAGTTTCAGTTCTTTTTTGCATAGACATTGTTTGTAATAATCCTAAAATTCCTACACAATGATCTCCGTGGAGATGTGTAACGAAAATTTTCATTTTTTTATTCCATCCTAAACCTGATTTCATATAGGAAATTTGTGCAGCTTCTCCTGCATCAAACATTAAGATCTCCCCTTCTTTTTCTAAACAAATACAAGATAGTCCTCTGTTTTCAGTGGGTTGTGATGCTGATGTTCCTAAGAATACAAGTTTCATTTAATTAAAATTGTCCTTGTCAAGCTTTTATGCCTATAGATTTCATATTTTTTCAGTCCATTTAACTTCAAATTACTATCTAATTCTTTTTTGTACATAATTGCAATTCTCTTACGTTTGGGCAAAATTGCAAAAAATTTCTTTAAGAGTTCTTCAGGCTTTTCTGATGTTTTTGATGCTCTTCCATATGGCAAATCAGTGACAATTCCATCAAATTTTTCAGAGATTTTGGATAATTCTTGAAAATCTGATTTGAAAACCTTTGATTTGTATCCATTTGCTCTAAGATTTTCTTTTGAAATTTCACACATTTTTTCATCAAAATCTAACCCAATTGCATGGATGCCCATAGATTCAGCCTCTAAGAGAGTTGTACCAGTACCACAAAATGGATCACATACTGTTTCTCCCTCTTTTAACCCCGTCAAGTTTATCATAACTCTTGTTAACTTCCAATCCAATTCATGAGGATAATTTTTGATCTTTTTTGGCCTATTTTCTTCCTTGATTCGTTTTGAGAACCCAAAAAAGTTCTCTTTGTCTGTAAAAATTAGATAAATTGTAATATCAGGATCTTCCAACTCTACTTTTGCATGAGAGAATTTTGATATCATGTCTCCCATAGAACTTTCTAATTCTGGAATGTTGAATTGATTTGTTGATAAATTAATTATTCTACAAACAAATGTCTTTGCATTTTTCAGAACTCCAAAATTTTCTTCATCTAAAAATAACCCTGACATCTTTCGTAATATCTGTCCTGAAGTCTTTACAAATGAAGCACGTTTTGCAATTTCATTCCAACTTGTTTTTGATTGAATAATTAGTAAATTAGAAATTATTCTAGATTTAGCAAATCTATCATACATTTTTGATATTGTAATTATCTCGTCTGTTGCAAGTTCTAAATAATCTTTAGATAAAATAAAAAAGCTTTCTGGCATTACACTATTGCCTTTGCAATTGTACTGGAAACATCAACAATTGATGTTTTACCTGGAATTGTATTTGCACTAACAATTTTTGTTACTCCTGCTCTTCTTATCTTCTTTTCAGCATCATTCATTAAAAGAGCATGAGTACATGCAACATACACTCTCTTACATTTTTGTTTTTTAAGAAATTGTGTTGCTTTAACTATACTTCCACCTGTACTTATCATATCATCAACTAAAATAAGATCTCTATCCATAACATCTGTATTTTTTGTTTTAATTTGTATTTTACCTGTTTTTCTATCTCTTTTTTTCTCTAGAGCAATATACTCTGTTCCAAATTCTTTTGCAAATTCTTTTGCTCTGTCTTTTCCTCCTTGATCAGGTGATACAACTAAGGGATTTTTCAGGCTCAATTTCTTGAAATATTTTACTAGATCTGGAATTGCAGTCACATTTTTTGTTTTGATTGTAAAGTGCTTGAGCCCAACCATACTGTGAATATCAACTGCAATTATTTTTGATGCACCTGCTCCTTTGAATAATTTACCAAGAACTTTCATTGTAACAATCTCTCCTGGTAGAAATTCTCTATCTTGCCTTGCATATCCCATATATGGAATCACCACAATTACTTCAGATGATTTTTCTTTAGCTCTTGAAATTAATGATAATACTTGAACTAGATTAGTATCAACAGGGGGATAAATTGATTGTACAACTATGGTCTTTCTTTTGGACAGTTCTCCACTAAGCGTAATTTTGCTTTCTCCATCAGCAAAAATTCTAACTTCTGATTTTACAAGATTTGCCTTTATTTTTCTAGATAATCTTCTTGCTAAATCTTCTGAAGCTTTTCCACCAATTACTGATAGTTTAGTCAACAAGAAAATGTGATTTAATGGGATTCTTAAGTTTTGAGAAGATCACTCATCTCCACCACCACGAGCAATATCTCCTATACCATATTCGTCAATAACCTTATTTCTTTGATCTTTTAACTTGTCGATCTCCTCTTGTTCACGTTTTTCATCCCCTTGGTACACTGTTCTAATTGGCCATGGAATTCTAATATCATATCTCTTGAATTCTTCGTACATGATCATTCTCATGTCGGTTTTAGCTTTGAATTGTGCACCATAATCTCTGACATATACTAATAATATAAAATCTAATGCAGAATCATTAAAATTATTAAATCTCACAATTGGTTGATTAATATCAACATGAATATCTTTATCACAACCACAACTTGGTTGATTATCTTTCAAGTATGGACATCGCATTTGTCTAATTAGATGTTTACCTTTACCATCAACTACTTCTTTCATTGCACGTTTTCCAACTTTTACAAGAATTGCTGAAACTTGTTTAGGATCATTAAGATAAGAAACACCTACATCTACAATAGCAGGTACCATCTTTATTCCCTGTGTATAGTTGATTACTTGTGCATTAATTAATTGCCTTGTTGGAATTATTGCAATTGATTCGTTTAATGCATCTCGAATATAGGTTACTCTAGGCGTAATTTTATGTACATATCCATTATATCCTGTATCAAGTTTGATACGCTCACCTTCGATGAATATCTTATCTTTTCGAATCATAATATATGCAAAATAATTCTGCATAGTCTCTTGTAATGCTAATCCTATACCAATTGCCAATCCTCCTGTAGCTGTAGCAAGTACAATCAAATCAACCCCCCACCAAGCAACAACCCCTAAAAATGTTGCAATAAAAATTCCTACTGGAAGAATCTGTTTTGCAGATTTTGGAATACCTTCTCTTTTCTTTTTTGCATAACCTGGAGGACGAGAACTTGGAATTAGTGGTTCATAACCATTTGTTCTCTTTTCCTCTCTCCATATATCAATTGGAAATATTTCATCAGGCTTTACACCCGGTTTTAACTTTCTTCCAGATTGATTGTTACCAGTAATACAGTTTTGATAATATTTTTCATATTTTGTACGTTCTGATTTTTTCCATTCTTCAAATGGATTATCAACTAATTTTTCAAATCCACCAATTGGATTACCTTTTGTTGTTCGAAATTGTTCTAATTGATGTCTTCCTTCTTCTGTTTTGAGCAATTTCTGAAACTCTTCATCATCAATGTCTTCTGGAGTAATCTTTGGTGGAGCCCATTTGTACAATTTATGAAATAAGTCATCTTTATCATCAACAAATCCCCTCATTTCAAACCAAGCATCAAAATCCTCTCTTTCTAACCTTGATTTTTCACGTTTAGTAAGAGCAATTGGAACAAGATGAGAAATCGTATAACCAATTACTAAAATGTTGAAAGTATTGAGAATTTTTGTAAATACTTCTTGAGGAGATATCTCTTCATCTCCAACTATCGATAAATCTTCTCCTAACAAAACACCAGTTTGTATGTAAATATTAATTGTAGTAATTAATGCAATTGCAAAAAATGGAAGAACAGCTCTTCTTAGAAATCTTGAAAAATGTGGTCTTTTATAATAGAATTTCTTTGAACCTACCCAAGATGAAAATTTTCTATAACCAAGAGCAATTCCAATCATACCTGCAATCATTATGAAAAATGCAATTTGAAGTGATTCAGATGATGCTAAAAGCTGTGAAACAGTTTCAAACTCACCTGCGGAAATTTGTGTCAAGTCACCTTCAGCCATGTTTAATCACCATTCTAATCAAATTCATGTCCTAGAATACAAAGGTTAACCCATATTATCATTAAATTCAAAAAATACTATGCGTAAGTAATCTGCAACCTTTAACAATGGTTAATGCACTATTTACAAAATGACCCACCAAGAATCAGTTTGGGATGACTCACCATCACTAAAATCATATACATTAGCAAATTTTCGTACTCTACCACAAATTCAAAACATGTCTGAAGAAACACAATTTGAAATGGAAGTTGTAGGAAATGTTTTGCCCTTTAAAGCAAACAATTATGTCGTTGAACAATTAATTGATTGGAACAATATACCAAATGATCCAATGTATGTTTTAACTTTTCCGCAAAAAGGAATGTTAAAACCAGAACATTATAAAAAAATGGCAACTGTTTTAAAAAATAATTCTGATAAAAAAGAAATTGCATCTATTGCAAATGAAATTCGTTTGCAACTTAATCCACATCCTGCAGGACAAATGGAACTTAATGTCCCAACACTCAAGGATGGAACCAAGTTGTATGGTATGCAACATAAATACAAGGAAACTTGTCTCTTCTTCCCAAGTCAAAGTCAGACTTGCCATGCATATTGTACTTTTTGTTTTAGATGGCCACAATTTGTTGGAATGGATGAAATGAAATTTGCAATGAAAGAAGGAGAACAACTTGTTCAGTATATTACAGAGCATCCAGAGATTTCTGATGTACTATTTACCGGTGGTGATCCAATGATTATGAATGCAAAAATATTTTCAAAATATATTGATACACTAATTGATTCAAAACTCCCAAATCTTAAAACAATTAGAATTGGAACAAAAGCACTATCTTATTGGCCTTACAAATTTTTAACAGATTCTGATTCTAAAGAAATGCTGGATATTTTTAAAAAGATTACTGATAATGGATTACATCTAGCATTTATGGGTCACTTTAATCACTTGAATGAATTATCAACAGATGCTGTAAAATCTGCTATTAAAGAAGTAAGAAAAACAGGTGCACAGATTAGAACACAATCTCCTCTTTTAGCACATATCAATGATGATTCAGATATGTGGGCAAAAATGTGGAGTAAACAAGTTCAGTTGGGTTGTATTCCATACTACATGTTTGTAGTTCGAGATACTGGTGCTCAGCATTACTTTGGTGTTCCTTTAGTAAAGGCGTATAATATCTTCAAAAAGGCATATTCTTCAGTTAGTGGACTAGCAAGAACTGTTCGTGGACCTAGTATGTCTGCAACTCCCGGAAAAGTACATGTTATTGGAACTGCAACTCTAAATGATCAAAAAGTCATTGTTTTGAGATTTTTGCAGGGCAGAAATCCTGACTGGGTACAAGTTCCATTCTTCGCAAAATATGATGAAAATGCAATCTGGCTAGATGATCTAAAACCTGCATTAACTGAAAAGTTCTTCTTTGAAGATGAGATGAAAAATTTCAAAAAAACAAATCCAATAGATGATTATCCTGAATCTTAGAATTCACTTTTAGGAAATAAGTATAACATTTTTAAAATCATATTCAGTTTTTTTAATATGAAATTAAAACTCTTAGCATTACTTTTGTTAATTATTCCAGGCTTAGCTATAACTGCAAATGGACATACTATTGATTCTGTTGGAGGATATAGAGTAGAAATTGGTTGGATGAATGAACCAGTTGTTTCTGGAGAAACAAATGCAATTGAGTTCTATGCAAGTCCTCTTGAACATGGTTTAGAACTTGAAGATCAAGAATTTAAAAATGGAATTTCTGGATTGAAAAAAACAATCAAAATACAATTAATCTATAAAGATGAAAGTATTACACTTCCTTTGTCACCTGATCACGACATACCAGGAAAATATTATGCATTTATCAATCCAACTGTTTCAGGATTCTATCAAGCAAATGTTTTGGGAACAATTGAAGATACATCAATTAGTCTATCAATGCATCCACCAAAAGTTTCTGAACGTGCTTACATTGAATTTCCTGAACCTTCAGATCTTACTGTACAACAAATGATTGATGGGCATACTACATTGATTGAAGATATGCATGATTTGAAAGCATCAGTAAACAATTTAGAAGAAATAGAACCAAATAATGTAGGATATGTGGGTATTGGAGTTGGAATTATTGGAATTACTATTGCAGTAATTGCACTTGTAAAATCTAAGAAAAATTAACTAGAGTTTAATATCTTAGAATTTTTAGAAATCTTATAGAAAACTGCACCAATCACTATGATTACAACTCCTACAACCACAACTTCAATTTCAAATTGGAATGCCATATACACTGAAATTCCTAATCCAAATAATGGAAGAATTGGAAATTTTCCAACATTAATGGGAACTTTGAATTTTCGTTCGATATCAGGTTCCGTATAACGTAAAACAATGACCGCCAAATTTACAGCAGCAAAAGTAATTACAATTGCAAAAACGGTAATGTTTGCAACAATTACAATATCTCCAATTAATGTAAAAGCAATAGATGTTATTAGAATCACAATAACAGCTACCCAAGGTGTTTTTGTTTTAAAATGAATTTTTCCTAATATGGCTGGAAATACTTTTTCTTTTGCCATGCCATAAAAAATTCTAGAACCTGCAACAAGAGTAATCAAAACTGTATTGGTAATGGCAAAAAGAGCAATAGATGAAAGTAGAATATGTGCTTCTGATCCCAATCCTCTTTCTGCCACTAATGCAATTGGGGCAGCTGATGTGGCAAGTTCTTCCCAATTTACAACTTTGACTACAGCTAAAGAAACTAGTATGTACAAAATACCCGATATTATAACTGATAGAATTATTGCTCTGGGAAGTGTTTTTTTAGGTTTTTTTACCTCTTCTGCTATGTTTGCCATGTCTTCAAATCCAATGAATGCAAAAAATATCAATACAAATGCAACAACAATCCCAGTGAAACCTGTTGGGCTTTCAGTATAATTCACAGGTTCAGGACTAGTAAATGTAAAACCAATTATAATTATCAAAATCAATCCAGAAGCTTCAATTATTGTAAAAATAGTATTTGTCCACGCTGATTCTCTAATTCCTACAAAATTTACTATTGAGAGAATAACTAACAACCCAATAGCAGAAATAATTATTGGAATGTTTACAAATTCCGCAAAATATCCTCCAAATCCTAACGCAACTGTTGCAGCCGTAATTATGGATGTAATTGCTGTTAACCAACCTATTAGAAAAGCGAAAAAATTATTCTTAAAAGCATTTTTAATGAAAACATATTCTGCAGCTGCTTTTGGAAATATTGATGATAATTCAGCATAACTAAATCCTGCAAATAATGCAACAATAGATCCCAATACAAATGCAATCCATACAGAATCTCCTGCAAAACCTGCAGCTTCACCTATTAGTACATAAATTCCAGCACCAAGAATTAATCCAGTACCATACATTGTGAGTTGGAAAAGTCCCATGTGCCGCTTTAATTCAGACATTAGATGACGTCTCCAATGAACTAGAAAATTTAACTTCTTTCTTAGATATTCAATGTATGTAATAACCTACAAGTATAGGAATCATAAAAAATTATTCAAGTTGATGTAAAGAATGGTAGAAAGTAATTATGATATTCTAGGAATTATGGAAGGGTCAACTGAGAAAGAAATCCGAGATGCATTTAGACGATTAGCTCTTCAATATCACTCAGATCGTGGTGGTGAAAATGAACAATTTATCAAAATTAAACAAGCATACGAAGATCTCAAAATTGGCAAAAAATATCCTGAGACTGACTTTGAAAAAATAAAAAATTCAAGAGTATATTCTGGTGATTCTGAAGCTGATGTTAGAAGAAAAAATCAGATTCTAGGTCAACAACTATTCAAAGAAATGAAAAATGCTGAAGAGTGGGTAGCAGCCTTGAACAAATCAAACTCTACTGCAACACGATTGTTTGGATCAAAAACTCTCGGTGAAATTGAATTAGAGAGAAAGGCAAATGGTGCTCTATCAATTAAAGGAAACTTCATGGCTGGAAGTTTCACTTATGATGGCCCAATAATTATGCAAGGAAGTATAACTAGTCCATCGTGGACACAGGAATTTCAATCAAATATTCATCTCACTAAAGGAGATTTCAAATTTATGAATGCTTTAGAAAATAAATACAAAATTGAAAATGGTGCCAAAATTACTGTAGATAATGGAGATGTTGTAGTAGGAAATATCTTTGGCAGAAAATATAAAGTTGCTGACGATGTAAAAGTTGGTGTATTTCAAATTCAAAAACACAGAACACACATTTCAGCTCCAAATGGAAAAATCATTGCTGAAAATGTTGTAAATACTGTTTTACTTGATGCAGATACAATTATTGTTCTTAATGTAGAAGATGACGTAATATTATCTGCACGTGAAATTTTATTTTATGGAGGAAAATTTACTCATGATTCTATAATTGAATTAAAACAAGGTGGTTTAATTCGATTTTTTGAAAACTTTTCAATTCAAGGATTAAGTGGTGATGCAATAATCAAACTTGAAAATGGTAAAAAAATCCGATTGTTTGATCTAAAAACTAAAAAAATCAAAGATTTAGCTGATGAATTTGTACCTAACAAGGAAAATTATGAAAAAGATACTACAATGGTTGGACATGGATTTACAATTACATATGATATGTTGGATAATCTTTCAAAGAAACCAACTAAAAAACAAAATAGTTGGGCATCAAAATTTGGTTTTTCTAAAAACTAATCAATATCACTATTGAAAATAATCTTATGCATTTAATTAACTAATTCTTGCTTTTGAAATGTGAATTATTTATTCATATTTTCATTATTAGTTATTTTACCCTCAACGTTTGTTGTATATGCAGAAGAGTATATCATAGATATCCCATTTGGTGCTTATAATCCTGAATTAAATACGCCTGCGAAAGTTTGGTATGATCCTCCTCAAATGTTCGTTACAGTTGGTGATATTATTACTTGGTATAATGATGATAGAGAGGGTCATACAGTAACAAGTGGAGAAGGATCAGGTAGATTTGGTTGGATGAATGATAATTTTGGAACACCTAATGATTATTTTGATAGTGCTAGATTCATGCCAGGAGAATCCTGGTCATACGAATTTGAAGAATCTGGAACTTTCTCATATTATTGTACAATTCATCCTTGGATGGAAGGAATTATAGTTGTTGAAAAAGAAATTCCAGATTATCCACATGATGCAACAGGTAAAAAATTAGAGTTTCCACTTTTACAATATACACCAGATAGAAATATCGAAGTTAATCTAACATGGGATCCACCTGTTATCAAAACTCATGAAAAAATCCAAATTCTATATCAGTTCTATGATCCACAAACAAATTCTAACCTTGCAAAAATGAAATATGATATTATATTTTTTCAAAATGGAAAAGAAATCTTTCGTGATGAAGGACTAAACCAAATTGGTGGAGATTATAGAAATTTTATTTTTGATAATTCTGGATCAATTATTATTAGAATAGAAGGAATTCATTCACCTTCAATTTTTGCTGAAGAAGGTGTAACTGTATCTGGAAATGTTGAAAATAAAGCACAAAGATCAGTAGATTTCACTACTGTAGTATATGATAATCCAGAAAAAATCAGTCATGAAGATTATCATACAAAACCCGCTCAAAGACTTGAAACCTATTATGAATTAATGACATTCATCATTATTGTTCCAGCTATTTTATTTATTGGTGCATTACTCTGGTTAAAGAGAAAACCAGATCTTCCACAAAGTAAGCCAGGGGCTGTAAAAATCTAAAATAATAAAAAGAAATTAAAAAATGATTGAACTAATCTAATCGATTAATTCAGTCCAACCTTTTACGAAGACTGAGTTCTTGTAGAGTGGAACTGGTTGTCCAACTGTAAAGTCCATTGGTCTCATCCAAAAGATTGCTTTTGTTGGGCATACACCGATGCATGCACCATCAGAAATACATCTTTCTGGATAAAATACAAATGCTTTACCTCTCTTCCAGCCTTCGACTGGTTTTACTCTAAGGACATCTGGGCCTAATGTGGTACAGATTTCTACACATAGTGCGCATCCAATACACATTTGTTCGCTGATGTCTGGAATAATTCCTACTGGCATAACGAAATTATTTCTTAATTTAGTCCTTATATAATTTGCCTAAAAAAATCGAGTTATAACGGTGTTTCAAATTTTATAACGGCGTTTCTAATTTTGATCGCATCAAGACCAAAATTAACTATTTCCTAATTCTATTTTGAATTCCTTTGAGTTTATGTCATGAGAATTGATCACTAAACTATTTTCAACTTTCTTAAGAAAGAATATTCCTGTTTTTTCTGATTTTATGATCTGTTTTCCTCCTGGTGATATTACCCATTGATTATTTTCTTTCTTTCTTACCATTGCAGTTATAACAACAGATGAACTCGTTTGTCTCCCAATTGATGAGAGTAACATTATACATGAATTGATGAATCTAGCAGATTCAAGATCATCAAACATGTTGTAAACACCATTAAATGAATCAATTACTACTAGACATTTTTCTTTTGATACTTTACTTATGATTTCTGATAATTTTTCCTTCCAACTTACTTTGTTAGGATGGAAAATTGTTACATTATTTCCCACCTGAATCATTCCAGATTCAACATATCCAGTATAAAGCAAATCCATATCTACCAAAATAATTGGGGTTTCAACAGAATTGATTAGTCTATTAAGAAACTCTATTTTATGGAAAGATTCTGAACATAATACCATACTTGGCGTGTTCTGTCCAAACTCATTTTGAATATATGTTAAATTATTATCTAAAACTCGCTCAGGATTTTTATCCAACACCGCTTTAGCATTTTACAGATATAATAATGAATTTAGTATCAAAAGATATTTCTAATGATTTTCCTAATTCAGATAAAATCTATCTAAATAATGCATCAGTCTCTCTAATGCCTTCTCAAAGTATTGAAGCCATGAAAGAGTTTTTGATCAGATACAATTCAATTGGTCCTGATTCTAAAGACTCTGAATCATTTGTTACTGAAAAACTACAAAATATAAGAAAAATAATTGCAAAAACTATCTCCTGTCAACCTGATGAAGTTGTTCTTACTCAAAGTACAACTGATGGAATCAATATTGTAGCAAATGGTCTCTCATTTAATGCAAATTCCAATATGATAATTCGTGGAATGACACATGAACATCATTCAAATTTTTATCCTTGGATTAACTTAAAAGGCAAAATTTCTATAAAAAATCTCCCTATCGATAAAAATGGTTTTTTCAAATTAGATGATCTAGAATCCTATATTGATGATAACACAAAACTAGTATCATTAAGTCATGCTCTGTATAATACTGGCTCAATATTGCCTGTAGAAAAAATTGGAAATATTCTTCAAAATAAAATTCCATTCTTTCTTGATAGTGCACAAACTGTTGGATGTATAGGTGACATTGATGTATCTAAAATAAAATGTAATTTTATGTCATTTAATGGATCTAAATGGCTTTGTGGTCCAATGGGTACTGGTCTGTTTTATTGTAATAGAAAATCAAGTGAATTACTAGAACCAATGACAATTGGTGGCGAATCTGCAATCATTTATGATGATAACCATCTTGCTTTCAAAGAATTACCAGACAAATTTCAAACTGGTTTTAGGAATTATGTTGGAATTGTTGGATTGGAATCATCTGTAAAATATTTACTAAACTTTGGCATGAAAAATATTCGCGAGAAAAACCAGTACTTGTCAAATCTCTTCAGAGAAGAATTATCAAAAATTCCAAATGTTATTTTATATGGACCTGAAGATCCAAATGATAGAACAAGTATTGTATCTTTTAATATCAATGACTTTGATTCACAAGAAACTGTAGATAAACTTGAAAAACAAAATATTATTTTAGCAGTAAGAGAAATTATGGAAAAAAAGATTGTACGAGTATCTCCTCATTTTTTTAATACTGAATCTGAAATACTTCAGGTAATTGATGCGATAAAGAAACTATAGGTTTTCTTGTTCTTCTATTACCATCATAGTCAATGTTGATTGAACTTTGCCGATTTTTCTAATTTTATTTGTGATTATTGCACGTAATTTTTCAGCATCATTAGAGGATAACTTCAAAACAATATCATATACTCCATAAACTCCTTGAACCTCTGATGTGACATCTTCTTCAGTAAGAATCTGTTTTACTTCATTAATTATAGACTCATCAGATCCCAAATCAGAATTTAATAAAACATATGCAGTAGGCACACGAAATTTTTCATCAAACAGTATTTAACCTTTCATAGTTCAAAAACTGATTAATTACCATTCAAATCTATTGATGTGAAACCAATAGATCTAACACTTACAATATCAGAATCCATTCCAAGCTTTCCTGGTTCTCCAAAACCACAATTCATTCTTTGGTCTGATTTGAAGAAAGATGGATATAATCTTGAATTATTATTCCTAAGTTCACATACTGGAACACATATTGATGCACCATATCATTTTGCTAAAAATGGTCTCAAAATCCATCAAATATTACTTGATAGACTCATGGGAAAAGCTACCATAATCAAACTCCAAAAATCTAAGAATGCTTCTATTACCAAATTAGATATTACTTTATTTGAAAAAAAGAATGGAAAAATTCCTATCCATTCATCCATCTTCTTTTTTACTGGGTGGCAAAAAAATTTGAAAAAAGATAATTATTTCACAGAAAATCCAGGACTATCTATAGCTGCTGCCAAATATCTTGCATCAAAAAAGATCAATCTAGTTGGAATAGATTCTCCAAGTATAGATCTTGGAAAAGATGAATCATTTAATGTTCATCATATTTTATCAAAAAATAATATCTTAATTGTAGAGAATTTAGCAAATTTGAATAAAATTTCATCCAAGGAATTTATTTTTACAATTCTTCCACTAAAGCTTAAAGATGCTACAGGCTCACCTGTACGAGCAGTGGCATCATAATTTACTCACATACAATTTAGTAATGCTAAAAATATAGAAAATATTAACATCTAACATGAGTAAACCTGGAAATATTTGGAGAAAGGTTCATGGTAAAATAACAAAAAAACCAACTAATTTCTCTTGGTTAATTGAAGAAAAATTAGCTGGTTCTGGAATACCAACAAGTTTTGAGGAATTTGATTGGATTCTAAATCAAGGAGTCAAATCAATTGTAACTATGACTGAAAATGCTTTACCTGATAATTGGATAAAAAATATTGATTATATGCATGTCCCAACTCCCGATCTTACAGCTCCTGATATGGACAAAATAGATTCTGCAGTAGATTTTATTCATGAACAAATTAAAAATGATCAAGCAGTAATGGTACATTGTGCTGCTGGAATGGGAAGAGCAGGAACAATTCTTGCATGTTACTTTGTAAAACATAAAAAATTTTCAGCTGTTAAAGCAATTGAAAAAATTCGTAATGAAAGACCTGGTTCTATTCAATCTGAAGTGCAAGAACTAGCTATTGGTTTTTATGAAAAACATATAAAAAATTAGTTTAGATGAATTCTGAAACTAATTTCCCATCTACAATTTTGATCTTCAAAGTTTTATTTTCTTGAAAAATCAAAGTTAAATCACCTTCTGAATCAGGATCTTCTACCTTTACAAGTTCTAACATTTTGATTGATTCATATTTTTCCATTCATTTTCACCTATTCTGGAATTGATACGGTCTCAATCTTTCCATCAACTGCTTTGATGAACATAAACCTGTTATCTTTGAAAATAAAGGTAATTCCACCTTCTTTATCAGGTTCTTCTACTTCAAGTATTGGTTGTCCTAGTAGACCATCGTATTTTGCCATATTATTTCAATTAAAAAGTTCCTTATATCCCTAATTGATTGTGATCTCAATTTCACTGGAATTATTTTTAATACTTCCTGGTTCTGTAAAGTCATGTTTTTGCCATGATGTGAATACTTCAGCACTAATCTTATGATTACCTTTTCCCAAGTCTGATGCTTTGAATACAAATTTTTCATTAAAATCAAACAATTCCTGTCTTACCTCTTCTTCTGAAAGTCTGATGAATGGTTCAAAGTTTTTGGCTATCTGAACCCAAATCCTTCTATCTTTCATTGGATTGACAAGTTTTGGATTTCTTGTCCAAAAGATTGATGCCTTTCTGTAGGTATCAATAGTTCTACCTAACTCCTTCTTTCTGAATCCACCTGACGTCAATTTTATACCATGTTTCATTTTGAATGAAACATCATTGTTGTTGTATGCTTTAGTCCAATTTGCCTCATTGAATGCATCTCTGATGCCTCCTTCAACTAAAAATTGGACATTAATCTCAATATCTTCATCAGATGAGTATTCATCCTTAGATTTCACTAACTGAATCTCTGAAATCTTACTTTCTCCCATTCTAACCGTTCATAATGATTTATATCCACAATAAGTTCTTTTTCCGAATACATGAATGCTCAAGTGATCAGTTCAGAACCTAAAGAAATTAGCCTTTCAATCACCGAGACTGATATTGGAATTTTATATATTATTCAACATGAGCTTCTAAAGGAATCAAAAATCGATTTTGCAGGTGTTATTGTAAAGCATCCACTTACTAATGAATGCTGGATGAAAATTAATTCTAGTACAAAACCACTAGGTGAGATTAAAAAAGCTACAGATTCAGCACTAAAAACAGCAGAAGAGTTCAAACAATTATTTAATTCTAAAATAAGGTAAATTAGATTGAAATTTTGCCCCAAATGTGAGGTCAAATTAAAAAATAGTGATTCTGGCCTTCAATGTTCAAAATGTGGTTACACTGAAGGACAAAAAACAAAACCAACAAAAAAAATTACTAATGAACAAGAACCTGATAATTCACTTCTTGCTTTTGAAGGAAGTGAAGGAGAAGAATCCTATTCAACAATTAAAATGGAATGTGCAAAATGTGGACATGGTGAAGCAGTTTGGTGGATGTTTCAAACTAGAAGTGCAGATGAACCTACAACCCGTTTTTATCGTTGTCAAAAATGTAAATACACTTGGCGTGATTACACATAACGTTTAACTGGAACTTTAATTCAAGAAAATTGATTTGACTTTTGGAGCAAAAACAAGTGGTTCAGACGATCTAAAAGCAATAATTTCAGCCATATCAACACTTGTTGAAGAAGCTACTTTTGTTGCCACAGCAGAAGGAATTACGTTTAGAGGAATGGATCCATCACATGTTGCTCTTATTGATATATCATGGCCTAATTCAGCATTTGAAAAATATGAATGCGATAGCGATATTAAATTTGGAGTAAGAATAGATGAATTTTCAAAACTTATCAAACGAGCAGAAAAAAAAGATAGTATAGAAATTAGTATCTCTGATCAAAATATGTTACTAGTAACAGTTGGAAAAAATAAAAAATACAAAATGCGTTTAATTGAAAGTTCTGCAACTGATACCCCACTACCAAAGATTCCTTATGATTCAAAAATTACTTTATCTTCTTCAAAGTTTGACAAGATTCTCGGTGATGTACAAGTTGTATCTGATTATTTAACAATTCAAACAACTGATTCAAAAGCAGACTTTTCAGGTAAAGGTGATTCTGGTGAAGTCATAATTGATCTTGACAAAGATGATGAAGACATCAAAGAAACTTCTTCAAAAGCAGATAGTATTGGCACATACAGCCTTGAATATCTTAATCCTGTGATTAAAGCCGTAGGAAATACTGCAGGCTTGGTAACCTGTGAATTTTCAAGCGCAAAACCTCTTAGAATTGAATTCAAAGTCGCAAATATTGGTACAATCCACTTTTACTTGGCTCCACGCGTGGAAAGTTAAAGCATTTAAAGATTAACTAATGCAAGTATTTTGAAATGAGATTAGTAATAAAATATGGTGGAACATCAATTTCTACTGCAAAAGATATTCAAGCTGTAGCTAAATACATTAATTCATTATCAAAAAAACATCAAATTCTAGTTGTTTGTTCTGCAATAAGTGAAACAACTGATAATCTAATTGAAATATCAGAGTCTATAAAAAAAGAAAACAAATCAAAAGCTGAACAACTCGTATCAAAAATTACTAATAGACATCAACAATTAGCAAAAAAAGTTATCAAAAAGTCTGATGTACGAAAAAAATTACTAACAAAATTAGATCAAGACTTTACAGAACTTCGTGCATTAATTGATGGAATGGTATTACTTGGTGAAGTTACACCCAGATCAATGGATTATCTAATCTCATTTGGTGAAAGATTATCAATACAACTAGTTTCATCAGCAATTAATGATTCAGGCAAAAAATCAATTTCTCTTACTGGTAAAGAAGTAGGAATTGTAACTGATTCTAACTTTGGTGAATCAAAACCCCTTATGGATACGACTAGACTGAGAGTATCAAAAACAGTGAATACTTTGTTCTCAAAGAAAACAGTTCCTGTTGTAGGAGGATTTGCAGGTGCAGATCAACATGGACATGTAACAACATTTGGTAGAGGTGGGTCTGATTATTCTGCAACGACTATTGGTTCTTGTATTAAAGCAGATGAGATTTGGTTGATGAGCGATGTAGATGGTCTTATGACTGCAGATCCTAAGATTGTCAAAAATGCAAAATTACTCAAAGAAGTATCATACATAGAAGCAATTGAAATGGCCTTGTTTGGTGCAAAGCAGATACACCCACGAACATTTGAGCCTTTACTAATAAAGAAAATTCCAATGAAAATTAGAAGTTCTTTCAATGTGAAAAATGAAGGTACTTTAGTGTCTGCATCTACTTCTTCATCTGCTAAAAATACAGTAAAATGTGTAAGTAACATTCGAAATAATGGATTAATCGATATTCAAGGTGGTAGTATGGTTGGAACACCTGGAACTGCCGCAAAAATATTTGCAACATTAGCAAAAGCTGGAATCAACGTAATGATGATCTCTCAAAATCCTTCAGAATCAAGCATTACAATTGTAGTAAAGAACACTGATCTTGATAAAGCAGTTAGTTCATTAGAAATGGAATTATTAGGAAAAATTATCAAAAAATTAGAAGTTACCACAAATGTAGCAATTATAGCATTAATTGGTTCAGGAATGCGAGGAACTGTTGGAGTTGCATCAAAAGTTTTTGGTGCAATTGAGAAAAACAAAGTTAACGTATCGATGATTACTCAAGGTTCATCTGAACTTAATCTTGCATTTGTTGTAAAAAATTCTGATACAAATGTAGCAGTACAAGCCATACATAATACATTTGCACTTGATAAAATTAATTGAGATAAAATCATTTAAGGGGATAAACCCAATCAAATTCATTGAACAAACTAATTGCCATTTTAATTATTGGAATTTTTGCAACTAGTATTATTTCCCTTTCATCAATATCTGATCAATTTGTTGATGCAGGTTCTAGAAAAAAAGTTCACTTTACTCAAACTATCACATCTTCTCAAGATCCAGGACAAGGACATCAAAATCATCAATTAGCACTTATTCTATCCCCAAATGAAGGAACTCTTTATGATGGTTCTATGACATTTACCTCAAGTGAGCCTGTCCAGATAGTTGTTTTGCATGAAATTAACTCACGGGAGGCAAAAGGCCAACCTACTTGGACTGTTGATGGAACTACTGTTTACGGCTTATCTTTGATTGATTTAGATGAAAAATCAGGCTCTTTTGAGTTTACAGGAGCTGCTTTGGCATTACATTCATCTAATTCAAAAGAATTCACTACAACTGTAAGTGTTGATGGTTGGATACGAGGACAACCTATTGAAGTAATGATGCAAAAGATTGAATCAGAAAAAGAAGATCCTATATTATTACTTTCAAGAACAAACGTTCCAGCTACAATTCCAATGCACAAAGGAATCTATGAAGGAAACCAAGTTCTTTACATTATAACTGATGGTAGTGATGAGGATTATGCAAAGACTCTTTCAGAAAAACAGGGATGGAATGTTGAACTTGCTACAGCTGTTGCAAACGTACCAGATGATGTACTTCAACAATTATTTATTTTTAAAAATGGAATTAAAGGTGATGGAATCTATGGATTTCAAGATGAAGTATTTTCTAGTACTCCATCACAAGAATCACAATACAGTGCATTAAATTCTGTAATTGAAGTTACATGGAAAATAGGTCAAAAAGAAATGATATTTGAATCTGTAGCTGATGTAATTGCTGCTGAAGAAGGCGGTAGAATTGAATTTAATGAAACAGGAATTGTTCTTAACACTCCTCAAATTGTTTGGCCTGATGGACAGATGACAATACGTTCTGAAAAAGAAATTACAGATAAAATGCCATATGGTGGAGGTCAAATAGTTGAAATTAATGAAGAAGACTTGACTGTAACCTTTGTAGCTCATAGAGGTTGGGGACCTGATGGAAGAACCATTTACTATATTGTTACTGATGCTACTCCTTTAGGACCTGCAAATACAATGGGTGTTGTCTCATCTCCTACTTCTGCAAATCTAATAGCTCATTCTGGAGCAGCCGATCTTTTTCAATTCAAAAATGGAATTAAAAGCTCTGGTCCATTAGGATTTCAAGCAGGAATTGCTGGTGCTGCTCTTGGAGATGTAAATTATAGTCCAATGTGGCGAATTTATCTAGTTGAATGGAATGATGCAAAATCAGCAAAAATTCTAGAGACAAAATCTGATATTGACTCTTTTCGTGTAGATGATTTGATATCTGTAAGCATTGCACGACCAACTAATAGTGATCATATAGTTAATTGCCCATTCATAGATCCATTCCAATAGAAACTTCACTAAACGGATAAATTACTTAACAAAAGATTTGTTTTAAAATTGACTGGTAAACTCTACATTGTTGGTGTTGGTCCTGGTAACCATAACCATATGACATTTCGAGCAAAAGAAGTAATTGTTGAAAGTGATACCATTGTTGGATATGAAACTTATGTAAATTTAGTTCAAGATCTAATTGAAGGTAAAACAGTTTATCGTTATGCAATGACACAAGAAGTTGAAAGAGCACATCAATGTATTGATCTTGCAAAATCAGGTAAAATTGTTTCACTTGTATCAAGTGGAGATCCTGGAATCTATGGAATGGCTGGTTTAATTTATGAAACACTTGCTGAAACTGGTTGGAATCCTAAAGATGGGCTTCAAGTTGAGATTGTTCCAGGTGTATCTGCACTAAATTCTTGTGCATCTATAGTTGGTTCACCATTGATGACTGACTTTGCAGTTGTAAGTATGAGCGACTTGTTAGTTCCATGGGAAATTATTCAAAAAAGAGTTGAGGCCGCAGCGCAAGGTGATTTTGTAATTGTTATTTATAATCCAGCTAGTAAGAAAAGAATCCATCAATTACAAGATACTAGAAAAATTCTTTTAAAATATAGAAAGTCCACAACTCCTGTTGCAATTATCAAAGGAGCGTTTAGAGAATCTGAAACAATTGTTATGACTGATTTAGAAAATTTGCCTAATCATTCAGACAAATTAGGCATGATTACTACTGTCATTATTGGAAATTCATCTACATACACTTACAAAGATTTGATGATAAACCCACGAGGATACAAATCAAAATATAATTTAGAAGAACAGACTAATCCAGATCTCAAAGTCTAATGACTTTTCTTTATTACTTCATACAGTTCTTCACTAAGATCTAGTTTTTCTCTAATTGGAGAAATTATTTTTACTAAATAATTCCCAACGGTTTGTTTTAAATCTCCTGGATGTAATTTCTTTTCAGCAAAGTCTGTTTCTAATTGATCATAATTTGTATATGATACATTACCGCCAAATTTTTCAGGTCTTTCAACCTTCATTTCAGTAAATTCATGAAGGATTACTGTTCTTGCAATCTCTAATAATGGGTTATTCTGAATATTTGCTTCTTCACACCATGCTTTGCTAATCTTTTTCTTTATCTCATCATCTGTATTATGAATAAAGACACCTGAATTTGGATCTGACTTACTCATCTTTTCTAATATCTGAGAATTATTAGTATCTGTAGGTTTTGTAAGTCCTGGTAATAGTTTGTGATGAACAGCAACAGGAACTTTCCATTTCTTTTTAGGAAAAATTTCTCTTACTAACATATGGATTTTTCTCTGATCCATTCCTGCATGAGCAATATCTACATCCAAATAGTGAATGTCAACTGCTTGCATTGCAGGGTAAAGTAAATTTGCTAATTCAATTTTTTTATCATCTTCAGAACGACCCATTATTGTTAAAGTTCTCATTGTTCTAGCAAGTGACATGTGTTTTGTAAATTTGATAAGCTCAGTCCAATATTCTGACTTTTCTTCATACAATTTTGATCCTAAGATAATTTCTGCATTAGGACAAACTAGCTTGAAAGCGTTTTGATAATATTTTGAAACTTTTGAGATTGTTTCCCAATCTCCACCCAATTTATCATTAATTAGAGTGTGCCAATCTGCAAGAAAAACCGTGCATTTGACACCTGCTTTAACGAAATCATTAATTTTGAAACCAGTACTGATTAAACTACCAAGATGTAAGAAACCAGAAATTTCTAAACCGATGTAATGTTTTGGTGATGAATTTGTCTTAAATAATTCAACTAATTCATTATGTGTTACTACTTCTTCAGTTGGTGGTTTTTCAACTAGATCTACTTTTTCTAAAATATCCAAATCAAAACAACTTTTGAGATCTAAGCCTATAAAGTTATTCTAAATATCTACTTACAATTTTTCTTATGTTTTCTTAAATCATCTTGAGTATTAAATTCGGTTCCACAAACTCTACATTTTTCTTTCTTCTTGTTGTGTGCTTTTTCTTGATGTTTCTTTAATCTTTCAGGATCTGATAGAACTGTACCACATTTCTTACATTTTAATTCATTTTTACTTGATCCAAATAATCCCATACTGAAAACATATCTACGTACTAGACAAAATAGTTTTTACGTAATATTCATACAAATGCTTGATCGATCTATAATTCTGTCTCATCTAAGCTTTTTCTAGGTTTTATACTAAGATAAAACGCATGAGTACTTATGATAAAAGCTGCAAGAAATACTTTGGTTGCAAAAACTAAATTCCATGGTCTATCTGGATCTGGATAGGCAATTGATAATCTATCAATATCTGGAACTATTCCATCAATAATTCCTGCAGTAATTTGAGCATTTAATACTGTAAAATTGTATATAACTTCATAGATAGAAATAATTGAAAATCCTAGTAACATTAACTGAAGTAATGCCATCTTTGTACCAACAATTTTGTTTCCGGCTGTTCTTCTCCAACCAATCCTAGTAACACAATACCATCCAATTATTGTAGAAAAAAATATCCAAGTTGTTACTCTTGCAAAATTTTCAAAAGGAATAGTTGTATTATGAATTGCTTCTCCCATTACATACGTACCATTTTGTATCCATTCTATCATTGTTACATACACCCCAAAAATTAAAGATGCTGTCATAATGAATCCACAAACATAAAAAATGTAAAGATAAACTCTGTAACCTGTATCTGTTTTTTCAAGATGACGTGGTTTCATAATGCGTTTACCAAATTTTGAAACATAAAAATGTAAATTATTATACACAGTCACCTAGATTATAACCAGAATTACTGTTGAAAATTGCAATTAACATTCCTATATTAGGCAAAGAAGAGATTACTGCAGTTACTTCTATACTTAGAAATGGCGATTTAACCTCTGCATCTACCCAAGGAGGCAAACATGTTCAAGCTTTTGAAAAATCAGTATCCTCTTTTGTAAAATCAAAATATACTATTGCAGTTAATTCTGGTACTGCTGCTTTACAAGCTGCACTTTATACATTAAATCTTAAAAAAGGTGATGAAGTTTTGATTCCATCATTTACCTTTGTTGCGACGGCAAATGCTATTGTTTCCACAGGAGCAAAACCTGTTTTTGTTGATATTCTAAAAGAAAATTATACTATAGATCCAGATGATCTACAGAAAAAAATAACAAAAAAAACTCGTGCCATAATCCCTGTTCATCTTTATGGAAATGTAGCTAATGTAGAAAGACTCTCTGAAATTGCTAAAAAATATAATCTTCCAATCATTGAAGATTCTGCACAGTCTTTAGGTTCTACCTACAAAAGAAAACATACTGGCACCTTCTTTGAAATGGGATGTTTTAGTATGTATCCTGCAAAGGTAATGACTTCAGGTGAAGGTGGTTTTGTTGTAACTAATAATAAAAAATTCAGAGATAAATTATTAATGCTTAGAAATCATGGAATGATTCATGGATATGACACTAGAATATTTGGTCTAAACTTACGATTACCTGAAATAAGTGCTGCCATTGCAACTATTCAAATAAAAAAACTTCCAAACTTTCTAAAGTCTAGAAAAAAGAATGCAGAACTTTTATCAAAATTAATTTCTGATCTTAAAATTAAACTTCCCCAACAAAGAAAAAATGAAAATGTTAATTGGTATCTTTATACTATTGCAACTAAAAAACGCGATAAACTTTTGAAGAAACTAAATGAAAAAGGAATTGGTGCTGTATCTTATTACCCTACACCAGTTCATAAAACCTCATTTTACAAATTAAAAACTAAACTTGCTGTTACTGATTGGGCAGCTTCACATGTTATCTCTCTACCAATTCATCCAAAAGTAACTCAAAAAAATATTGAATTTATTGCCAAAACCATGCGTGATATATTGTGAATGCTCTAGGTGAGACAATTGGAGAATTATGTAAAATCATCTTACCCATTCCTGAAGAGTCTTATCGTGGAAATCCTAATTTATCAATAGCAGTTTGTACGCTCTCAAGCATAGATTTACTCAAACAATTTGCAAATTCTAAAATTCTAAATCATATATCGATAGTAGGAAGATTACTTTCTGAAAATAAAGGAATTGATTCAATTATCAAACACGTAAATAAAAATCAAAAAATTACAACTATCATTGTTTGTGGAAAAGAAGTTTGGGGTCATAAAGCTGGTCATTCATTGTTTCAATTACACAAAAATGGAGTTAATAAAAATAATAAAATAATTTATTCAATCAGTCCAGATCCATACCTTACTGTTTCTAAATCTGAGATACAATATTTTCAAAATAATATAACTCTTGTAAATTTAATTAATGAAACTAATTTTGAAACAATTTTAGATAAAATTAGAATTTTCTAGTACCCAGTTCTCTGTCTTTCTCGATTAATCTCATTTTTCTTTTTGTATTCATTTACAATATCATCTGGTGTTAGATTTAGCTCAAGTGATGCCTGAACAACAAAATGCCATATGTCAATTAATTCTTCTCTTGCTTCTGCTTCATCAAATTTAGTTGGTGTTTTCCACCATTTCCAATTTGTTGTTCTTTGTAATTCAACTGCCTCATGCATAATTGCAGTACACAATGCAGAAACTCTTCCTTCAGAATCTTTTGGGTACCTGTCAAGGTTCATCATTTCTGATAGACCTTTTTGAAGTTTGAATATTGTATCCAAACGATCTTTTTCAGATATTTCTTGTGACAATGATAAATTAATTTGAGAAATAATTGAACTTAAGTCTTTTTAGAATCGGATCATTTTTTCATAGATCTTTACTCGTTTTGTAATATCAGACTTTTTAATTTTTAGTAATCCATCCAAGCCATATCTCTCAACTGCAAACGATCCTAACACATTTCCATAAACTACTGCTTTTTTAATATCAGATAGACTAGTTGATTTTTTGCTTGCAAGATATCCAATCATTGCTCCAGCAAAAGAATCTCCTGCTCCTGTCGGATCCACCACATCCTCTAACGAAAATCCTGCTGTTGGGAAAATTACATCATCATAAAACATGAGTGAACCATGTTCTCCTTTCTTGATAATTACGTATTTTGCTCCCCATTGCATCATTTTTTTTGCACATTTTATCAAATTGAATTCTTTTGTGAGAAGTTTGGCTTCTTCATCATTTATTACAACTGCATCTACAGCTTTTATCATCTTAATCACTGCTTCTCGTTTGGTAGAAATCCAGAAATCTATAGTATCACACATTGAAAATTTTACTTTATCAAATTCTTTGATTAGTAAAATATTCTGTTCAGGATCATTATTTGCAAGATATACAAACTGAGATTTTCTATAAGCTTCAGGAACAGTTGGTTTAAAATCAGCAAGTACATTTAGTTCAGTTTTTAAAGTAAATCTGGTACTTAGTGTATTATCATAACTTCCATCATAACGAAATGTTTTACCTTCTTTGATAGTTAATCCTTGTAAATCAAGATATTTAGATAAAATCTTTTGATGCTGTTTTGGAAAATCTTTTCCAACCACTGCAATTAATCCAGTATCTACAAAATTACTTGCAGAAATTGCTGCAAAAGTTGCTGCTCCTCCTAAAACATTTCTTAATATTTTTTTGGGAGTTCTAATTGTATCTAATGCAGTTGAACCAAAAACTGTGAGCATTTATGAAGAAATTAATTTTGATGTATAAATTCTCTTGCTTGTTCATCAGTTGGATAATAAACAAATGGAATATCAATTGATGTAAAGAATATATCATATTTTGTTATTCCTGTAATTTTGACAGATTGAGATTCTTCATCAATGTTAGAGTCTGTATGAAATGTCCCTTTGACATAACTACTGCTTAATGGTTGTAATGTGAATGGCTCTAACTGTCCTTCACCCACCATTTCATTATTAGTGATAATAAAAAATTCAGTATCTCCTCCACTTAATATTAATAATGAAGGATTCTCAAATCGTAATTCTATATTATAGTTTGAGCCTTTTTCATTTTCATTCAATAATTCACTCTGAGTAATGCTTACTCCTATCTCTGATGCAGATGCATACTGTGAATATCCAAAAATACTCATGCCTAGTACAAAGAGAACAATTAGGCCACCTTTTTTGGATGATTTCATAGTTAATTCTTGTAAAACTGCATTTTAACACAAAAGGAAAAAAATCCCAATAAATTGTGTAAAAGTTTTGATCTAATCTTAAAGCTCCTTAGAGCTAACAAAATAAATCAAGATTTAATGACTATTTCTCATTGGCAAAAATTAAACTTAAACTTGGAGAAAACGAAATTGAGGTTGATTCTAGAGATTTCTATATAGATAATCAAACACTAGGTGAAGTTATAGATAATATTTCGCATCATTTACCAGAAAATCATGCAAAAATTGTATATGATACTGAATCTACTCAATCTGATCATTTAGCTCAATCTGGTTTGGAATACTTGAATGATGCTGAAGTATATGAACCAGAATTTAATGAACCAACACCTATTACTTCTCATGAAATTAAATCAAAATTACGAATTTTAGAAACAAGTAGATTCTTTGATTCTCCAAAAACAGTTACTGAAACTGTTCAGCAACTTAGAGAATATGGTTGGGCTGCAAGTTTGTTAGATGTATCAAAAGCTTTAGCAAAAATGGCATCAGGTAAAGAAATTATGAAAAACTCTCATGAGAACCGAATTCATTATTTTGTTCAAGAACCATTAGTAGCTAACTAATAAAATAATTACATTTTTTACAATTAGAAAAAGTTTTTCCATCTAAATGATCAAAATGTGTATTACATTTGTTGCATGTATGATGCATGTCATAATATCCATCTTCCTCAATTTCTCCAATTCTATTTGATTGAAGATCTGTGCTTTTACACTTTATACAATGACAACCACATTCAACTTTCATGATTTTTCTCCGATAATGTATGTATAGTTGTAATACTTATACAAATTATTGGAAAAGAAAAGGGACATACCATTAGAAATTGATGATCATTTCAAACTTTTTGGAAAGGAACCATGGGAAGTAAATTATGGTGAAAAATGCCCAGTTTGCAGTGTTAGAATTGATGAATATGGTTTTTGTTCGTGTGGTTCTAGCGGAGATTAAATTTTTTAATTAATGGTACAACTAGAATCATCAAAAATCCTATTGCTAGTGGGGCAATTATTGGAAATTCAGGAATTACAGTAGTTCCTATAATTGAAATTTCTCCTGATGTTTCAGGTTTCATACTAAGCCAAACATGAGTTCCGTTATTGATGAACTCGTGTCCCAAAATTCTTTCATCATCAAGAAATACTAAATATGGATTCCATAATAGTTCTAATGGAATTATAGTAGTAACATATTGATTATCATCATTTACTTTAAAACTAATTTTTTTATTAAGCCAATCAAAATCAAAATTTTCTATTTCTGCAAGAGTTTTAATCTCTACAAGAAATTCTTTATCCTCCCAGTTTACTTGTTTAATATTATTTGGTTCATTAATTGAATATTCTAAAATCATCGTACAAAAATGACAGGAAATACCTTTTTTTTCATCCAAAAAAACAGGATTCTTATTAATAAATAATATATCTACTTCTTCAGGTAAAATAAAAGAAGTTGTTTCAATATAGCTGAAATCCCATATCCATAAATTATTTTTTTGCGAAAGTACATTTTGAAGGTTATATTCGATAATTGATTCTTCATCAGATGGCTGAATCAATCCCATATTTCTATCTTTATTATATGAGAATAGTAGTTCCTCTCCATTTTCATTTGTAACTGAAATATTTGAAACTGTTCCATCAATCAATTCAAGATCTTTTGGATAATTTGATGGATATACAACATGCTTGACATGAACTTCACCAACTGAATTTATAATGATCTCCACTGACTTTTGTTCAGCTTTTTGACCAAGTGAAATTTGAGCATCAGCTACAGGAATGACAAATATTATTGATAGAATTACTAAAAATCCAAGGATCTTCATATTCATTTATTCCACAGTTACATGAATTATTTGTGCTTTTTCTAAAGGACAATCATTACCATCTCTTTCAAGATTTACAATTTTATCCGCAACATCCATACCTTCTGTTACTTCGCCAAACACAGTATATTGTCTATCTAGGAATGTACTATCTGATGTCACTATGAAGAATTGTGAGCCTGCACTATCTGGATCTTGTGATCTAGCCATAGAAACTATGCCTCGTAAATGAGATCTTGAACTAAATTCAGCCTTAATATTATATCCTGGTCCTCCCATTCCCCATGACACCTTGTTATCAGTTTTTGTATTTGGGTCGCCTCCTTGAATCATAAATCCAGGAATAACTCTATGGAATAGAGTTCCATCATAAAATCCATCTCTAGTTAATTTTTCAAAATTTCTGACTGTTTCTGGTGCTAATTCAGGTATAAGTTTAAATGAAATCTTTCCAAAATTGGTTTCAATATTTACTGCAGTCATTAAAATTATTCTAGCATCTTATCATAAGAGTCTTTTGTGAATATTCCTTTGAAAATTCTTATAGATATTTTAAGTATATTGAAAAATTCATATTTATCAATACGTTTTTCGTTGATAAATTTATTGTT